>JAZODE010000147.1:0-67290 GCA_045596885.1 Victivallaceae bacterium
TGGAGCGTGAACGCCAGCTCTTTCACAAGGGTATCAAGGTTCTTTCGCTCTTCTTCATTGATGAGGTTGCTAAATACAAAGTTTATGAAAACTCTGTGGCAATGAACGGCATTTACGCTGATATTTTTGAAGAAGAATATAGTGCTATCGTGCAGAACTATCTGAATGAATTAGCGTTTGATGAAGCTTTCCAGAACTATCTGCGCAACATATCTGCTGCTGAAACTCATGCCGGATATTTTTCCATTGATAAAAAGAGCAAGCAGATGATTGATGGAAAAATTGATAAAAAAGAAGGGCGTTCTGACGATACCGATGCTTACGACCTGATTATGAAAAATAAAGAACGGCTGTTGGATCGCAGCGAGCCGGTGCGTTTTATCTTCTCTCACTCTGCACTGCGTGAAGGTTGGGATAACCCCAATGTGTTCCAGATTTGCACTCTGAAGCAGAGTTCTGCGGAAATCCGTAAGCGGCAGGAAGTCGGACGTGGTTTGCGTTTGTGCGTCAATCAATTCGGAGAACGGCAGGACGCTTCGGTTTTAGGCGGCGATGTTCAGAAAATAAATGTCTTGACAGTTATTGCTAACGAGTCCTATGACAGTTTTGCCAAGGCTCTGCAAACAGAATATGCTGAAGCAGTAGCAGATCGCCCCCGGCAAATCACCGACACGCTTTTTATCAACAAAGTTGTGCATAATGCCAGAGGTGAAGAAGCTGTTCTCTCGGCAGATGATGCCAGTGAAATCATTTTTTCGATAGCGGCAAATCAGTATATTGATATCCGCAAAAAGACTTTGACGGATAAATACTATGATGACAAGGCCGCCGGAAAACTTGCTTTGCCGGAAAGTATGGAAAGTTATCGCGATGACATTGTGAAAATTATTGACAGCATTTATGATCCGGCAAAACTTGCTCCGGAAGATGCCAGCAAAAACAATGTTTCTTTGCATCTTGATAAGAATAAACTCAACCGCAAAGAGTTTCAGGAACTCTGGAAACAAATCAGTGCCAAAACAGCTTACATTGTCGATTTTGACACAGATGAGCTTATCCGAAAAGCTATCCAGCAGATCAATACTGAGTTGAGAGTTTCCAGAATCTTTGCGGTCATTGAGTCCGGAGAAATGGGAACCATTCAGTCAAAAGATGCGTTGCTTGAGGGGACAGCGTTCTCTAAGCCTCAACGAGATACAGATGATAATCTGAAAACGGCGGCAAGCAGCAGCGTAAAATATGATCTCATTGGAAAAATTGTTGCAGAAACCGGATTGACCAGAGATGCAGTTGCAAAAATCCTGAAAGGGATCAATGCCGAAAAGTTTGCAATGTTCAAACGCAATCCGGAAGAGTTTATTATCAAAACCTCGACTTTGATCAATGAACAGAAAGCAACTGTCATTGTGCAGCAGATCACTTATAATAAGTTGACTGAAACGCACACTACAGATATTTTCACTAAACCTAATATGAAGGGACAGCTCGGTGTCAATGCAATGATCTCTCCGAAGCATCTGTATGATTATCTGATTTTTGACTCCAAAGCATCAGAACAAAAATTTGCAGAGGAGTTGGAAGCCGCCAACGAAGTTGTACTGTATGTTAAATTACCGAGGGGATTTTATATCAATACACCCGTAGGAAAATACAATCCTGACTGGGCAATCGCATTTGATTCAGCAAAGGTAAAGCATATTTATTTCGTCGCGGAGACCAAGGGCGATCTTTCCACACTGCAATTGCGGAAAATTGAGTCAGCCAAAATTCAGTGTGCCAGAAAACATTTTGCTGCTATCAGTACCGATTCTGTGGTATATGACCATGTATCCTGCTATGAGGATTTGTTAAATGTTGTAAAATAATGGGGAGAATGATTGGGATTCGGGGAGAAAGTATTTTCGGTTCAACGCCGTCTGCTGCGGGGCAGGATCACGGGTTCCGTGGGCTGTACGTTGAGGTAGCGCAGCGCCCGTTCCACTGTTTTCTGGAAAATGGGGGCTGCGACAGCTCCGCCGCCGCTGCCTCCTTTGGGGTTGTCTACGGTGACGACCATCACCAGCTTTGCCTCATGAGCAGGTACAAAACCGCCGAAACTGGTGTAGTACTGATTGTCAGCATAGCCGCTTTTGCGAATGATCTTTTTAGTTACCGGATCCCTCACAGCTTCAAGGTTCTTCCGGCTGGTTCCGGTTTTGCCCGCCACCTGAAATCCGGGAATCGCCGCACGCCTTGCCGTTCCGTCACGGGCAGTAACAGAAATCATCATGTCTATGACTTTGTAAAGCTGTTCAGGATCTGCACCCGTTTCAATAAAGCTCCCTGATGGGACTTTTTCAATTTTACCGGTTTGGGGATCGCGGATCCCGTGGATCAGCTTGAGGTAGGGCAACTTGCCGTTATTGGCAAGTCCGCAATAGGCCCTCAGCAGCTGGAGAAGCGTGGTGTTGAAACTGTATCCGATGGGAATACGGGTAATGGCAAGGGAATCCCAGCGGCGGGGCTGCGGGAAAAATCCCCGCTGTTCGTTGGGGAAAGGCAATCCGCTGCGGGAGTTGAATCCGAAACGGCGCAAAGCATGATCGACCTCCTCCTTCCCCAGCATCGTTGCAATCTTCGCAGTACCGATGTTGCTGGATTTTTTTATCACATCAGAGACACTCAGCATCTTGTAAGAGCCCACATCTTTCAATTTCTTTTCTTTCCAGTAGCCGCCTTCACAATCAATAAGATCTTCAGGTCTGACGATGTTGCGTTCCAATGCCCGGAGCACCGTAAAGGGCTTGGCAAGGGATCCGGGTTCGTAAAGGTCCTGAACATAGCGCATTCTGACTGCCCCCTGATTTTTGTAGGTCGCCCGGTTGCCCGGATCAAAGGTGGGACGCTGGGCAATGGCGAGGATCTCACCGGTCCGGGGATCTGCAATAGCAGCAAAAATACCTTCCGGCTGCCACTTTTCAAAGGCGGCATCCAATTCCTCCTCAAGGATCGCCTGTACCGGTTCAAGGATCGTCAGAAAAATATCCTTGCCGTCGGCGGGCGTGAAGATCTTGTTATCGGCAAAAATAATGGGATGCCCCGCAGGAGTCCTCTCAAAAACATTCCTCCTCTTTTCTGGAGTCATTGCCGCGTTGAAACGCATTTCGACTCCGTTCCGGGGCTTGAGCATATCGTTTTCGACATCCACATATCCCAGCAGATTGGCAAGCATCCTGCCCTTGGGATAAACACGGACGACACCGGGAGAATAGGTAAAAACCCGGCGCAGATCCTGTTTTTTCTCCTTTTTCTTTTTACCCTTTTTACTCTGCTTATTCTTCTCCTCCGGAGGTGTCAATGCCGCCTTGAGACGCCGCACCTCTTCAAGAGAAGCGTTGCGCTTCACAAGAAAATAATGGTTCCGGCGTTTGACGCTTTTACCATCTTTACCGGTAACGGTGCGGAATCTGTCAAGGCGGAAATAGTAGTCACGGTAGGATTTTTCCGGAAAGTGCTGTGCAAGGATCCATGCCAGACGGCGGCGATCCTCCTCTTTTTTGACATTGTAAGGGGAACACTCAACATTCAACCGGGGGGAATTGGCAACCAGCAAATTGCCGTTGCGGTCAAAAATCTCTCCGCGCTGCCCGGTGACGGTCTGTTTCTGAGTGTAGATCTTGCGCGCTTCAGCAAGATAGTGGTCACGCTGCATGACCTGAATGTAAAAAAAGCGGCCGCAGAGACAAAGCCCCACAAGAGTCAAGAGTCCAGCCATGAAACGGATACGGACACGGATGGACTCGGGAGTACTGACAGAATTTTCAACTGCTTTCCTGTTTTGCCCCATTGCAAATCATCTCCTGCGGGATGGATAGACGGCACTGGACGCCACCTTCAAAGGTGTCAAAGGAATATTGGCAGCCTGTTCAGGAGTATACACGCCAATGGAAATGATCTGTCCGAAAGCCGCCTGCACAAGGGGCAATTTGAACTGGGCGATCTTTTTGCTGATATGACTCCAGTTTTTGAGCTCTTCAATGGTGTTGCGGAGATGACAATTCTCAGCTTTCACCTCCTGGATCTGCTTTTTGATATCATCAGTCCTGTCTGCGGACTTGACACTTTGCTGGCGCAAATAGAGATGCCCCACCAGCACCCCCATAAAAGCAATGATGACCAATATAAATTTAACAACAAAGCCGCCGTAATTCATGGTATTTCCGTTGTTGCGTCTTCTGCGCTCGCTGCCGGTACCGTTGGATCTTGCCGGATACAAGTTCATAACATTCCCTCCATTTTCCTGATTTTCCAATATTTATATGTTCAACAAACTTATTTTTACAACTTTTCAGCCACCCGCAGCTTGGCACAAGCTGCTCTGGGGTTCTTTTTCAGCTCCTCTTTTGAAGCTGTCACTGCTTTGGAGCGCAAAGGCAGAGTCAAAAGTGCCTGATGTCCGCAGCAGCAGACCGGCAATCCGGGGGGACAGACACACCCTGTGCTTTCCCGGCGGAAAAAATCCTTTACGATCCTGTCCTCAAGAGAGTGGAAAGAGATCACAGCGATCCTGCCCCCCTTTTTCAGCAGTTCCAGGGAGCTTGCCAGTCCCTCTTCGAGCTGTTCCAGTTCCCGGTTCACGGCGATCCTGAGCGCCTGAAACACCAGTGTGGGAATGGGCAGTTTCCCCGGAGCAGATTTCCCCAGTGTCTCATCGCACAATTTCACCAGATCTGCCGTAGTACCGAAAAAGCCGTTCTCTCTTTTCTCTACGACTGCCCGGGCAAGTTTTGCTGCTGAACGCAACTCCCCATACTCCCGGAAGATACGGAACAGTTCCTCTTCAGAGCTGAAATTGAGCACCCGTCCGGCTGTCACTTCGGAACTTTGATCCATTCTCATATCCAGAGGTCCCTCATGGCGCCACGAAAAGCCCCGCTCCGGCAGGTCGATCTGAGGAGAAGAAACGCCGATATCCAGCAATATTCCATCAACCTCGTCCCATCCGGCAGCAGCGGCAAACTCTTTCATGCGGGCGTACTCGCCGTGAAAGAGCCGAAAACGCCCTTTGGCAAAGGCAAGTTTTTTCTCAGCGTTTTCCAGTGCCATTTCGTCACGGTCGATGCCCAGAAGCTCCAAATCGGGGTACTTTTCAAGGAGCAGCGAACTGTGACCGCCGCCGCCCAGAGTTCCGTCGATCATCCTGACCTTTTGTCCCTCAGGGAAAGTCAGATGCTCAAGAACATCTGCGGCAAGAACAGGTATGTGATGAAATTCGCTCACAGATCCAGCACTCCTTCCACCAGAGCTGCCAAAGCTCCGTTATCGTTACCCAGTTTGGCGACACTTGTCAAATTGCCGCTGATACGGGAATCCACATCTTCGACGACCCATTTTTCAGGAGCACACAACCGTATATGGGTCACAGCTCCGATCAATTTGATACTCTTGCTTATCCCCGCCGCTTCAAGCTGATTCTTTGCCAGAGTCACTCTTCCCTGACGGTCACAACGGCAGCTCCGCGCCAGAGAGCCCAGACGGGCGGCAGCCAGACGCAGCGCAGGATCTGCCACAGAAAGTTTCTGCAATTCAGTAAAAAAATCAAGAAGAGCGCTTTCGCTCATCAGGAGCAGTGCCGAATCATTTTCGGGCAGAGCGACCCAGGAGCTTTCCCCCTCGCTCCGCCACTCCCCGGGAAGACTGATGCGTCCCTGAGGATCAACGGAGTAGTCGTATTCTCCAACAAAAATCATTTTACTTTTCCGCTCCTTATTGAAACTTTTTACTCCTATCGACACCTAACCACACCTAAAATATACCAAATACATCAAAAAGTCAAGCCATAAACAGAAAAAAAACAATTTTTTTTGTATTCTTTCGCCCCTATTGAAAAAACACCCTTCCCGGTGTATATTATCAACATGCTATATTATCGTTAATCAATACGGAGAAAAATCATTATGGAGCGCACTTTTGAAATCCGCCGTACCACCGGCGAAACCGACATTTCAGTGGCAATAAATCTGGACGGCAGCGGCAAAGCCTCTGTCGATACGGGGATCCCCTTCCTTGACCACATGCTCAACCTTTTTGCGCGCCACGGCTTCTTTGACCTTGAGATCAAGGCAAAAGGGGATATTGAAGTGGACTATCATCACACCATGGAAGATCTGGGGATCGTCCTCGGACAAGCCATCGTCAAAGCCGCCGGAGACAAAAAAGGTATCCGCCGCTACGGAAACTTTCTGCTTCCCATGGACGAAACATTGGTGATGATCGCCCTTGATCTTTCAGGCAGAGCAGGACTCTACTACGATGTGACGCCCCCTGCCCCCATGATCAAGGACATTGATGCACGACTCTTCTATGAATTTTTCCAAGCGCTTTGCACCAACGCCGGACTCAACATGCACATCCGCATGATCTGTTCAGGTGAGGTGCACCATCTTTTTGAAGCCATCTTCAAAGGCTTCGCCAAAGCTCTGGATCAGGCAACATCTATTGATCCCCGGGTACAGGGCGTACTTTCCACCAAAGGTTCACTGTAAAAAAAGGCTCCGGAGAAAAAAATGGGATTTTCCTTGCGTAAGCTGGGGAGATATGATTATGCCACTTACTTGACATATATCTCTTACTCCAGCTGTTCTGTCATTGTTCCTGTTGTCCTCATTGAGATCGCACGGACCTTGAACTTTCCCCTTGAATCCGGCGGTCAGGGCGCAGGAGGCGCTCTGCAGATCGGCAGAAGTCTCTTTATGGTCTTTGCCATGATCTTTTGCGGATTCGCCGCCGGAAAATGGGGCAAAAGAGCTACCATCGGCACATCGGTGATCCTTATGGGACTTGGCATAGGCATTGCCGCCGTCGCCCCCTCTTACGGGATCATCTTTCTGGCTCTTGCCGTAGCTGGATTCGGTGAAGGGATCATTGAAGGACTCTGCACCCCTGTTCTGCAGGATCTTCACGAAGATGACGAGCCCAGCCGCTATATCAATTTCGGGCACGGCTTCTGGTCCATCGGGATCGTCATGATGACCCTTCTGGTGGGGCTGCTCCTCAACTTGAAGGTTGACTGGCGTTATATTCTGGGTGGAGTAGCACTCTTTGCCATGTTTCCGGCACTCATGTTCCTGCTGCCGGAAAAGAAAAATCCCTTCAAAACCGAAAAGGTGGATGTGGCAACCGTCTGGCAGCACACCCTTAAAATCCTCAAATCAGGAAGATTCTGGCTCTTTTTCGCCCTTATGTTCCTGGGGGGCGGAGCAGAGTTCGGGTTGACCTTCTGGGCGTCAAGTTTCGTCCGGATGACCTTCAACTCCACCCCCATGCAGGGTGCCATGGCGACCTTGATCTTTTCCATCGGCATGATCATCGGTCGTCTGGGAGCGGCAGCGGTGGTCCCCCAGAAGTACCTTTTCCACATGCTGCTGGGAACTGCCGGGACTGGTATCATCGCCGGACTCATACTGCCCTTTGCTCCTTCCATCTGGGCTGCCTACGGACTCTTTCTGCTTCTGGGACTGGCTTGTTCCGCTCTCTGGCCCAGTTCACAGAGCTACTGTACCGACCGGATGCCTTTTCTGGATTCCACAGTGGTCTACATCATTCTTTCCTGCGCCGGAACTCCCGGATGCGGTATCATGACATGGCTGCTGGGAAAAATCGGAGACAATGTCTCTTTGAAGTGGAGCATGCTTCTGGTGCCTCTGTGTCTGCTTCTGTTTGTGGCAATACTGCTCTTTGAACGGATCAAATGGCGGACTCCAAAAGAAAACGCATGACAGAGAGCCAAACAGCAAACAGCAAAACTCCGGTGCCGCAAGATACACTCCTGCGGCGCTGGAGTTTTTTTTTCGTATATCTGCTTTTCTTCCCCGCCCTGCTGCAGCTGATTTTCGGAGCATTCTCCTTTTCCCCTGAAGAGTGGGGCAACTGGTTCGGCGGTCTGCTTTTCAGGGGGATCCCCGGAGCCCTTCTGCTCCTTGCCGCACTCCGCCTTCCCCGCCGGGCGGCACCTTTTTTGATGGGAGCGGTCTGTGCCGCAGCCGCTCTTTTCAACTTGCTGGATATCTTTCTGCTGGTCAATTTCGGCACCCTCTTTGACTGCGGAACGCTCCAGCTCATGTGTATTGCCCCTGCCGGAGAGGTCAGAGGATTTTTCCAACTCTTTTTCATGCGTCTTACCACCTGGGTGATATTGCTGCTTTATCCGGCGGCGGGAGCTGTGATTTTCACGGTGAAAAAGCAAAAGCTCCTCTGGTGCATACTTACCATACTGACGCTGACTGTGCTCATCTTTTTCAACTGCACTGCAAGAGAAAGCAAATCCCAAGTTCCCTCCCCTGCCGCCCGGATGAAACACTTTCTCCAATCGTGGCAAAAGAGCCGCAGACAGATCACCATGGAGTCAACCGCCGCCGCCCTGCAGGTCTCCAATTCCGACAAAGAGGCGCTCTATCTTCTCATTATCGGCGAAAGCCACTCCCGGAGACGCTCCTCCCTTTACGGCGCACGGCGTGATACCACTCCCCAGCTGAAAAAACTTTTTCTTTCCCGCCGGATCTTCCGCTTTGACAACGCTGTAACGCCTCATGTCATGACCCATCTGGCACTGCCGGGAATGCTGACCCTTGCGGGAAAGGATATTGACAATTTTTACAAATATCCCTCTTTGCCTGATATCTTCCGCAAAGCCGGATTCAAGGTGTGGTATCTCTACAACCAGATGCCCGACAGTGAAAGCGCCCTTCCCTTTCTTGCTGCGGCAAAGCGGGCGGACCACTTCATATCCTTTTCCAATCCGGTCATAGGCTATGACTTTCAAATGATGGATAAAGTAGAAAAAATATTGGGATCACCCGGATCAAAAAAACTGCTGATACTCCATCTCAAAGGGAATCATTGGAAATATGCTGAGACTTTTCCGGAAGAAATGGGCTATTTTTCACGCACGGGGGGGAATTCCCAAAAAAAAAGGCTCCTCAACGAGTACGATGACTCTCTGCGTGCTCTTGACGCTTTTCTTTTCCAGATGCTCCAACTGCTCCAAGCCCAAAAGAAAAACGCATTTCTGCTCTATTTGCCCGACCACGGTGAAGCACTTTATGAAGAAGATGATTTTGCAGGGCACACAGACCTCTTCCCCACTGCGGCTTCTGCGGAACTCCCCATGTTTCTGTGGTTTTCCCCCGATTTCGCCCGTCCGGAACTGCTTGCAGCAGTACAGAAAAATTTGAAGACGCCCTTTCTTTCTTCCGATCTGCCCCATTTCTTCATGGAACTTGCGGGGATCACTTCTCCCCTCTTTGCTCCTGAGCGTTCATTCATCAATCCCCGGTACAAAAAAACACCCCGGCATGTTTCCACCCGGAGCATTGATTACGAAACGATGAAAAACAAAAGTTTTCCTATTTCAGAGCCGCAATAACAAGTCCTGCGACAATGGCTCCCACACCTGCCAACCGCACAGGAGGACACTTCTCTTTGAGGATGAATATTCCCGCTGCCACCCCCAGAGGCAGACTCATCTGACGGAATGCCTGCACATAGCTTACATTGGAAACCAGAGGCATGGCAAGGACCACCAGTATGTAGGCAGAAGAGGAGCAGATCCCGCAAATATGGGGCGTCCACGAACGGAAGAGCAGCTGTTTCAGACTTTCTCTTTCGCTCTTCAAAGTGAAAACATAGAGGGAGAGCCCCGTTGTGATCCCCAATTCCAAAAGAGAAATAAAAGCTCCCGTTGCCGCAAGGTGCGGACCTTTGGTATGGGCGAGGATCTGAGGGATCAGCAAACCGTCAAAGATGGTGTATCCCGTTGTGCCGCAGGCGGCAAGGATCATGTATCCCAGAACCGGTGTCATGTAATTGCGCCAGCTGAACTGGGAAAACTTCTGCAAAGGCATGAGAAGACACCCGGCAAAGACAATAAAGATCCCTGCCACGGCAGTACCGTTCAGAGGTTTTCCGATGCCGAAAAGAGAGGTCACTCCCGCCACCAGCAGCACCGGCAGCGCCCGCACCATGGGGTAGGCAAGAGAAATATCCGCACTCCTGTAGGTCTTGAACAGCCCGATGAAATAAAGGATCTCAGAAGCAATGCTCAAAAGGACAAAACACCAGAACTTTGCCCCCAGAGCCCCCCAGTCGATCCCCGCAAAAAAGACACAGGGAAAGTAGAGCAGAAAAGAGGTCACAGAGGTCAGCAGATAAAATGCCGCCGTCGGCTGACTTTTCTTGCTGATGAGATTCCAGCCCACATGGAGAAATATGGAAAGCAGTATCAGCCAGAAAGCGGAAAGAGTCATTTTTTATTTCCGTTTCAGTATGGCGTATCCGGCTTTTTCAGGGAGTGTGATCCTGCCTTGAGCAAACTCTGCTTTGCCTGCCAGCAGTTCCCATTCGCCTTCATAATCAAAGCTGGAATTCTCACAGGCGTGACCGCGGAAGAGGGAGATAAATTCATCTCTGCCATTTTTCCGGGAAACAAAACCGCTCAAAGTTTCGGCGCCGGGTTCATCGCCCACAGGGGAGATGATACCGGCAAAGATCTCTTCACGGTATTTTTTGTGGAGTGCGATCATCTTTGCTGAAAGTGCCCGGTGCTCCTGTTTCACCGTTGAAGGAGCAAACCAGAGCAGAGGATTGCCGAAAAAGGAAACAGCGAACCAGAAATCCCAGGGGTAGACATTGGGGTTCACCTCGTTGCGGGATCTGTAAAATTCGTCATTGACATCGCAGCAATAGGGCACCTCAAGCTGCAGGTACTGGAGTCTTACATATTTGGCAAGATTCCATGCGTTCCGCAAAGTCCGCAAGGGATGGTAGCCAGTGCCCCACAGATGGCAGGCGTAACGGTTTTCAAGGAAGAGATTGCCGTACTCCAGAAGTTTGAAATATCCGCCCCGCATACCGGCAGTCACATCCAGATTGCAGAAGATCTTTCTGCCGCTTTCCAAACTGACAGTTTGAAGCAGCTTTTCAAAGTTCTGCTCGGCGCGGTAGTTGGAAAAGAAGGCGCCGTCGATCTTGAAAAGTTCAAATCCGTAGCGGCGGTGAAAATCAAGAACAAGCTCTGCGAACTCCCGGTAGTCCTCATACCTCCTGGTCAAACTGGGCGCGATCCAGAGAGCCAGTTTGATCCCCTGTTCCTTTGCCAGAGCCACCAGTGAATCAAAGCTGCCGCCCTCCACCTTCTCCGGATTGATGCTCCAATAGTCACGGAGCACCACATCTTTGTTCATGTAGCACAGATCCCCCAGACATCCATTCTGCCAGCGGTCATCGACCTGATAGCTGTCAGCACCGCACTCGGCGGCACCTCTGACCTCATCGGCAAGGAATCGGGGATTGAGGAGTTCTCCGAATTTGCCGCAGCCCCAGGCGTTGCAGACCACGCCGTAGCGCTCTTTACCGTAATTGAACCGGGTACGGCAGTAATTTTTCAAAAGCTCATTCTTTTCTTCAGCACTGTGATAGATACCCACGGCATTGCGGTATGAAACGATCAATTCACCAGGAACAAGTTCATCGTGATTGATGCCCCAGCCGGCGCTGAGGAGATCACCCTGATTTGTCAGACGGAAATCGTATGTTTCGATCTCACGCCGTTCCGTTGACGGGGGAGCCTCCTGCAAAATCATGAAGCCTTCGCCTTTTTCATCTTCGCAGAAAACCAGATTGCCGTTGTATTCGGTCACATCGTCGCTGATCTTGTGCTCTCTGACCGGGCGGTCGTGAACATCGGTGTGTCCGGCAAACTCCACCGCCATGACAGGTTTGAAACCCTCTGCAGGGTGTACTGTTTCAACGATGGGCTCGTAACGGAATTTCCCTTTGCCCTTGTACATGAAGTCGTAATACTCCTGCCGCAGCCCCGGTCGGCTGTTGAAAAAGTGGTCAGGGATCACAGCCAGCTGTACCGTGTTCCGCATACCATACATGGCGATGCCGGGATAAAGGTAGAATTCCCGGGAAAGCCGGGTGTGGCTGAAATCATCAAAGTAACGCATGGTTACAAGAATATGATCGCTCTCAAAGGGAAGATCTTTTCTGACCACGGCATTGACCGTTTCAAGATGCCATGCTTTGAATTCGCTTTGAAAAGCATATCCGTAAAGGTCGAAATCAAACTTTTCAGCGCTCTCTGCGGCAAAGATCCTGCCGCAGCTGTCTTTCATCTCAACAGTATGGAGCAGCGGGGTCTCCAGAGAGTAGCTCCGGGAGTAACCGGCGTTTGAAAAGGTCAATCTGACATCATCCCAAATGACTTTCACATCCTGAAAAATCACTTCGTGCATTGTAAAATACTCCTTAAAATTTGCGTTCCGGAACTCACTTGAGAACTTTTTGCATTTCCTCAATGATAGTGTCAGTACTTACTTGTTCCATACATTTTTTGTGTCCGAAAGGGCAAACATGCTTAAAACAGGGGGAACACTCTGTTCTCTCTGACAAACAAAGCCATTCAGAAGAAATGGGACCTGTGGCAGTGGGATCCGTGGAACCGAAAATGGCGATCCCCGGTTTTCCGAGAGCCGCCCCCAAGTGCATGATACCGGAGTCATTGCAAATCATAAAACGGGAAAAACGGATGAGCATCATAAGCTCCTGCAGATCCGTCATGCCGCACATATTGACACATTTTTCAACGGGAAGTCCATGGCAGACAGCGTCTCCGGTATCAGTTTCAGATTTGCCCCCCGCCACGACCACCACGCCGCCGTTTTCTATCCACCAGCGTGCCAGAGTGTTATATTTGTCATTGCCGTAACATTTGGCATCGCCGTAAGCGGCACCGGGACCCAGCAGCAGCATTTTCGGATGTTCACACCAGCGCCAGATCCGCTGTTTGGATTCATCGCCGCAGCGGGTGAACTGGAATTCCGGCAGAGTGACACCATCCCACGCAGGTGCTCCCAGTGCCATGGCAATGGCAAGATAGCGTGAACAAAGATGCTCCTGCGCTCTGACACCGGGGATCTGCTGCCGTTTGAGCTTGAAGGCTTTTGAAAGCAGTATGGAGCGCCCCCGGGCTGCTGCACCGTAAATGCGGGGCACTCCCGCCAGGCGCATGGCGATGGGATCGCGGGGGGAGTTGTTGAAAAGAACGCCCACGCCTGCCCTGAGCCTTTTCACATCGCGGATATCGCGGAACGTCCAATTTGCGTGAGTTTTTCTGAGTCCCACAAACCCCGCGACCACAGGAAGTTCCGCATAGAACTGTCTGAACATCTCAGGCGCCGCCACAAAAAGTCCGCAATGCTCCGGCAGAAGTTTGCTCAAGGCACAAAGCGCCGGCAGCGCCATAACAGCATCCCCCAAATGGTTGGGCATACGCACCACCATACCGTTGCGCCAGATCCCGGGATCAAGGGCAACAGTTGGCAATCCATACTCTGCCGGATCATTCAGAGAAAATCGCAATATTTCCATGAAAAATTCCTGTTTTTCCGCCGTTTTATTTTTTGAAGATAAAATAGACAGCGCCCGCCATGCACAGAGCCGCCCAGAGATAGTTCCAGCGCAGGGACTCTTTCATGTACAGCAGAGAAAAGGGGACAAACACAGACAATGTGATGACCTCCTGCAATATCTTCAGCTGAGCAAGAGAAAGTCCCCCATCGTGTCCGATGCGGTTGGCAGGGACCTGGATCAGATACTCAAAGAGAGCGATCCCCCAACTGATGAGGGCGGCAATGATCCACGGCTTGTTGTTGAGGTTTTTCAAATGCCCGTACCAGGCAAAGGTCATAAAGCAGTTTGAAAGCACCAGCAAGCCGATGGTTTTGACTAAAATCCAATTCATATCTCAAAAAAACGCTTTACAGTGAAGCTCCGCATTTGATGGCAGTTGCCCGTGCGGTTTCACGGATCGCTTCCTCAGGCGTATGTTTGGGATTATAGCCCAGTTCCCGGCGTGCCTTTTCAATAGTAAAGCACATGTGGGTGGCAAAGAAACGCAGCCAGATGGCGTCAATGGTGTCGCCGTACTTGGCAAGCATATCAGGCACGCTCATGTAGTTGATCTTTGCCTTGCAGCCGATCGCTTCGGCGTTGAGCTCAACATAGCGCTTGATGGGCACGGCGTGATCAAGACAGATGTTGTAACGCTGGGAGATGGATTTCCGTGTCGCCGCCGCCAGCAGAAATGAATCAGCAAGGTCATCCACATGAATGGGCTGAAGCAGAGCCTGTCCGTCTTCGGGCAGATCAAGGACTTTTCCTTCAAGGATATCGGGAATAAAGTCCGGGCGTCTGCCGCCCAGGTTGTCAAGGGGAAGCAGATCCCCGCCGCCGGTGATATAGCAGGGACGGATCACAGTGGCAGGGAAACCGGTCTTGCCGAAAAGCTCCATAACAAGGTTGTCTACCAGTGCCTTTGATGCCCAGCCGGATTTGTCGTCAAAACCGCCGTAGGGAGCCGTTTCATCGCAGGGGATGAAGGGCAGCGGGGCGTATCCGCCGGTAGAGGAGCAATGGATATAGTGCTCCAGATTACTCCCGGCAAAGTTGTGGATATGGTTGATGGAGTCAACATTGGGGACCGTGTCGATGATGATATCGTAATTTTCAGCCAGGATCGAACGCATCGCCTCTTCGGACTTCTTGTCTGCGGTGATCCTGCGGATCTTGCCCAGACGCTCAGCAAAGACCTCCCGGTTTTTGCTGCCCCGTGAAACCACAGTCACATCACAACCGGCGTTGGCAAAGTTCAAAGCGACCTTATGCCCCAGCCATCCGGTTCCGCCAAAAACAATCACTTTTTTCATAATTTCACCTTGGTTATTCAGTTCAAATTACTTTCCGGCTTCGACCAGATCCTGGATCTCATCCAAATCGGTAAGAGCGAGGATGTTGAAGATACCCATGGACTGAGGCAACATATCTCTGGGGGAAAGAGCTGAGTCTTTCCAGGTGCGGACACGGTGTCCGAAATCAGGAGTGATCTCTTCGTCAGTCAGGAACGCCGCCAGCAGAGCGGGGATCTGACCGATGCCGGAGCTGGTCAGCAGGATCTTCTTGTTTCCGTAAGCCTTGAGGAGCTTGATGGCGCAAAGCACATCGTAAACGCGGCTGCCCAGCATACACTCGTTGCGGAGCAGTGCCAGAGAGGAGAAATGATAATCGTAGGTGTAGTAGGCAAAAAACTCTCTTGAGCCCTGATCGCAGCCGTCAGGGGTATTTTCGCCGACGCCGCGATAGTCGAATCCGTAGAGTTTGCGGTTCTTGGGGACCTCACGGGTCTTGAGTTCATCCTGGCTGCTGATGTTGGGGATGTAAAGCTCTGCCACATCGGATTCGGGGATATGCTGATAGGAAGGCAACTCATCCATGAGGGAAAGGGTGCAGATCAGATGCTCTTCAGTTTCCACACCGTAACGGCTGAATCCTCTTTTGGCTTCGGGGAAATATTTGCCCCGGAGCTGACGGTAAGAAGGCACCTTGACCTCACCGATACCCAAAGCTTTTTTCAGTTCGGCACGGAGTGCATCAGGAGAAAGTTTGGGCCGTTTGGCAATAGTGGCAAGGGTACGCTCAGCAATAAAATCATTGACGGTTTTGGAACCGGGGATATTGAGAGAGCTGCTGCCGGGGGCACAGGTCAGTTCCTCGATGGTAAAGTACTGATTTTCAGGTTCTTTGTCATCGGCATCCAGATTGAAATTTTTGCCGAAAAATCCGTAAGCGGCTTCACGGTTGTGGATGGAATATCCGTGGTTGGTGGGACCGACGAAAAGCCCCACATTCTCTTCCTTGCCCAGCAGAGCGTAGATCTTTTTCACCTCTTCATAGACCTCACGGGTCCCGCGGATATCAAAGAAGTCGTTCTTCTGTCCCAGGATCAGCAACGGACGGGGCGCCTGAGCGATCAGGAAGTCCGCCATTTCTCCGCCATCGGCAGCCACGCCGGGAGGGATCTGTTCACCGTCCACGGGGAGTTCGTTTTCAACGTTACGCACCCAGCGGGTGATATAGCAGCTGGGAGCAGCAGCAGTGAAACGGTCATCAACACCTGCCACCAGAGTGGTGAGAGTACCGCCGCCTGAGTTACCGGTCACACCGACTCTTTCGGGATCGACCTCTTCACGGCTCAGCAGATAATCAAGTCCTCTGACCGCATCATAGACACGCCAGGCGCCGATATTGTCACCGGAAAGAAGCATACGGCGGTTGAAAAGATTGTGCTCCCGCACATTGTGCAAAGTTTCCTCGTAGGGATACTGCCGTCTTTCGCCCTGACCAATGGGGTCGATGCCCAGCACCACACATCCCTTGCGGCAGAGAGAGATCATCACAGCCTGATAAGTATCGCTGAACTTGCCTTCAAAGGCATGTCCGCAGAGAAAGACCACGCCGGGAACTTTGCCGGTGCGTTTTTTGGGGATATAGAGGTTGGCGCAGACAGGAAAGTCGGGACGGCTTTCATAGATCACATTCTCGACGATGAAATCTTCACGCTCAGTGGTTTTGGTGATACGCGCCTTGAGATCGCAGCGTTCAGCGGGGAAATCGTATGCTCCGGCAATGCGGGCACGGACTTTGGCAATAAACTTTTTGGCATCTTCTGCACTCTTGAGAGAATCGATCTCAGCTTTGCGCTGAGCATCATTTTCCCGGAATTTTTTCACATAGTATTCCTGGATCAAATCGCCGAAGTTTGACATTTTTACTTTTCCTTGGTATATTGTTTGTGTTTGTTTACGGTATTGTTGCTAAATATACCATCTTTTCATCTACAATGCAAGTCAAAGTTGCCCCTTTTCGCAAACATAATGAAATTAATGCCAGACCCCCTTGCAATATTCCCTCAGTTGAGCTATATTTATCTGTAGGTCACACCAAAATCAACTTTGCCGGAGTAAATTTTCAGCAAAGTAAAAATCCGGATCATGAATTATTATGGAAAAATATCAAAAAAAATTTACAGATTGTAACGGCAACGAATGTAAAGTCACCTGGCTGCGGATCAAAGGCAACAGACCGGGTCCGGTGCTTTCCATCGTCGCCGGACAGCACGGAATGGAACATGTCGGTCCCGGGATCCTGCCGGAATTTGCAGAAGAGATGGCTTCCGGAGATTTCGCAGGAGAACTGCGGATCTGCGCCAATGCCAACCCCTTTGCGCTCCTCATGGATTACGAATTCTACCCCGAAAAAGAAGATTTGAGCAAGATCAAAGATTACTATTACTCCATCTTCCGCCACAACTACTGTCCCTGGGGACTGGGCAGAGACCAAGCCCAGACCCTTTACAACATGAACCGCCTCTGGCAGCGGGAAGGCGACCACGGCGTGGCAGGCAGGATCACCGCATGGCTCTGGCAGGAAATGATCGAAGGCAGCCACATCGTCCTTGACCTTCACGGGCATCAGCACCCGGCGCTGATCTACTCCGGCGCGGGCACAGACTTTGTTCTTTCCGCCATGCCGGGGATCCCCAAACTTGAAATGGAAAATCCCGATCCTGACAACTGGAGCGCAGGAGACCTGACCCATCAGGCATACCTTGCCGGAATGAAATCTCTCTGCTTTGAATTTTCGGTCCAGCACGCCCGGGGCGAATTTGAATTTGAAGAGGGTAAAAACTATCTGCGCAATATCATGAAGGGCATCCGTATGCTTGAGGGTGAGATCATCCACGATCACGATGTCTGGAAGGTCCCCTTCGATCCTGCAGAAGACAGAAAAGGCTTCGTCTACGCCGAACACACCGGGCGCATACGCTTTTTCAAAAAGCAGAACGATGAGGTGCAGAAGGGGGATCTGCTCTTTGTCATCCGCGATGTGGAAACAGGAGAAGTCCTTCAGGAAGGGCGCGCTCCCCGCTGGGGCATCGTCGGCACTCTTCCCCATATCGTCATAACCAAACCCGGCATGTTCTGCACATACGTCCCCATTCCGGAGCTGCTGCTCAAGGCAGGAACTCCGGCAGCCAAATATGAAGAAAACTGGTGGTTGAAATGAAAAAATATATTCTTCTTTTACTCCTTGCAGCCCTCTCTCTCGGAGCGGCAGAGCTTTTTGTAGGTCCCCAAGCCCAATATAAAACCATTCTTTCCGGCATCAAAGCCATGAAGCCGGGAGACACCCTGACCATTCTCCCCGGCGTATACCGTGAATCCATTGAATTTGCCAATCTGGGTTCAAAGGATAAGATCACCACGATCCGGGCAAAATATCCCGGAACCGTACTTCTCAAGGGCGACAAAGAAGCTCCGCCTTTCAAACTGCTCCCCGGCACCCGTTTCACCTACGTCACCGACTGGAGCGGCAATGTCAATGCAGTCAATGAAAAGGACACCTTCAAGATCCTGCTCCCTGCGGCAACGCTCCGGGACCTTGAATTTACCCGCAGCCGTTACTTTTACGATGCAAAGAACAGGAAACTTTACATCTCAAGCTCTGACGGCAAAGCGCCTTCTGAACACTTTTACACCATCTCTGTCATCAAAGCCAACGCTCTTTATCTGCAGAAACCTGTCAATGTGGTCATTGACGGACTTATGGTCACAGGCTATTATGCCCATGAAAAGCTCAATGGTATGAGCTCCAGTGCCTACGCCATCCGTCTCAACCACCCCATCAACAGCACCGTGCGGAACTGCAGTGCCTTCTTCAACGCCAACGGTATCCACATCGGTCACGGCGACGGCGGCACCATCGACCGCTGCACAACTTTTGCCAACGGTTCCTACAATCCCTCTTCCGGCGGTGGACTGGTGGTGTGGTGTCCGGCGAAAAATGCGACTATCAAAAACAGTCTTTCCTTCTACAGCGCCAAGCCGGGCGGTCCCATCGGGATCCGTATTTACGGGGCTGACGCCGTCAACTGCAAAATTGAGAACTGTATCTCTTTCGGCGATGAAGCTACTGCCATCAAAGCCCGGAACATCAACAGCTGGATCATCAACTCCTACAGCCAGAATGGACTTCACTCCAACAACATCCTCAACTGCGCCGCAGCTTATGTCAATGCTTTCGGCAAGGAGGACAATCTGCTCAGAGTCGATAAGATCCGCAAGAGCGAACATGATTCCCGTTTCGCCGATCCCGAAAACTACGATTACCGTCCTCAGGAGGGTGCCGCCGAAAAGACCCGGGGGCTCAAAGAGGACAAAAAACTTTTCTTTGTCTCTCCCTTCGGCAAGGACTCCAACTCCGGTCGTTCCGTCAGAAACGCCTGGCGGACTCTTAAAAATGTCCCTGCCAACGCCACTGTCTATCTGCTCCCCGGAGCCTATGCGGGTACAGTCATCACCAAATCCGGCATAACTTTGCGTTCCCGGGGCAACGGGCAGCGTGCCGTATTCACAAGCTCTCTCACGGTCAAAGGCAGCAAAGTCACTTTGCGTGATATCAATTTCATAGGCGGCAAAGTTCTTATTTCCGGTGCCGACGCCCGTGTTGAAGGCTGCGGATTCGCCGTGCCTCTGCAGATCACCGGCAAACTCCCCACTGTCATCCACAATGCTTTTCTGCAAAAAAGTGTTCTTCCCCGTGAGACGGTGTTCCACAGCAATCTTACTCCTGACACCAAGCCCCAGCCTCAGTACGTCAATGCTCAAGGCGGGGACTTCACGGTCAAAAACTTTACCGCCTTTGCGGGACGCGGCTTTGACGGGCTCCCCGTCGGTCCCTACCGTCTGAGCCGTTCTGCCAAACCCACAGCGGTGGTCGGACCTTTTATCCGTTCCATGAGTCCCTCTACGGTCAACATCGAATGGTGGACAGACAAGAGCGATGTCAGTTCCGAACTGCGCTGGGGTGCCGATCCCACCTGCGGCAAGCGTGTGGGCAGTTTCTGGAACGGCGGCAGCTACCACTGTGCCACCCTGACAGGATTGCGCCCCGGGAAAAAGTATTATTTCTATGTGGCTTCACGCACCCCTCTGCGCGAGATCCACAGCAATCAGGAGCTTGATCTGCAGGATGAATTCAAGGCCCGTGAACTGGTCAAGACCTCTATTCAGGAGTTCACCCTTCCCGCCAAAGCCAAACGCAGTGCAGCAGAGTTTTTCGTTTCCGTCAACGGATCCGACAAAAACACAGGCTCCAAAGCCAAACCTTTCCGGACCATCTTCCACGCTCTTGACCAGGCAGTCGCCGGAGACACGGTGACGATCCTGCCCGGCGTCTACCGTGAGGGAGTCCGTTTCCGTGCTGGGGGCGATAAAAACGCTCCTCTGACGCTCCGTGCCGCAAAACCGGGGACCGTTGTCATTGACGGATTCCAGAAGATCCCCACAGCCATCACCCTTGAAAATGTCTCCAATGTCGTCATTGACGGTCTGACTTTCCGGGAGATCTGCGACACCACCGGTGCCTGTATCAAGATCAACGGCAGCGAAAATATCACCATCAGACGATGTTTTCAGGATGGTCGTTCTCTGAGCTACACACCCGTCATGGTGGCGGCATACGGCACAAAAGGACTCACCCTTGAAAACTGCGTCATCATCCGCGGATTTTCCGGAGCCACCTTCTACCGCTGTTCTGATGTGGTCGTCAGAAACTGCGTCTGGTATGTGAACCAGATACGCCACCTTTACGCCCACAGCCATCCGGAAGAGAAGATCCTGCTTGAGAACAACATCATTGTGGACAACATCCCCGGCAAACACTCTGAAGCTCTTGTTTCCGTCTACCACATTGAAGCGTTGACCATGAGGAACAACGCCTTCTATCTGCGGATGCCCCAGCAGTTCCGCGCCATTGTTTCCTACACCCGCAAGGATGGAAATCTGGCACGGCAGAAATGCAATCTTGAAATGTTCCGCAAGGCAGGGGGCAACATAACAGGAACCATCTTTGCCGATCCCCGGTTCAAATTCCTGCCCAAAGGTCTTCTCATGTTCACAACGCCTCCGGAACTCACTCAGGCAAGCATTACAAGAACTCTCAATTACAACAAAGAAGCTCTTGCTCTCGGTAAACGCTGCAGCGTTGCTGAATTGGGACTTGTCAATGGTAAATACCCCCCGTGGAAGATCACGGACTTTATCAGCAACAATCCGGAACTCTTGAAAAAGAACATTGGACTTAAACCAGAGGCATTCAAATGAAAATCCCCACCATACAATTTGTTGAAAAAGGCAAAGCCGCCCTCACAGAAACAGAGTTTGTCTGCGAAGCAGGACCGGGAGAGGTGCTGTTGAAAACAGAGTGTACACTGATCTCTCCCGGAACGGAGTTCGCATGTCTCAATGGCAACACCAATCGCGGTACAGTAAAATTCCCCATGACATTGGGGTACAGTGCTGTGGCAAGAGTCCTTGAAACAGGGGCAGGTGTCACAGAATTCCACCCCGGCGACCGCTGTTTGTGCTATCACACCGGCCACAGAAGCTATCAGCGCTGCCCGGCAGAAAAGGTGGTCAAGATCGAAAGCGATACCCTGCCTTCAGAAGAGGCTGTTTTCTGTGTGGTAGGCTGTATGGGATTCCAGGGTGTCCGCCGCTGCCGTCCTGAGTTCGGGGAATCCATGATGGTCATGGGTCTGGGACTTCTGGGACAGTTTGCAGTGCAGACTGCCCGGCAATCAGGGATCTTCCCTCTCATCGCCCTTGACTTTGCCCCCAAACGGCGTGCTCTTGCTCTTGAGTCCGGCGCCGACTATGCCTTTTCACCCGATGATCCCGAGCTGGAGCAGAAGATCCGTGCTCTCACGGGTGAAGGCTGTAACAGTGTCATTGAAATCACCGGCAATCCTCAGGCGGTGATCCAGGGACTGACCCTGACCGCTCCCGGCGGCAGGATCTCTCTGGTAGGCTGTTCAAGGACGGCGACTGAAAAGGTGGACTTCTACAATCTGGTCCACCGCCCCGGCATTTCTGTGCTGGGGGCGCACAACATGGCGCGCCCCGGTCACGACAATATGCCAGGTGTCTGGACCATGAAAAACGATATGAAGTGTCTGCTGCGCTTTATGGCATCTGGACGCTTGAAAAGCCGTCATCTCATTGATCTGAAGGCCGATCCCGCTGAGGCTCCCGGAATCTACACGCGTATCTACAACCGTGATCCTGAGCTTCTGGGTGTCGTCTTCGATTGGAGCGGTTATTGAAAAAACAGTACGGGAGATGCCCTGCAATTTTTTATTTCAGGGAATCTCCCCCATAAATACCTCAAAGTTCAAATGACTCCTGCCATCACCCCTTACGATTTGACAAAGTTCAAGGAACTCATTCCTTTGCTCATGCGCTGTTTCCCTGATTTCTGGACGCCCCGTCTGGCAGAAGGGAAGCATTCATTTCCCTACGATCTTGATTTGTTTGCCGCCCGTCTTGAAGGCGAACTCATGGGGTGTATCGGCGTTCATGAATACAAATTTCTCTTTGACAACACAGTTCTTTCCTGCGGCGGTGTCTGCGATGTGGCAGTAGATCCGGACCACCGGGGCAAAGGGTATGCCGTGCTGCTGCAGGAGTTTTTCATGGAATATTGTCAGAAAAACTACCCGATGACCTCCCTTATGCCCCTTTACACCGGGAAACCCGGAGTCTATCTCAAGCAGGGATGGGAAATCTATGAGTCAGACAGGAGCCGTGAAATCAAAACGGAAGATTTTCCTCTCAAAGAGGGATTCCGTTTTGATTACCGCCAGCTTTCGTTCTCCTGTCTCCGGGGTGAAAAAGCCCCCGGCAACAAAGAAGAAGAGCGGGCAAAGGGTATTATGGAAATTTATCTTGCCGGAAAAAAATTCAACGGCAAATGTATGCGTTCCGCAAAGACCTGGTGGGAACTTTTTGCTGACGCCGGACACATCTGGCGTCTTGAAGATGAAACATACTTTCTCTACCGGGAAGGAGTACTCCTTGAAGCCTACTCTGCCGATCCCGACTCCCGTGTTTCTGCTTTCACCCCCAAACACGGAGGCTTTGAGGTGGATAACAAACTCATGGTGAATCTTCCCCGCACCGGCATTGAAACAGATCAAAAGATCGCTCAGGCTCTGAAAGAAGGTTCTCTCATTTTCCCGGCGCCCGATATCTTCTGAGAATCACTGCATCAGACTGCGGTAAGAATTTTTGGTGACGATCAGATGATCCAGCAGTTTGATATCTAAAATGTCAAGGCAGTTGTAAATTTTCTGAGTAAAGGCAATATCTGCACGGGAAGGCTTATCATCTCCTGAAGGATGATTGTGTACCAATATCACGCCCACAGCATGATAGTACAGCGCCTTTGCAGCAACTTCCCGGGGAACGACTGTGACGCTGTTGACTGTGCCGGTATGTTCCCAGATACCGTTGATCTTTCTGCCGGAATCCAGAAAAAAGATCATCAGAGTTTCTTTTTTGCTGCTGCCAAGTTTGGTCTGCAGATAAAGGACAGCCGCTTCGGAATTTTCAAGAAAAGGGCGGTCAGCGACTTTTTCATAACAGACAAAGGTCATAAACTCCCGCAAAAAAGAAAGATCAACAGCTATACGCTCAGTCAATCCGAAATTTTGCAGACTTTCTGTTCCTGCTTCAAGTATGCCGGTAACAGAACCATAATGCTCCAGCAAAGATTTGGCTATGGGTTTGACATCACGCTGAGGATAGAGGAGAAAGAGTAAATATTCCAGCTTCTCATAATCCTGCAGAGCAGCCATACCATCTTTCACAAAACGCGCCCGCAATCTGGAACGATGTCCCTGCCGTTGCTTCGCGAGCAATTTCTCATCTGGTTTCCGCATTATATTTCCTTAAGACCTTTGTCTTTAATCTTGACACCTGAAACCCAGCTTCCTTTTTCGATATTCTCTGATTTCAAGCATTTCCTTCACATCCTGACCTCAACTAATATAATCCCTTTGCCCCATTTTGTCAAATCAAATGGAGAATTCTTCCGGTATAACGCTTTTTCCATTGAAAAAAACTTGAGAAAATGGTATATTATGAAATCGTCCAAACAACAATATCTTTTTCCGGAGTTTTCTATGTCCATCAACCGCTACAATATGGATATGTGCAACGGTCCTCTTCTGGGGAAAATGATCCGTTACGCCATTCCTTTGGCAATCACCTATATCCTTCAGCTCACATTCCACGCTGCCGACTTGATCATCATCGGTAATTTCGGCAGTTATGAATCGATGGCATCCATCGGCACCACGGCGGATCTTATCAATTTAATGGTCAACATGCTGGTGGGGATCTCTGTAGGAGCCAATATCCTTGCGGCACAGTATTACGGAGCAAAGGACAGAAAAAAGCTGAGCCGTACCATCCACACTTCCATGTGTTTTGCCCTGTGGGGCGGTGTTTTAATCGGGATCTGCGGGATCCTTGGTTGCGTCTCTGCGCTGAAAATGATCCATGTGCCCGATGAAATATTGCCCAAGTCCGCTTTGTATATGCGGATCGTTTTCTGCGGACTCCCCTTCAGTATGATCTACAATTTCGGCTGTTCCATTCTCCGTGCGGGGGGAGACACCCAGCGTCCTCTCTACTTCCTGATCGCAGCCGGTATCGTCAATGTGGTGCTCAACATACTTTTTGTTGCTGTTTTCAAATGGGATGTGGCTGGCGTTGCTGTCGCAACAGTGATTTCTCAGGGACTTTCAGCCTGGCTTGTCATCAGAGCAATGACCGGCGCCCGGGGAGCAAGCCGCCTTATCCTTAAAAACTTGCGTATCGACTGGCAGACTTTGAAGCGTCTCCTTGCTTTCGGAGTCCCGGCGGGAGTCCAGGGCATATTCTTTTCCATTTCCAACATCATTATCCAGGGAGCTATCAACACCTTCGGTTCTCAGGCAATGGCAGGCATGACAGCCACAGTCTGCATGGAGTGGCTGCTTTACTCAGCTGTCCACTCGGCGCAGCAGACTACCATCGTCTTTGTGGGGCAGAACTTCGGTGCAGGGAAAAACGGCAGGATCATGCGCAGTTTGTGGATCGGATTCGCCGGAGCCGCCCTCATCGGTCTGGTTCTCGGCGGGATCATGACCGCCGCCGGAAGAGTGCTTATGGGACTTTTCAATTCAGATCCCGCCGTTATTGCCTGGGGATTGAAGCGTATCAAAATCGTCTTTACCACCTATTTTCTCTGCGGACTTATGGATGTGGCGGCAGGCGGTCTGAGGGGACTGGGACACGCCATTATCCCCACCGTTTCCGCCTTGCTCTTCGCCTGCGGGTTCCGGATCTTTTGGATCGAAACCGCCTTTGATGCCAACAGAACTATCGAAACCCTGGTCTGGGCATACCCCCTTTCCTGGATCATCACCGGTGCTGTCAACAGCATATTCCTTTACTGGTTCTGCCAGAAAATGCTGCAAAAAAACAACAGTTCCTCATCTTATGCAACGCTGAACAAAAATTGATTTTCCGGAGAAATTTTTATGCCTGAAACATTCACCTCCTTCTTCCGCCGCTGCGGCAGAGAAAGATTTGACGCCATACTTTTTGACATCGACGGAACACTTTCCTCCGGTGTGCGTCCCCTCCCCGGGGCAAGGGAGCTGCTGCTTATGCTTGAGGCAGAACACTTTCCCTACATATTGCTCACCAACGACAGCTGCAACTCCCATGAAGAAAAAGCCGCCATACTCCGGGGCGGCAACATCCCTGTTACAGCAGAACGCATTTACTCCTGCGGAGATGTGTTGAAATACTGGAAAAAGGAGTCCCGTTACAACGGAAAACTCCTCTTTCAATGCGGCAAGCTGGGCAATCCCAGTTACGCTGTGCAAGCCGATATCAATGTGACCACCGATCCCGCCCGGCTCCCTGAATGTAAGGGGGTGATCTTCGGAGAAGGCGCCTACGACTGGCAACCGGCTCTGGAGGGAGTTTTCAACTTCTTCCTCGCCAATCCTCAGGCACCGCTGATCGTTGTCAATCCGGACAGTTACTGGCCCTCATGCACCCACAGCGGCATGGGGATCGGCAGCGGCGCTCAGGCACGGTTCATCTGTGCGGTCCTGAAGGACGCCGGGATCATTGTGGAGCCTCTTTACATCGGCAAGCCCTATCCCCCCATCTATCAGGGGATCATGGCTGAACTGACAGAACTGCTGGGCAAAAAGATCCTTCCGGAGCGGATCGCCATGGTGGGGGATTCTCTTGCTTCAGATATCAAAGGAGCCAACGCCAACAAACTTTGCTCCTGCCTGGTTTTAAGCGGCATCACCACCCCGGAGCTGGCGGCACAGGCAACAGGTGAACGCCGCCCGGAAATGATATTTTCCGGGGTTTGAGAGCTTTTTTGCCGGAATTACCTGAAAAGAGGTTGACTTTTGCAGATAGTGTGGTATATTGTTTCAAGATGTATGATTCATTGAGTATGGGAGTATTTCATGACCAAAAAACTTTCAGCAAGTTTGGAAGATTATCTTGAAGCGATCGCCGAACTTTGCGCCAACGAAGGACACGCTCACTCCAAAGAGATCGCGGAGAAACTGAGCGTCAAGATGCCCTCCGTGACCGAAGCTCTGCGGCAGTTGGTGGATATGGGCTATATTATTTACAACACCCATTATCCGGTACAGCTGACCGCAACAGGACGCGCCGTCGCAGAAGAGATCGTCAAGCGACACCAGGTGCTGACACGGTTTTTCTCGGACATATTGGGACTTACTCCCGCAAAGGCAGCTGACACGGCTTGTCATCTGGAACATGTCGTTGATGAAGATACCATTGCCCGTTTTGTCATTTTTTCCGATGCCATCACCCAACGTTCCGATGCCGGTTCTCTTCAAATCCACCTGACGGAAGCCATAAGCAATCTGGCGTCACCCGATGCCGGGCGTTTCTGTACCTTGAAAGATCTTGCTGTGGGCGAAACCGCTGTCACAGACCGTTTCAGCCGTAATTTGAGCAACCCTGAAAGTACCGGCATCGCTCCGGGAGATACCGTCGTACTTACGGGGATCTCTCTTGACAAAACCATTCTGAAACTGACCGTCAACGGTACCCCTCTGGAACTTCCCTGCACCCTTGCAGAAAACATCTGGTGTAAGCGCTGATCCCCCTCCTCCTGAAAAGGCATCCCAAAAGAAAAAGCGTTCCGGCTCATTCCGGAACGCTTCAATATTTTTTGAAAAGAAGAAATCTCCCTTCTGAGAAGATCTCCTCCTTCAATGCCAATTACATGGACTGGCAGACAGTGATAACGATCTCACCGTAGATGTCGTCAGCAGAGCAACCGCGGGAAAGGTCGTTCAGCGGCATGGCAAGCCCCTGAAGAACAGGACCGTAAGCCTGAGCCTTGCCCAGACGCTGGACCAGCTTGTAGCAGATGTTTCCGGCGTTCAGGTCGGGGAAGATCAGAACATTTGCCTGTCCGGCAACAGCGCTGCCGGGAGCCTTGGCGGCACCGACACTGGGAACGATAGCGGCATCAGCCTGGAGCTCACCGTCGCAAAGGATATCCAGCTTCTCTTCAGCCACACGGCGGGCAAATTCAGCGGAGGCTTCGCGGATCTTGATCAGCAGATCATCTTCGGCGCTGCCCTTGGTGGAGAAGGAAAGGAAGGCGACTTTGGGAGTCTTGCCCAAAAGTGAACGGTAGGTCTTGGCAGTAGCCATGGCGATGTCAACCAGCTGGTTGGCATCGGGGTTGGGGATCACACCGCAGTCAGAGAACAGCAGAACATCGTCACCGGATTCGGTAGGTTCGGCAAGGTCCATGACAAAGGTGCTGCTGGCACTCTTGATGCCGGGGGCAGTACCGATGCAGTGGAACGCAGCACGGAGCATGTCAGCGGTGGAAGCGATACTTCCGGCGACCAGACCGTCGGCAGCGCCGTTTTTGCACATCATGGCACCGAAATAGATGCGGTTGGACATCATCTTGACAGCCTTCTCAAGCTCAAGGCCTTTGGCTTTGCGCTTTTCATAAAGCTGGTTGGCATATTCCTGGAGCAAAGGAGAAGCCATGTAATCAAGAGATTCAAACTTGCGCTCGGCGACGCCTGCTTTGGCACAAGCTTCGGCGATTTCGGCTTCGGTTCCGAGGACGATGACCTTGCAGCAGACTTTTTCATCCATAGCCTTGTTGGCAGCGACAACAACGCGGGGGTCCTGACCTTCGGGCAGAACGATGGTGCGGGCCACAGAACGGGCGCGCTCGGCAAACTTTTCAATTGCAGACATTTTGTCTCTCCTTTTATTGAGAAAATTGTTTTGGAAAAGCAATGTGCTTAATATACAGCAGACAGGAGTTTTTTTCAAGTGATTTGCTGTCAAAAAACATTTCAACTTGCAATGTCGGGCTGAAAAGATTATATTATCAAAGTACTCAACGGAGAGGAGAAAATTCTATGAAACAGCTGTTTATTCTTTTATTTTTGGGAATCGCATTTATTTTGCAGGCTGAAATCAAGATCTGCGCCCATTGCGGAAAAGGCTCCCGCTATATGCGTTATTCGGCGGAAAACCGCCATTTCTGCTCGGACAAGTGCGCCAGGGCAAAGTTCAGCTGTTCCAACTGCGGCATCATCCCCAAGGGGCGTTATATGATCATCATGGGGATGAATGGAGAACACAAGCGTTTCTGTTCCCGCTGCAGCAAACTGGAAAAATGTTTTTCCTGTTCCTTCCCCTCCGCCAGAGGGAAACATTTCTCAGACGGAAGATTCCAGTGTCTGCCATGCAGCAGAACATCTCTCAACAGCGAGCAAATGAAAATACTGCTGAGACAGCTCCGCAGCACACTGTCTGCTGTATATGGTTACGATGCCCGGCACCGCATCACTCTGCGTTTGGTCAACCGGAATGTGTTGCAAAAAATCGCAGGCTCCAAAGAGGTTATGGGCTGTATGAAAACTCAGGTCACGACCAAAGAGAGATTTGACGGATTTTCCAAACAGGTAAAGAAAGAATGGCAATGTGTACTCTATATCCTTGACAGCCTGCCCCGGACTGCCGCTGCAAAAGTCATGGTCCATGAACTGACCCATGACTATCTTTATCACCACGCCGGGGCGGGAAAAAATCCCCGGATCACAGAAGGGATCTGTGAAGCAGTATCAGGCAGCTGGCTCTATCAGAATGGGTACAAAGGATATTTTGACGCGATGCAAAAAAATCCCGACCCGGTGTACGGGGCGGGATTCAGACTTATTTTTCCGCAACTCAAACGCTACGGACTGTCGGGAGTGCTGGAGCGTTACCGCTCTTACTTCACTCCTTTTTAATTTCAGCAGACGATCTTCTGGGTGTGCTGAGCGATCATCAGCTCTTCATCAGTGGGCATGACAACGGCTTTCCAGGCGCTGTCGGCGGTGGAAATGACACCGGCTTTGCCGAAACAGGCTTCGTTGGCGGCAGGATCCAGTTTGATGTCGAGAGCGGCAAGACCTTCGATGACCTTCTTGCGGATGTCAACAGAAAATTCGCCGATACCGCCGGTGAAGACCAATGCGGCAGGTTTGCCAACCAGCACATAGTAGGAACCGATGTATTTCACAATACGGCGGACGAACATCTTGATGGCAAGCTGAGCTCTTTCATTGCCGGACTCAGCAGCGCCCAGCATGTCGCGCATGTCGCCGGAGTTGATACCGCCCACACCGTAAAGTCCGGACTTCTTGTTGAGCATAGTGTCAACTTCTTTGGTGCTCATGCCGAGATCAACCAGACGGAGCACAGCGGCGGGGTCCATATCACCGGAGCGTCCGCCCATCATCAGACCTTCCAGGGGAGTCAGTCCCATGGTGGTATCGATGACTTTGCCGCCTTTGACAGCTGCCATGCTGCAGCCGTTGCCCAGGTGGCAGGTGATGATGTTGGTATCTTCCAGAGAGGTGCCCAGGAATTTGGCAGTGGCAAGAGTCACATAGTGGTGGCTGGTGCCGTGGAATCCGTATTTACGGATGCCGTGCTTTTCATAGTACTCATAGGGGATAGCGTAGAGGTAAGCCTCGGGAGCCATGGTCATGTGGAACTGGGTATCGAAAACAGCCACATTGGGTTTGCCGGGCATCAGCTCTTCACAAGCTTCGATACCGGCGAGGTTGGCGGGGTTGTGCAGAGGACCGAGGGGGAAGCAGTCGCGGACGACCTGTTTGATCTCCTCAGTGACCAGCACGGGAGCGGTGATTTTTTCGCCGCCATGGAGCACACGGTGACCGATGGCAACGATTTCGTTCAAATCAGCGATAACGCCCATTTCGGGATCGACCAGCTTTTTGCAGATCTCTTTGAGAGCATCCACATGATCGGCGATCTTGATGACCTGCTCAAATTTGAAACCGTCGGCTTTTTTGTAGATCAGATTGGGGTTTTCAGCACCGATACGCTCAAAGACACCCTTGGCGAGAACAGCCTGTTTTTCCATTTCGAACAGCGTGAACTTCATGGAACTGCTGCCGGCATTGATGACTAAAATCTTCAATTTAGACTCCTGTTTATAAAATGAAAAACCTCCTGTTCCTCCATAGCTTTCAGGGAGGAACAGGCAATACTATCAAATGGACTGTCAACCGTTATTTCCGGCGGAAAACAATCCGTCCTTTGGTGAGGTCATAGGGAGACATCTCAAGAGTAACAGCATCACCGGGCAGGATGCGGATGAAATTCATCCTCATCTTGCCGGAAATGTGGGCTGTCACCAGATGTCCGGACTGGATCTCCACACGGAACATGGTTCCGGGGAGCAGTTCCTTGACCACACCTTCGATACGAATCACATCATCTTTGGCCACGTCAGAATCTCCGGTTGATTTTCAGTTATAAGCACCATATGTTCAAAGTGTGCGCTGTAAAGTCCGTCACAGGTACGGACAGTCCAGTGGTCACTCCGGTCAGTAATCACCTTCCAGGTCCCAAGATTGAGCATGGGTTCAATAGCAAGCACCATGCCGGGCTCCAATTTCGGTCCGGAGCCCCAGCCTGAGAAATTGGGGACCTCAGGGGGTTCATGAAGTTTTATGCCGCATCCGTGCCCGACATAGTCACGGACAACTCCAAGACGATGTTTATGGGCAGTTTTTTCAACGGCGGAACTGATATGCCCCACTCTGTTGCCCACGCGGCAGGCGGCGATACCGGCATCAAGGGCCTCAAGGGTACCGGAAAGCAAACGCTTCACATCAGCGGAAACCTCGCCCACAGCAACAGTCCGCGCAGTATCCCCCATAGCACCATCGATGCTCACGCCAACATCAATACTGACAATATCGCCCTCTCGGATAATCCGGTCGGCACTGCGTATCCCGTGCACCACCACATCATTAAGTGATATGCAGATATTTCCGGGGAAACCGCAGTAACCGAGAAAAGCACTTTTGCCGCCGGTTTCAGCAATATACGCTGCGGCGATCTCATCCAGCTGGGCAGTGGACATACCGGCTTCGATAGAGTTGGCGATCTTGTCGCGCACCTCTGCCGTGACCTGAGCTGCCCGCCGGATGCGGATTATCTCTTCTTCTGTATGTGCGATGGCTTTAGCCACAGTAGAAAAATCCTTAGATTATTCCAACTCTTTGGCAATGGCAGCCATGACGGTCTCATGGTCGGCATTGGGCAGAGTGAAGACCAGTCCGCGCTGAGTGTAGTAATCCATCAGGGGCTGGGTCTGCTTGTGGAACACTGCCAGACGGGACTTGGCTGTTTCCAGAGAGTCATCAGCTCTCTGATAGAGTTCGGAACCACATTTATCGCAGATGCCTTCCTTGGCAGGTTTCTTGAAGATCTTGTTGTAGATCTCATCGCAGCCGCGGCAGTTCATGCGTGCGGTAAGACGCTGGATCAATTCCTCATCGGGAACATCAAAGCAAACAACGCAATCAAGTTTGGTGCCCAGCTCTTCAAGAGCTTTTTCAAGGAGTTCAGCCTGGGGCACAGTGCGGGGGAATCCGTCGAGAATGAAGCCGTCGGCACAGTCGGGCTCAGCCAGACGGGTGCGGACCATACCGGCAACGAGCTCATCGGGAACAAGCTGACCGGATTTCATAAGAGCTTCAGCCTCTTTACCGGCGGGGGTCTGCTTAGCGACCTCGGCACGGAGGATGTCACCGGTGGAAATGTGGGCAATCTGATAGGTTTTGAGCATCAGATTGGAAACAGTCCCCTTTCCGGCGCCGGGGGCACCGAGAAAGACCAGATTTTTACGGGTAAGTTTTTTCATGATGATATTGGACTCCTGATAAAAGCCACGCCCGACGGACAAACGGTTTATGTTTTCGTCAGGCGTGAAATGATGTTTTTATCTTAAACAAAGCTCCGTCATTATTTAAATGAATCGGTATTAAGTTTTTCAACAGCTTCCTTGAGGTCTTTTCCGGCGCGGAACTTGACCACGGCGCGCTCAGGGATGGTCACTTCGTTCTTAGGCTGATTGGGGTTGCGACCCTTGCGGCTCTTGCGGACTTTGATCTCAAAGACGCCGAATTTGCGCAGTTCAATAGTGTTGCCGGCAATCAACTCCTCAGAGATATAGTCAAGAGTCTTCTGAACGATTTCAGCAACCTCATTCTGAGTTGCAAAGGGTGTTTCGCGGGCGATTTTGACCACCAGATCACGTTTAGTCATTTTTTTCTCCAATATATTATTTTAGGTTTATAAAAAAATAGTTGATAAACAAACTTTATCTCTGAAAAATCTGCTCTGCGGTTCTGTAAGAACTACATCTGTATAATATGCCACAGAATTGCCATTTAGTCAATAGCAAATTGAACTTTTTTTGCAAAAAACGCAACAAAAGCACGCAATATCGTCTGAAAAGCAGTTCAGAAAGCTGCAGTTAAATTTATTTTTCATATTTATCCATGAGAGCCTGAGCAACAAGACCGCCTGCGCATTGTCTGCGGTAATCAGTTTTGAGAGGCAGTTGGAGTTTTCGCATCAGATCAAGTCCGATGACCTGATTGCCCAGATCATTGACATGCATACTGTTGAGCATCAAAAGTCTGTAGGTTTCGATATCATTGTCCCGGAGCCGTGCCCAGCGGATATCATTATCATTGAGCATGAGATTTTCAGCTGCTGCGAACTCACGCACGATCTGCATATACTCAACCATCAAAGCGGCACGCTCAGGAGGAGTGATCATTTCAAGATCACAGGCATAATAGGTCTGTATAAGCAAGTCGCTTCCAAGAGCCTTGATCTTATTGCTGAGCTCAAGCAAATTGGCGCGGAACTGCTCAGCATTGATATTTTTGACAGGATTGCAATCATTGCCGCCGATGGTCATAATGACAAGGTCTGGCTTGTAGAAAGCAAGTTCACGATCGAAACGGTTAAGCAAATCAAGTGTGGTATTCCCGCTGATGCCGGAGTTGACAAAGTGACCGCAACTGCCGCCATACTGGTTCTTGAATCCCATTTCAACATAATCAAACCAATGGGTTCCCGGCAGATAACGCTGTGTGTTAGAAGCTCCAAATGCAACAACCCGGATAAACTCACGGCGCTCAAGCATACCCCAAATCTTCAAATCAGAACGTTCCATTTTTTCCCCTGCTAAAAAATCCCGAATCAGGTTTTCAAAATTAAAGCGAAGGCGCTTTAACAACTTGAGGAGTTTTAAATCAACTCAAGTAATAAAATAATTAAATCAAAAAGGGGAGAGCTCACAAGCACTCCCCTTTTCAGAAAGTTCCACCAAATCAGGCCTGAGCCTCGGCAGCAGCTTTCTCTTTACCTGCGACTTCGCCGCCCTCAACGAGCATGAGAAGACAGGTTTCAGCAGCGTCACCGCGACGCTGTCCCAGTTTGAGGATCCTGGTGTAACCGCCCTGACGGCCGGTGTAAGCAGGAGCGATCTCATCAAAGAGCTTTTTGACAGCGCCTTCGTCGTGCATACGGGCAGCAGCAAGACGACGGCTGTGAAGAGTACCCTGTTTACCAAGGGTGATCATACGTTCAGCGAAACGGCGGGCAGCTTTAGCCTTGACCAGAGTGGTCTCAATGCGACCGCTGTAAAAGAGGCTGCTGACCATGTTAGCCAACATCGCCCGGCGATGAGCGCTGGAACGACCGAGCTTAAGAGTGTCAACTTTATGACGCATAGTTACTTATTCTCCTCTGACTCGGCGCGGACACTGGCAGCTTCGGCATCAAGAGCCGCAACAAGCCTGTCGCTGAGAACCATTCCAAGTTCCAATCCGAGTATTTCAATTTTTTCTTTGATTTCTTCCAATGACTTATGGCCGAAATTCCGGAATTTGAGCATCCGGCCCTCGGTCTTGGTACACAGTTCGTAGAGCAGCTTGATATTCGCACTGTTAAGACAATTCATCGCACGGACCGAAAGATCCAGAGATTCAATGTCGCGTGAAAGCAGTTTGAACAAGCGATTCTCTTCATCGCTGAGTTTGACATCCTGAGGAACGACCTGAGTACCCAGGAAGGGCTGCAGGTGGTCACGGAGGATCCGGGCGGCTTCTTCCAGCGCATTGCGCGGAGAGATGCGACCATCGGTCCAAATTTCAAGAGTCAGACTGTCCATTTCGGTTTCTTCACCGACACGGGCAGCGCCAACCTGATAGTTGACCCAGGTGACAGGGCTGAAGAGACAATCCACAGGGATCGTTCCGATGGAACGGGCTGCAGTATTCTTTTCAGCGGGCAAATATCCTTTGCCGGTAATCACCTCAATTTCCGCACGGAAGGGGAACGCCTTGTCAAGGGTACAAATCAACTGATCAGGGTTCAAGACTTCAACGGTACTGTCGCAAATGATATTGGCTGCCGTCACCGGACCTGCTTTATCCTTGCGGATCTCAAGCAGTTTCGGTCCTTCTGCATGAAGGTTCAGACGGACATTCTTCAGATTGAGGACAATTTCAGTCACATCTTCGACCACATTTTCAAGTGAGCCGAACTCGTGCTTGACGCCATCAATGCGAACTGAGCAGATCGCAGCTCCTTCAAGAGAAGAGAGCAGCACCCGACGCAGCGAATTGCCCAGTGTATGACCGTAGCCTCTCTGAAAAGGCTGCGCCAAAAACTTGGCATAAGTATCTGTCATGGTCGCTTCATCGACCACGATAGACTTCGGCATCGGAAATCTGTTTTCACAATTCATTAGGTTATCCTCCCCAGTATTTTTTTACGGACACGTTTTTCAAATTATCACGCAGCTCCGCGGAGTTGCGTTGTTCGGCGCCCGGAGCTCAACATGCACTCCGGAACACCGCACGGAAGCGATTGGATCGTAATCCGTAATCAGACACGCCGACGCTTCGGAGGACGGCAACCGTTGTGCGGCACCGGGGTGATATCTTTGATGACGGTCACTTCGAGTCCGGCGAGGATCAATCCCCGGACAGCGGATTCACGACCGGCACCGGGTCCTTTGATGCGGACTTCAACTTCCTTCATACCGTAAAGCTGGGCTTTTTTGGCGGCGTCGCCGGCGATCACCTGAGCAGCATAAGCGGTGCTCTTACGGGAGCCTTTGAAACCATTCTTACCGCCGGTAGACCAGCAAAGCACATTTCCGTGCATATCAGTAAAGGTGACTTTGGTGTTATTGAAGGTCGCCAGAACATAGACAATACCATTCTGAATATGGCGACCACTCTTGGCGCGCTGTTTGGGAGCAGCAGCCTCAGCGGCCTGCTCTGCCGGAGCTTCAACAGCGGCAACATTCTTTTCCAATTCTTCTGCCATAATATAAAATTCCTGAGATTATTAACTGTTACCCAAAACTTACGCCTTAGCGCTGGCGGCAAGACGACGCTGAGTTTTGTCGCGGATAGCACCGATGGTGACGCGCTTACCTTTACGGGTACGGGCATTGGTTTTGGTGCGCTGTCCGCGGCAGGGAAGTTTCCGGCGATGACGGATTCCGCGGTAGCAGTTGATCTGCTGCAGACGACGGATGTCAGCATCAACAGCACGGCGAAGGTCACCCTCCACCATGATATCATCCTGCAGGATCTTGGTGATTTTGGCAATCTGCTCAGGGGTGAGTTCGCTTGCCTTGATATTGCGGTCGATACCGACCTTCTCAATGATTTCCAGCGCCTTGGTGGGGCCGATCCCGTACAGATAACGCAGAGAATACTCAACGCGCTTGTTGCCGGGGATATCCACTCCGATAATACGTGGCATTTTTGGATTCCTGTTTTTTAATGTTATTAACGTTTGAAAATACTTGACACTTTACCAGATGAATTAACCCTGGCGCTGCTTGTGGCGCGGATCGCGCGAGCAGATGATACGGATCACTCCGTTTCTTTTGATGACCTGGCAGAACTGACATCTGCGCTTAATCGACGCTCTGACTTTCATGTTCTTTTCACCCTTTTCATAAAATTGCAAAGCACGCCGCAGTTCCCCCTTCCCCCTACCCCGACAGCTTTTTAAGACTGCCGTGCTACACGGACAGGTGGCAAGTTCGTTTACCGCGCCGTTCTCTACGCTTCATTACTTGATCCTCGGGTGATGCGGTGCGGTGGAATGGAATTCACCGCAAAACCTTCCGGAATCCTGATTGTCATATAAAATACAACCAAACTTTGATTTTTTCAAGCCTTTTTTGATTTTTTTTCAAAATTTTCCCTTTTTTCTTTCTCCGAAAGCCTTTTTTTTCTCCAATAACACTTTTTGCAGCTTGACAAAAACAGGAGTCTGCTGTATATTTCCTATGAGCCAATATTTAATATAATTCATTTAAAAAAGAAAAACAAGTCAACACTATGAAATCTCTTTCCTCTTTTCGTCGTTTCAATCAGTTTACTCTCATTGAGTTATTGGTGAAAAGATCACATCTCTGCTGTGATCGTGTTTATGGCAAAGAAGAATGTCTTTCACCTGCCCATGGGCAGGTGAAGCTGTACAGCTTCACCTTAATAGAGCTTCTTGTAGTAATCGCCATCATTGCAATACTTGCTGCCATGCTGCTGCCCGCGCTGCAGCAGGCAAGGGACCGGGCAATGTCAACAACCTGTCTTAACAACCTGAAAGAGTTGAACTCCGCAGTATTCCACTACGCTGACGACAACAAAGGTTTTGCTCCCACAGGAAAATATACCTCAAATTACATTTTCAGCGATATCCGTAACTTTGGCACTATCGCCTATTATGTGGGAGTCAGAGTCACTGACCACTCAGCCCTCATGCCAAAACTGGCGATTTGTCCTAAGGGGCGCAGAGACTTCAAAGCTCCTCCCAATGCTGAAAGAACCACCTCCAACACACCCAATTTCAGCTATGCCATGAATTACTTCACCAGCACAGCAACAGGGCAATATTTCCAAAAGTTCGGAACCGGAGGCCACTTGAGTACCCGTTTGAGCTGGGGAGAGATCGGCGATTTCCGTTGTCTGGGGCTTGAGCCACCTTCATCGCTGACAGGAGGAGGCGGTATCAGCGGTCTGCACTGTATCTCATATCGCCACCCTCTGTACAAAACTACCAATGTGGCTTTTGCAGATGGTCACGCAGGAACCATCCAAACCGGATTTCTTCACCGCTACATCAGCGGATGGAACGGCAGTTACGATTACACCTTCTTTTTCAGAGACAATTATTCTGCTAATTAAACCTCTTCAATTTCGCCGCTTTGTATGACCGATCAAATGCGGCGAAAATATTTTTTTTACTTGAAAAACTGGAAAGCTCACAAAAGATAAGGAGGTTCTTATGTTTACGAAAAAAAGCCTTCCCACTGACAACATTTCCGGCAATTATTACAGACCATTGAAACAAACGACCTTTACCTTGATCGAATTATTGGTTACTACTGCACAACAGAACTGTCTTTTTAAAACAAAAAACAACACATCCTTACGCCCGGCAGGGCGCACTTCACGTTTGCCGCAGGCAAACTCTTCACACCTTCACATCTTCACTCGATCAGCGTTCACGCTGATCGAACTATTGGTTGTAATTGCCATCATCGCTATCCTTGCCGCCATGCTGCTGCCCGCTCTGCAGCAGGCACGGGAACGCGCCCGCACCTCCAAATGTTCTGCCAATCTGCTGCAGTTCGGGACTGCCGTCAATATGTATGCCGATGATTACAATGACTGCGTTCCGGGAGTCCGTACCAGCAACTCAAGCTACACAGGTCCCGAAGACTCCCCATGGGCAACCTCTATGGACCTTATTCCGGGCAAAGAATACGGAACTCTTGCACCTTATCTGGGGGCAGTGGGCGAGAAACAGCACATCGGCGCTATGACACCTCAACTGCGTTCCCGTTTTGCCTGTCCCTCTGAAAACAACAATGCCTGGTTCTGTTATTCTTATGTTTACAACGCCTGGTTCTGGATCCATGGCTCAACTCCAGCCCAGCTTGCCTCCCGCAAACGGTCACGCTTCACCAAACCGGCAAGAAAAATGCTCATCATGGACTGCTACCAAAATACCAATACGCCTTATATAAATTATTCTCACGGTGCAAAGATCCCCTACCGCCACAACAATACCAACGGCGTTCTTTTTGCTGACGGACATGTTAAATTTCTGCACAAAGGTCAAATCAGCCACAATACTGCGGGGTATCCCGGCTACCACCCCGATCCTACCGGATTGGTATTCTGGACGCCTGAAGGGAAAAAAGATTTCTATCTCTACTGAGACAAATTTTCCGAAAACACACGGTCCATAAATAATAAGGAAGACAACAAATGAAAAAACTTCTATTCTTTTCTGCGCTGTTAGCAGCAACTCTGCTTTCAGCCATGCCGGTCGTCCGAAACGGCAAATCCGACTATGTCATTGTCATTGCTCCCAATGCTCCTCAAGAGGCTGTCCGGGCAGCGGCAAATGATCTGCGGACCTACATTTTCAAGGCAACAGGAGCAAAGCTCCCCATTGTGAAGCCTGCCCAAAAGGGCAAGCGGCCTGCCTTCATGCTGGGATTCATCAAAGTTGACAAGCCGGAAGGATTCGTGGTCAAAACACAGGGAAAAGATATCCACATTTCCGGAAATGACACAAACGGCAATGTCTACAATAACCACTGGGCAAGCGGTGCCCGGGTGGGCACCTGGTTCGGCGTGGCGGACTTTCTGGAAAAACAGCTGGGTATACGCTGGTTCATGCCGGGGGACTTGGGCGAATATGTCCCCAAACGCACCAACTGGGATGTCCCGGCTCTCGATTACGCCGATGCCCCCCGTTTTGAAAGCCGCCGTCTGGGCTACCAGACCCGCAAAGGCATGTCTCCCAAACAAGTGCGCGAAGCCCAGCTTTTCATGCGCCGCAACCGTGTGGGACAGGCAAACTCCTGGTGCGCCTGGCACAGCTGGCTCCACTACCTCAAAAAAGAGGATTATTTTGACAAACATCCTGAATATTTCGCCTATGTGGGTGGACGCCGTCTTGCCACCGATTCTCTCGGGCACGGACTCCAGATCTGTACCACCAATCCCGAGGCGCTGGATCAGCTGGCTGAAAATATGATGAAGGACCTTGCCAAACGCAAACAGCGTTCCATGATGCCTCTTTCCCCCAATGACGGCGGTAAACTTTGTGAATGCGCCAACTGTCTGGCACTTGATGACGGAGTCCGTCCCGACGGCAGCCGTATCATGACCACCCGCATGATGACCTACGCCAATGAAATGGCAAAACGGATCGTCAAAAAGTTTCCCGACCAGACCTTCGGCATGTATGCCTACTCCTTCTACAAAGAGGGTGTCAGCAAAGTCAAGGTCCATCCCAATATCACCATTATGGAGGTCCTCAACGACAGCGGTCTGAGTTACTATAACCCCGGCACCCGGAAAGCACATCTGAAAAACCTCAAAGCATGGCGCAGCGTTCTGAATAAACTTTATTACTACGCGACTCCCGAAGGCATGGGCAATCTGGAACTCCCCTGCGGACAGTTCAAAAACATCAGCATGCTTTTTGACAACCTTTACGCCGCCGATGTGACCGGTATCGATATGAACAACACCACCAGCTACACCGCTTCCGCCCTGAACAACTACTTTTTTCTCAAATATTCCTGGGGCAATATCAAGGATAGAGAAAAGTTCTACGCTGAGACGCTCCGTGACTGCTACGGTAAGATTGCCGCCCCCGTTATGAGAGGTTACTTTGATGCTATTGAAAAGCGTTTCACTGAATACGCCTCAGGCGGATTGACAGAAAATATCAGTTTGGGATACATCCCCCGCTATCCCGGAGTCCTGACCAAAGTTTACCCCGGACTGGCTGAAGAGTGGCTCCCCAAATTGAAGGCTGTTCTTGCAAAAACCACCGACAAAGGACAGAAAGCGCGGCTGCAGCTTGCCATTACCAATCTGGAGTACTGCCAGGTAACTGTTCAGCTTTACGCCATTGCCGCCAAACTTGTCACCAGCCCGCGTCCTGATGCAAAACTTGCGGCGAAAGCTCTGAAACTGACTCAGCTCCGTAAAGCTCTTCTCAGCAAGACCCGCTCTTTCCCCGGCAACTCCCCTGCCAACACAGCCAGAACTGAACGCACCTTCCGCATTCCCTTTGATGCCAATGTGTTCTCCTTTATGATGGCTGCCAACGCCCGCAAGAGTGCAGCGACCACCCGTATTGCGGAGCTCCCCAAGTTGGATGGTAAACTGGATGAAGCTCTCTGGAAAAAGATCAAACCTCTGCGTATCGAACTTGACAAAGACACTGCCGATCCCCACAAAGTCGGAGCCAATGTTTACCTTGCCCGTCACAACGGCGACCTTTATCTGGGTATCCATTGTGAAGAACCTCTGATGAACAAAAATCAGGATTCCGGTCTCCGTAAGGACAGCCCTGTTTGGGATGAAAACAGTATCGATCTTTTCTTTTCCACTCCTGACAAAAAATGTTTCCAGCTGGTCTTCAACTCTCTGGGAACTGCCAGAAGTTTCAGCAAAGAAGGCAAAAAGAATCTCCCCTGGGATGCCAAAGCGGTTGTTAAAACCTTCCGCGGGAAAAATTTCTGGAGCGCTGAGATCAAGCTGCCTCTGAATTCCATGTACAAAGGTAAAGAATTCATCGGCGACATCTGGGGGATGAACTTCTGCCGCCACAGATGTACCGTTCACCCTGACGAATACACCTGCTGGAGTCCTACTTTCGGCGATTTCCACCGTCCTGAGCGTTTCGGCAGGATCATCATAAAGTAAGGAGTGCTGATCCGTTTTTCAGCATAGTGAAAAACTCCGCTGCGGTAAATTTTCCACAGCGGAGTTTTTTGATTTGATTCTCTTGAGAAAACTGTATCAGGGCTCCCAGATGAAATCGTTGTCAGAACGGCGCATGATCACCAGTTCGGGAGTCTCTTTGAGAATAGGCAGCACTGTGGCACGGAGTATTTCCGCATCCACCAGACGGCTGAAGCCCAGCCCGACTTTGCCCCATTTGAGACCGCCCGCAGCTTCGACCACATGTTCCATATCCACAAAGTAATCCTTCTTGGGGGAGTGCCAGTGGTGCTGGATGGTACGGACATTGCCGTCGTAATCGTGGATGTAAAGTTCACTGGTATTTTTGGTGTGAAGTCCGGGAACACGGGCTTCGATCTCAAGAGCGTGGATACAGGTGTTGCAGGTGAAATTGGTTCCCAGAAACAGGATGTGTCCGCCGTTGCGCATCAGTTTGCCGTAGGGGGAATCGGGAGACCAGGGGGTGTTGATGTCAATATGTCCTTCGGTAAAAAACTTTGCCTTGGGACCGAAAGCACAAATAGAGTGCACAGGATGAAGACTGCGGATCACACCTTCACGTTTGCGGAAGACATTGGCAAGAGTTCCCACGGTGCAAGGGGTATTCTGCACATCAAAGACCGGCTGGTCGGGATTCACATTGCCCCCCACGGTGGACATCATCAAAGTTCCTTCGGGTCCCAGCACCTCAAGCAGAGCGTCGATCACTGTGTCAGCGCCCCCTTCGACGGGGCCGACGCGGCGGAGAGAGGAGTGGGTCAGCAGACTCATGCCGGGCTTGATGCCCAGAGCTTTGAAATCATTTACAAGAGAGTTGAAATCAGCCATTTGTTTTCTTTCCTTCACATTTTATTTATCGAGATACTTATCCATAATATCGCGGATCTCACGCACGGTGGATTCTTCAAGATAGTCCACGGAACTAAGATTTTTCATCAGATAATCGTCATCGCCGGGTTCCATTCCGGGAACGAATTTCATAGCGGACTTGCGCTGCCGGTAGCCGTTGACGATATGGTAGTCAAAGGGCATTCCGGGGATCAGCAGCCGGGGCAGATCGGGGGTTTTGAAGGCAGGCCCCAGAGCGACCATGATCTTGATCCTGCCTGCTGCCTGCTCGTGGAGTTCCATGATGCGTTTGAAATCAAACTGATATCCGGGAAGCAAAGCTCCGGTCAGAATAAATTCTATGCCGAGATCAACTGCCTGTTCCAGAGCCTTTGACTGATCTTTCACAGATTCAAAGCCCCGGTGCAGAGTAAATCTGCGTCCCGGAACCTTGTCGATGATCTGTTTCATCCGTTTGACATCCAATTCCCCTTCGGGGGTGACGATACCGCACATGAAGCCTTCGGCACCGGCATCGTAAAGAGCTTCAGTATCTCTGAGCATCACTTTGAACTCTTCATCGGTATAAAGGGGATCTCCGGAACGGGGACGGATCATAACAAAAATACCAAGTCCGATACCGGTCGCCTTTTTGACTTCCATCATCTCCTTCACCAGTCCGTAACTGGGGGTAAGAGCTCCTTCAGAGGGACTCACATAAAGTTCGACACGATCAGCACCGCCCCGCCATGCGGCAAGAGCATCGGCGACATTTCTGGCGCCTACTTCAAGTTCATATTTCATTTTTTTACTCCATTGCTATATGACATCTTCAAAATATAACACATCTCTGAGGCTTTTTCAAGGAAAAAGGCTGGTTCAATTCAATGTGTTCTTTAATATCCGGAAAAAATTTTTGAGCACCTTGAGAACAAATACAGTGTAAGCTGTTACAGGATTCTGTCCGTAGCGGCATTTTACTTTAAGCTCATCTTTCAGACACTGCAGCACATATCTGTCAGAGAGTCCATCCTCAAGATAGAACGCCACGGGCTTTGGCACATACAGCGGCTTTATTCCTTCTTTATTGACGGCACGGTACATGAAATCGTAGTCACCCAACAAACGGAAACTTTCATCGTATGTCCCGATCCTTTCGTAAATACTGCGGGGAACAAACATGGAAGGATGAGGTGCAAACGCCCCTATGAAGCGCTTATTTTCACGGAATCCTCTGACCAGCCCCAAATGCTGATAGTGTACATCCCCCCAGAAAATGCGATCAAAGGCCCCATGGGTGCGAAATGCCTCGGCAACGATTTCCAACGCTCCGGGCAAATAGCGGTCCCCTGAATTTATCATGCCGATCACATCACCGGTACAATGGGCGATGCCTTTATTCATGGCATTGTAGATGCCGCTGTCTTTTTCGCTGACAAAGAACGCCAGGCGGGAAGCATATTTCTGAATGATCTCAGTTGTGCCGTCCTCAGAAGCTCCGTCGATCACAACGTACTCCAATTCAAAACCGCTGCCCTCCTGTCCCAGAACGGAGTTCAAGGTTTCTTCAATGTGTTCCCGGTCATTTCTGACTATTGTAACAATAGAAATCTTCATATAAACTTTTTCTCAATTAAAATGACCGGGAAAACTCCCGGTCATTTCAAAGTCCCTGCCGGTTTTCCTGTTACCGGCAAATCAAAGGACTGCGAATTATTGATAAATCACCTGTCGGGGTATCACTCCTCGCCAGCCATTGCGGCTTCTGCGTGGGCGTGCTCCAAATCTCTCAAAGCCACTCCCCTGTGATCACGGACGCGATCGGTGAGCACATAGAGCTGATGTCCGACCTTGTCAACAGCTGCGTCAAAGGAACGGTAGAGATCAAAGCTCTCGACCTCAGCCTTGAGGGTATGATACTTGCAATTCAAGACCAGCGTTGTTGTAAAACGGTTCTTTTCGCGACCGAAAACAACGGAAGCGGAGGTAACTTTCAAAGGAGTAGCGGAAACCAGGGACTTAAGCTGATCGGTAACATAACCGTAGATAGCCTGAGTGATGCCGAACTGTCTGCCGATGATTGAAATGTTCATGATTACTCTCCTGTATTTTAACGCCGGAACCTGTTTCCGGGTCTATGGACTATAAAGCAAAGTCACCGCCGAGATAAACCTCCCGAGCCTTCGGATCATTGATCAACGAATCGCTTGTGCCCTCCACTAAGATTTTACCGTCACACATTATATACGCCCGATCCACGACCTTCAGGGTATCCCGCACATTATGATCGGTGATCAGGATACCGAGGTTGCGTTCGGCTTTGAGTTTCAAGATGATTTCCCGCACATTGCTCACGGCAAGGGGATCAACGCCGCTGAAAGGTTCGTCAAGCATGATGAAAGCGGGATTTGTCACCATGGCGCGGGTGATTTCAAGACGGCGTCTTTCACCGCCTGAAAGAGTCATTGCCTTCTGCTTACGGAGCTTGGTCAACCCCAGATCCTCCATCAAGGTTTCGCAGCGCTCTTTGCGTTCAGCACCGGAAATATCAAGGGTCTGGAGAATCGCCATAATATTTTCTTCAACAGTAAGCTTGCGGAAGATGGAAGGCTCCTGAGCCAAATACCCCATTCCCATACGGGCGCGGAGATTCATGGGCATTTGCGTGACATCCACATCGCGGAATTTGACAAATCCTGCATCGGGACGGATCAATCCCATGACCATATAAAAGCTGGTTGTCTTGCCGGCTCCATTGGGACCAAGGAGTCCAACGACCTCTCCGGCTCGAACATTGATAGAGACGCCCCGGACTACCTGGCGGCCGCGATAGATCTTGACCAAGCCTTCAGCCTCGACTAACATCTCATTTTTCTGGTATTCATTCATTATTTCTGCTACCTGGTACTATTATAACACATCTTTTTTGAAATTTCAAGTCCTTTTTTGAAAAAAATTCAATTTTTTTCTGAAAAGACCATAACTCTTGCCCCGCAGCCGGGCAATTCAAACTCAGGGGTCATCTGCCATCCCTTCCCAAGAACAGGGAGCTCTTCAGAAGCCTGTCCCGGAGTTTTGTAAAAAATGAACCGTCCGCCTTTACAGGGGAATCCGGAGGCGGCTTTGGCAAGTTTCGGGGATTCCGCCACAGCCCTTGCCGTAACGATGTCAAAGTGACGGCGGAACTCCTGCTGACGGTTCAGTTCCTCGATCCTGCCGTGAACAGTTCTCAGATTTGTCAACCCCAGCGCCTGCGCAGCGCTTTCAACAAAACGCAGCTTTTTCTGAGTGCTGTCAATGGCTGTGATTTGAAGCTCCGGGTACGCCAGAGCCAGTACAAGAGAGGGAAAACCTGCACCGCATCCCAAGTCGGCAATGCGGTGAATTCCGGTAGTTATCCCGGGAAAAAATCTGGCAATGACCAGAGAATCTGCCGCATGTTTGAGATCGAACTCCTCTTTCCCGGTGATCCGGGTCAGATTGACATGTTTATTGGTCTCTTCCAGAAGCAGCCGCAGCTCCTCACAGCGGCGGGCAAAGTCTGCGGGATCTGCCACATGACATTCAGCAGCGAAAAGTTGAAGATCAAAACTCACTGTACACCTCCATCGCGGGTCATGAGCAGCGCCCAGAATGCCATTAACACGCCCACACACCAGACTCCTCCGCAAATCAGCCGGAACTCTTTTTTGCTGCAAGCAAGTCTGAAATAGTCCCGCATGGCGCAGGGCTTGCCTGAAATCCAAATCCCGGCGATACCGGTCAGCCATCCCAGAACGGCGAACGCCGGAAAACCGGGCGTCCGGAAATCAAAGGTGTAGTGGACCATTGAATAGCCCAGCAATATGAGCAAGCCCCCCGCAGCACGGGCAGCGGGATAATCCACGAAAAAAAATCCGAGTATGGGAACCACTATGGCAACAGGCCACAAAAAAGGCAGCAGAAATGCGGGAGAAACCACAACGGCATGGGGGACACACAATGCCAAAGCGATCCATCCGCCGAAAAGCCCTATCCATTTATTGCGTGCCAAAGCCTCAAACTTTGTCACTCTTTCAGGAAGAGCGGCAAAAGTCAGTACGGCAGCGGTCAGATAAAGAAATATGCCGGAACAAAATGCGCTCCGCCCCCAGAAGATCTGAGAGATCTCTGCATCAACCATAGAAATCCTCCTTTTTCAATATTTGCAGATCCCGGTTTTCAACGCCGAAAAAACGCCTGCCGTTGGCACTTGCAAGCTGGCAGAGTTCGCTGATGGAAACGCCGCGGACCTCCGCGACCTGCGCAGCGATCAGCCCCAGAAATCCGGGGTGGTTTTCCTTGCCCCGGTAGGGAATGGGAGCCAAGTAGGGTGAATCCGTTTCAAGAAGCAGTCTGTCAGAAGGAAGACGGCGTGCCGTTTCCCGGATGTTCTCAGCTTTGCGGAATGTGACCATTCCTGTAATGCCGATATATCCGCCAAGATCCAGGATCCTTTCTGCCCACTCCCAGCTGCCGGTAAAACAATGGACCTCAAAGCGCCCGCCGGAAGAGACAAACTCCTCAAGCAGCGCCATGCCGTCACGGAACGCTGCATCATCGCCCTGATCTCTCAGGTGAACGATCGCCGGTTTGTCCCATTCAAGGGCAAGTTTGAGAAAATCAGCAAAGACCTTGCGCTGTTTGTCTGCGGTCTCTGCGGCGTAATAGTAATCCAGCCCCAACTCCCCCACCGCAGCCAGCAGGGGATCGTTGCGGAATGTCTCAAATTCACTGATATCACCGGAAAAACGCTCCACGCTGCCGGGGTGGACACCGGCGGAAAAAATACAATCCGGAACCGCATGGGCGAACTCGCGCGCCCGGAGACTTTCCAGAAAGTCGCCTCCAACGGCGTTAAGCTCCAAAGTCGCAGGAAAAACGCCTGCCCCCAGAGCTTCTGTCAGGATCCTGTTGCGGTATTCTGCAGGAGAGGCTTCTCCTGAATAATGAAAATGGGTATCAAAAAAATGCACTTGAAACTCCAAAAAAGAAATTGTGGTCACTGCCGGTCAAAAAAGACCCGCCAGATGCCAAAGATAATAAAACCTGCCGTAGGAAGAGTTCCGGCAATGATGGGAGGGATAAATCCCCCTTTACCGAAAATCAGGAACACCTGGGCAATGACGATATAAGCGACAATAATGACCACCGCCGAAATCACTGCCAGCAAACTGCCGGTCCGTTCGTTTCTGGTCGCCAGAGGGATCCCCAGAAAAACAGCGATCAAACATGCCCACGGAAAGGAGATGCGGTAATAAAACAATGTCATGTAAATACTGCGGACCCGATCCGGCATATTGGGATTCCGTCTGACAAGATCAAGGATGACCGTGGTTGAAAGGTCATCTTTTTCACGGACGGCATTTCTGATATCGTCGGGCCGTTCGGGGATCTGATCTCTGTGAAAAACAACAATACGGTATTTTTCATCTTTGTGGACTTGGGATGTTCCCCGGCTGGCGGAGTTATCATATTCATCTTTACGGTCAAAACTGATGAAATGACCATTCTCAAAAGTCCAGATCCTATGTTTCCTGTTAAAGGAAACTTTCTCTGCGAATATGTCGATTTTTCTGCCATTGAGAGCTTTGAAGAGAGCCTCTTTCTGCCCCTTGCGGTCCAGTGCCAATATTCTGGATGAGTGGGCAGGCAGGATCCGTTTGATCAATTCGCGTGCCTGGGGGGTAGAGGTATCGCCGATAAACTGGCGTATCAGAGATTCATTCCAAAATGTCCTCAATGTCACCTGTTTTTGCTCTGTCCCTGTGACAAAAGAGCTGAAAAGCCAATGGCGTTTGCCGTCAGGACTGCGGTAAGCCAGCAAATGCCGGACATCTTTTCGCCGCTCTGCCGCCGACGCATAAATGCGTTCAGCCATATTCTCCGTGCGGGGCACCAGAAACTCATTGAAGTAAACGTTGACGCCGGTCACAACCACACCGACGGCAAAAATAGGAACGCCGCAGCGGAAAAGAGAGACGCCGGAGGCACGCATGGCAGTGATTTCGAGATTTTTACCGAAGGTCGCCATGCACCACATGCAGCCCAGCAGCATGGACATGGGCAGTATAAAACGGATGTTTCCCGGAAGTTTCATCAATAAAAACTGGGCGATCACGCTGAAAGGAGCCTCTCCGTCCAGAAAATCCGAAATGTTGTTATACACATCGCTCAATATGAAAAGTGTAATAAACACCATCATCAGGATACAATATTTGATCAGAAATTCACGCAGGATATACCAATCCAGGATCCAAAGGGGAAACCAGCGCCGCGGCATAGTAAAAAGCTTGCTGCACTCTTTGATATTATATGATTTTCTCACTGTAAAAACCACTCCATTATAAAGTCATCGTCTGGGATGCAGACGCCTTGAAACTGCCAGGGCACCGTTGGGGTCCACATGGGTGTAAACCTCAGTTGTAGAAATATCGCTGTGACCGAGCATTTCCTGAATACAACGCAAATCGGCTCCATGTGAAAGCAGATGGGTCGCAAAACTGTGCCGGAGCGTATGGGGATGGACTCCGCCATTGATGCCGGCTCTGACAGCCGCCTCCTGAACGATGCTCCATACCCATTCACGGTTGAGCTTTTTACCGTTTTTGGAAAGCAGCAGCCAGGGGGCTTTGGGATTTTTTTCCGCCAGCACCGGGCGCGCCACTGTCAGATAGCGGCGCATGACCCGGAAAGCGGGCTTTCCACAGGGAACCACTCTTGTTTTACTCCCTTTTCCTGTCACCCGGAGCAGACCGCCGTCGATGTCGCACTCTGCTACCTTGAGAGAGGTCAATTCAGATGCCCGCAGACCTGATCCGTAGAGCAGTTCGATCATCAACCGGTTTCTCATTTCCAATTCTCCTTCTGTGGTACTGAAGGCTCCAATCAATTTGTCCACATCAGACTCAGAGAGAAAATCCGGCAGAATCTTCCACCGCCTGGGAGAATCCATGACAGCTGTAAAATCTCTTTCGATGCGCCCCTCATCAGCCAGATAGCTGAAAAGGAGCCTCAAGGAAATAAGTCTTCGCGCAACTGTTGAACTTTTCAGAGGATGTTCTTTACAGTATTGCAAATAATCCAGAAGGTCATCCATGTTGAGAACAAGCCAGGAACTTTTACCGGAGTCAGTAAAAAAATCTGCTGCATCCTTCAAATCAGAGGCGTAAGCCGACACAGAGTTGCCGCTCAGCCCCCGTTCTATGGTCAAATACCCCGTTAGTAAAGTGATATCCCGGTCAAACCCCATTCAAGCTCCCTTCCGGCAGAAATTCACTTGACGGAACTGCGCTTGCTGTACCGGTGACACTCTTCAAGATAGGAGACGGCTTCCTCAGCACTGTCAACGACTTTGAAAAGATCGATATCTCCGGGAGAAATCATTCCGTCGTCAACGAGCTGTTGTTTGAACCAGCCCACGAGTCCATTCCAGAATTCACTGCCCACAAAGATGATGGGGATCATGTTGATCTTACCGGTCTGCACCATGGTCAGAACCTCTGACAATTCGTCAAGGGTGCCGAAACCGCCGGGGAAAACGATGACTGCAGAGGAGTACTTCAGGAAACAGACTTTCCGGACAAAAAAGTAACGGAAAGAAAGAGACTCATTCTGGTAGGGGTTGGGATACTGTTCCATAGGCAGCTCGATATTGAGCCCCACGGAACGGCCGCCTGCTTCAAAAGCCCCTTTTGAGGCAGCTTCCATGATCCCGGGACCGCCCCCGGTGATCACGCCGTATCCGGCATTGACCAGCTGTTTTCCCACTTCCACAGCCTCGTTGTAATATTTGGAATCTTTCGGGGTCCTTGCAGAACCGAAGACAGACACATGGAGCTGCCGGACATTGCCCATACGATCAAAAGACTCCACAAATTCAGACATGATCCGCAATATACGCCAAGACTCAGCCGGCATAAAATCAAGGTTGCTGCCGTAATTGCTGCTGTTGTCAAATTCCTGACTCATTTTCCACACTCCTGAAACTCTGAGCTGTTTTTATTCAATAGGTGCAAGCTGCTGATACACAGGATCAACACCGGGAGAACTGAATGCTTTGGGAGCATTGGCAGGTCTCTTCCGCAGCGCAGGGTATTCATAGTTGAGATAGAATCTCTTCCCCTCACTCAGATCCTCAAGAACCACAGCATTGCGTTCAGCATAAATATTGTAGCTGAACTTCCACAACTTGCCGATTTCCCGCTCCATGTCAAATCTTAACAGCCGGGAATCGGGATCGATAGTATATTTACCGCCCCACTCCCAATAGGTCAGAGAGCCGGGAATATTCTTCCCTGCTTTGACACGGAGAAAGATGAGATCCTCATAAACCATAGCAAACTCGCCACGGTCTTTTCCGGTGTACTTTCCCCCTTGAAGCTGCAAATTCCGGCAGCCAGCCACGGTAAAAAGCACAGCAAACATCAAAACGATCCCGCAAAGATTCCTCATAAAATCCCTCCCTGAAGTTAGCTCAAATCACGATATTGATAAGACGCCCCTTAACGAAAATAAACTTCCGTATCTCTTTGCCCTCCACCAATGCGGCGATTTCGGGCTGTTCAAGGGCAGTTTTCCGTGCAGTTTCCTGATCGCAGTCAACGCTGACCATGATCCGCTTGCGGGGCTTGCCGTTGATCTGGATCATGACCTCGACCTCATTGACTTTGAGTTTCTCCTCATCCCAAAGGGGCCAGGCGACGTACGCGATGGACTCTTTATGTCCCAGATGTTCCCAGAGTTCTTCGCCCAGGTGGGGAGCAAAGACAGCAAGCATCTGGACAAACTTTTCGGCAGCTTCTCTGGGAATCTCTTTGAGAGCGGCAAGTTCGTTCAAACAGACCATCAAAGCACTGATCGCCGTATTGAATCCGAAATTGTCAAGGTCGTTGGAAACCTTTTTAACAGTTCCGTGAATGACTCTGGCAAGCTCAGGGGAACACTCCTTATCCACGACAGGAACAGTTGCAAGGACACGGCAGGCACGCTTGAGGAAGCGGAAAACCCCTTCCACACCGGTGGTGTTCCAGGGCTTCACAGCCTCCAGGGGTCCCATGAACATTTCATAGAGCCGCATACTGTCGGCGCCGTATTTGGCGATAACATCGTCGGGGTTGACCACGTTGCGCAGAGATTTGGACATCTTGGCAGGGAACTCCACCAGTTTTTCGCCGTCTGCTTTACGGACGGGACCTTCGGGAGTGAACTCAACCTGATCGGTGGGCACCAGAACGCCGCGGGTATCTTTGTAGGAAATACCCAGGATCATGCCCTGATTGATAAGTTTTTTGAAAGGCTCTTTGGTGGAAACCAGTCCCAGATCATAGAGGACCTTGTGCCAGAAACGGGCGTAAAGCAAATGAAGCACAGCGTGTTCCGCCCCGCCGACATAGAGATCGACGGGCATCCAGTATTTTTCCTTGGCAGGATCCCAGGCGGCATTGTCGTTGCCGGGATCGATGTAACGCAGGTAATACCAGCAGCTTCCCGCCCACTGGGGCATGGTATTGGTTTCGCGGCGTCCTTTGCGTCCGGTTTTGGGGTCCACATAATTGACCCAGTCAGCGGCTTTGGCAAGGGGAGGCTCCCCGGTGCCGCTGGGCTTGAAGTCGCTCATCTGAGGCAGTTCAACGGGCAGATCGTTTTCGTCCACCAGCTCAATGGAACCGTCTTCATAGTGGATGATGGGGAAAGGCTCACCCCAGTAGCGCTGACGGCTGAAAAGCCAGTCACGGAGTTTGTACTTGACAGCGGCTTTGCCCTGATTCTTTTTGGCAAGGAACTCAATGACAGTGTTTTTGGCATCTTCAACTGAAAGTCCATTGAGGGAGACCTCGGCATTTTCGGAGTTGATATGTTCGCCTTCGCCCACCCAGCAAGCCTTACCGGCAAGGATATCCTCGTAGTTGACGCCAGCCTTCTCAGCAACTGCTTTTTCAGGTTTCAGAATGCAGATCACAGGCAGATCAAACTTTTTGGCAAAGTCAAAGTCCCGGTCGTCATGGGCAGGGACAGCCATGATGGCGCCGGTTCCGTAAGAGATAAGGACATAGTCTGCGATCCAGATGGGGATCTGCACGCCGTTCACAGGGTTGATGGCATAAGCGCCGGTGAAAACACCGGTCTTGTCGGTAGCATTTTCGGCACGGGCAAGGTCGCTCTTGTTGGCAGCTTCTTTGCGGTAGGCGTCAACAGCAGCTTTCTGCTCAGGAGTGGTGATGGAATCCACCAGAGGATGCTCAGGAGCAAGAACCATATAGGTGGCACCGAAAAGGGTATCGGGACGGGTGGTGTAAACGGTGATCTCCACACCGGCAGGGGTTTTGAAGATCACTTCGGCACCGGTGGATTTGCCGATCCAGTTGCGCTGCATCTCTTTGATGCCTTCGGGCCAATCCAGATCGTCAAGATCCTGAAGCAGTCTTTCGGCATACTCGGTGATCTTGAACATCCACTGTTTCATGGGGCGGCGCTCAACGGGATGATTTCCCCGTTCGCTGCGGCCGTCGATGACCTCTTCGTTGGCAAGAACAGTCCCCAGAGCGGGGCACCAGTTCACGGGAACTTCGGCAAGATAGGCAAGACCTTTCTTGTGGAGCTGCATAAAGATCCACTGGGTCCACTTGTAGTAGCCCCGGTCGGTGGTGTTGATCTCACGGTCCCAGTCATAGCTGAAGCCCAGAGCCTTGATCTGACTGCGGAATTTATCCACATTCTTCCTGGTGGTGATCTCAGGATGAGTTCCCGTTTCGACGGCGTACTGCTCGGCGGGCAGACCGAAAGCATCCCATCCCATAGGGTGCAGCACATTGAATCCCCGCATCCTCTTGTAGCGGCAGGTGATATCGGTTGCGGTGTAGCCTTCGGGGTGTCCCACATGCAGTCCTGCGCCGGAGGGATAGGGGAACATATCCAGACAGTAATATTTGGGTTTGTCAGAAAAATCATCAGCTTTGAAAGTCTTGTTTGACTCCCAGTAATTCTGCCATTTCGCCTCAATGGACTTGAAATCATATTCCGGATTCATAAACAACATTCCTTAATAAATAATGAAACAAAAACGCTTTCGTGATAATATACCACCATCTGAGTATTTTTTCAATATCTTTCCTGTTGATATGTCAGGTTATTTTCACAAGAAAAACGGCTCCTTGAAATTCTGCGGGAAAAGTGGTATATTATCACTTGAAGTGAAGTGTAAATCCCGTAAAGGTACAAAAACATGAAACAGTTGATCGACAACCAATGGCAGTTCCGGAAAGATGACGGCAGTTTTTCCGATTTTGACAAACTCCCTGTACGCACCCTTGATGTGCCCCATGACTGGTGCATAGAAGAGGGGGCGTTTGCCAAAGAAAATTATATTCCGAGTGTCCGCGAAGAGGGGCATCTTGAATTCCGTCACGACTCCTTTCTGCCCAGAGGATGCGGTATGTACAGAAAACATCTTGAGATACCTCAACTCTTTGAAAACCAGAAGGTTTTTGTTGAATTTGAAGGTGTTTTCGGTGAAAGCACTTTCTATGTTGACGGCATAAAAGCCGGGGAAAACATTTCCGGTTACACGGGGGCGGTCTATGATATCACCCCTTTTGTTTCAGGCAAAAAAGAAACGACTCTGGAACTCCACGTCTCTGCCGAAAGGATGCAGGGGTGGTGGTATGAGGGCGGCGGCATCTACCGTCATGTCCGGCTGATCGTCAAGCCTGCTGCGCACCTGGTTCCCTGGGGAACAGCGGTCACGGCTTCTGAGATCACCGCTGCTTCAGCCGGGATAAAGGTAAAAACGGAGATCGCCGGCGTCACTTCTGAAACCATTCTCAGTCTTGAGATCTTCACTCCGGAGGGGAAAATTGCGGCAAAGGCGGAACAATTCCTTGCCAAAGCAGAGTTCGCGATTTCTGAATTTGATCTGACGGTGGATTCGCCTCAGCTCTGGGATATTGATTCCCCCTGCAGATACCGGGCTGAGCTTTCTCTCAGGAGTACTTCGGGTGTTGACAGCGAAAGTGTCAACTTCGGGATCCGTTACTTTGAATTCACCCCTGACAGAGGATTTTTCCTTAACGGCAGACATCTGCAGCTGCGGGGCGGCAATATCCACCACGATTTCGGCGGTCTGGGCACAGCACTGCCCGATCGTGCTCACGAAAAAAATGTGGAGGTGCTCAAAGAAATGGGTGCCAACATGATCCGTTCCTCGCACAATCCTGCCGCCCCCGCTCTTATGGAAGCGTGCGACAAACTGGGAATGCTTCTCTGGGCAGAGACCCGGAACCTGCATCCGGAAAAAGGTGCTGAAAAAGACCTGACTGCTCTGATCCGCCGTGACCGCAACCATCCTTCCATTATCCTCTGGTCCCTTGCCAACACGGCGGGGGGACAGAATGGGAACCCCGATCTGACACGCAAACTGAAAGTACTTCATGACCTCGCCCAAAAACTTGATCCCTCCCGTCCGACAGCGGTTGGTCTTGAGGCCAATGCCGATGCCAACGCCAACGGTTTTGCTGATACTGTGGATGTGGTGGGTTACAACGGCGGCGGCATGGGGGGCAAGGATGAACGGGACCACCTCACTTATCCCGGACGCTGTGAAGTTGTCAGCGAATATGCTTCAGGCAGAGGCGCCCGCGGGATCTATTGCGAAGAGGAGTTCGGCGAAAGCGGTATCTTTGAAATACTGGGGGATGGACGCAAAGTTGCCCGGAACGGAAAATATTGCTCAGAGCTTGCCCTGCTCCAAGTCCACGCAAGAGAATGGGAACATGTTATGAAGAATCCCTATCTTGCCGGGGGATTGATGTGGTCCGCTATTGAGTACCGCGGCGAAACCTGCGGCTACCCGGTCGTAACCAGCCAGTTCGGAGTGTTGGATCTCTGCCGTTTTCCCAAGGACACCTTCTACTACTACCAGATGCAATGGACCGACAAAGATGTACTCCACATCTTCCCCCCATGGAACAGAAATGTTCCGCCGGGAACAATGGTGGAGCTTTACTGCTGTTCCAACTGCGATACCGTCACTCTTGAGCTCAACGGAAGGATCATCAAAGAGGAGGAAAAACTTGAAAAAAACAAGTATGCGGTCTGGAAAATCCCCTACGAACCCGGCACTCTTACCGCCATCGGTAAAAAGAATGGCAAGGTGATCTGCCGCAAAAACCTTGTCACCCCCGGAGCCCCCGCAAAATTGAAGATCACTCCTGACCGTGCGTCTCTGCAAACCGGAGATATCTCGTTCCTGCGGATCGATGTCACAGATGCCGAAGGCAACTTTGTCCCCGATGCTGCAGTAGATCTGGAAATCTGCGTATCCGGGGGCACACTTGCGGGAGTCTGCTCAGGCGATCCTGCCAGTCACGAAAGGGAAAACACTCCTTTTATCCGTACTTTCAGCGGATCCGCCCTTGCCATCATCAAAAGCAGCGCCGCCCCCGGGAAAATCACGGTAACGGTCAAAGGCAAAGAGTTGCAGAGCGCAGAATGCGTCTTTTGGTCAGCCATTCCCCCGACTGGAACTCAAAGGTAAGAGGGATTGCGTTTCACAAGTTCCGTGACGGTCTCAAAAGTCTCCCGGCACCCCAGGAGCATACAAGGAGCGTTGCCGAAAAGAAAGTCTTTAATGACCTTTTTTTCGCGCAGCGCTTTTTCCACATGAGGGGTAAGGCGTGCAATGTTGGCAACACGATGCGTTTCGCAGCACTCAACTTTTCTGCCGTCAACATCGAACAATTCCGTTTCAAAGGGGATCTCAGGCATACGGCACGTTTCGGGGAACGCCCACTCAAGGACGCCGTGAAGAAAGGTCATCTCTTCAACAGAAACACCCAGCAGCAGGATCTTCCCCTCCATTTTCAGCAGTTTTTCCCACGGGGAGTTTTTACTGCATCCGCTCCGGCAGAGTTCATGCCCGGAAACAAACGCATCTGCGTTTCTTCCAAACGCCGCCACCGAACTTGTGAGAGAAAGAGAACGGCGGAATCCGGGCGTTTTCAATGCCTGATTGGGCAGCGCTCCCGTACATGCGGGCATATCGGCACGGAAACGCCGCACATCCTGTCTGGCAAGTCCGTAGGCAAAACAGTATTTTTGCGGCACAGGACAGGATCTGCACCAATCTGATTCAGGATCCCACGGATGCAGCAGCGTATAGGTCATGGTCGGGAAAACACAAAGTCCCCCGGAACCGAAAAAGTCACAAAAAACCTGAAGCAATCCCCCGATGCCGCCTTCCACAGCTCCCACTGACGAAACGGAAGAGTGGATCACAACATTGTCATCACAGCGTAATCCGGCGTCAAGCAACGCCTTTTCAAGCTCTTTCTTTGTAAACATCTTTCAAAAATTCCGTATAAATTCCCAATACTCAGGATTGCCGGTCATCTGATAGGCTTCAAAGAGGATGATACCGTCCATAAAAGGTTTCCAGCGCTCAAGGGATGGAGCATAAGCGTTGAGCAACCCTTCGGGATCATTGGCAGAAAGAGACATCCAAAGCAGTTTGGAGCTTGCAGTTTCGCGGTAAAATTCAGGGAACTTTTCAGGACTGTCGTAATTGGGCGGCTGGATATCGTATGCCAGAGCGTCCACAACAGTTCCGTCAGAAAATCTTTCCCAGTCAAAGAAGTGGTCACCGTAAATATACGGCCCCAACTCAGCGCCGTAGCGCAAACCGAAAAGCAGTTTCCCCGGCTGAGCCGCGATCCGGGCTTTTTCCATGAAAGCTGTAAAGTAACTGCCTCGGTGACGCTGCCATGCGACGGTATCGTTCAGATCCCCCTTGAAAGATTCAAGAGCAATGGGGTCATAGCCGTACTGCCCCCGGCAGCGTCTGTATTCAGAAATTATGAGATCTGTATGTTCTCTGCACCAGGTATTGACATTTTCCTGATCCAATCCCGCCTCTGCCATGGCTTTTCGTATAAGGGGGGAACGGGAGTGGGTGCGGTTGCACAGATAGATCCCGGCGCCGCCGTAAGAGGCGATCTCGCGGATCTGTCTGAGTTTGAACTCAATTACCTCAGGATACACATAAGAAAGTACGCCGCGGTAGTAGCCGGAACCATCCTTTGAGCGCCATGAATACTCCGGATGCGCCTGAGAAATACAAGACTCCCGTTCCGGGAAGACGGAGTAAGAGGCCTCATCAAACAAAGTCAGCCAGAAGTAGACTTCTATTCCATACTTTCTGCCCATGGCAACGGCCGCAGCGGCAGGATCGTATGTTTCCATCACCTTGAGAGCCTTTACCTCAACACTCTGAGGCGCCCCCCCAATGGTATATTTGTCAGGCGTCTTTGAATGATAAAGCAGTTTTCCGTAAACAGACAAGCGCCACAAAACGGCATTGATCCCGTTTTCAGCGTACCTGGCAAAAAGAGCCTCCATATCCTCAAGGCTGAAGACCGTCTCCTGTTTCCAGATCAGATCGTAAAAATCCACCGCGATAAACTTTTTCATGTTCATCCCCCATAAAAAATATCTCTTCTCCCATAAAATAGCATCAAATGTTTTCTTTTTCAATAATTGCAGCCGGAAAAAAAAATCAAAAGAGACAATATTCTTGAAATTCTTATGGAAGTAAAGTTGCAAACTTGCCGGAAAAGGTGTATTTTATAGGATTGACATTAATGAACAAAAGGAGTTTCACCTTTTTATGGATATAGAACACAGTTACCCCTTTGATCCCACCAACGGTATGACTCAAGCGGAACTGCTGGCAGTTGCCCCCGGAAAAGAGCCGGAAGGGTTCCGGGAGTTCTGGGAAGAAAACTTTGCCCTTGTGGCGAATGCTCCTTTGAGATATGATGTTGAAACAGAAGTGTGGTCGCCTGTTCCTGAGGAAAAGATATACAGAGTCAGAGTGACCAATTACGACGGTGTGGAGTTTGTCACCTGGATCACCCGCCCGGAAAACTCTCAGGGAGGACTGGTCATCGGTCAGGGGTACGGCAATATTGCCATTCCTTCAGCAAGTCAATATTCTCTGACTGTGTGTTATGCTGCAGTGCGGGGGCTGGGGCCTTCCCAGTGCAAGGATATCCCCTGGGAGACAAAGAAGCATGTTATTCACGGCATAGGATCCAAAGAAACCTATATCCTGCGCGGCGTCATTGCCGACCAGTGGATGGCAACGCGGGTGCTGCTTGATATGTACCCGGAGTGTGCCGCAAATTTGAATTACGCAGGCGGCAGTATGGGGGGCGGCATGGGGGCATTACTGCTGCCCTGGGAGAAACGGTTCAAAGCGGCATTTCTCCATGTGCCGACCTTTGGTTCTGAAATACGTTTTGAGTACGAATCCACCGGCAGCGGCGAAGCCTGCCGCAAGTATGTTCTTGAACATCCTGAAGCCCGTCAGGTACTGCAATACTTTGATGCCTCTGTTGCAGCAAAGTACATCCGGATCCCTGTCTGCTGCACTCCGGCGCTCTTTGATCCCTGTGTGGCACCGGCAGGACAGTTTTCTGTAGTCAATGCCATTGCGGAAGAGTACAAAACAGTATTCATCCGGGAAACCGGTCATTTCGCCAGTACCGAGTATGATAAAAAGGTGGAAGAGCAAGTTAAAACATGGTGTACTGAACACTTTTCTTTCCCCTGCCCCAATTTGTGATACACTCTTTCCATGAAATCCAAGTTCCTTCTCAACGGCGGTATAGTGCTTCTGATCGTCCTGTCTATGATCCTGATGCTGAACTATTCCGTCATATTCAGCTATTTCACATTGGCTTACATGCTGACCATCGCCATTGTCGCCTTTGGTTACAAGCCATGTAAAACCAGGCATACGCCCCCCTGCGATGTACTGGTTCCAGCCTTTAATGAAGGAAAACATGTTTACAAAACCATCAAGAGCATCATGGCTTCAAATTATCCGGAGTTCCATGTGACAGCCATTGACGACGGTTCCACAGACGATACCCGGCAGTGGATCGAAAAAGCCCAAAAAGAGTTCCCATCACTCAATGTCATTTTTTGTGACCGGAACCGGGGAAAAAAGCACGCTCTTGCCGCCGGGATCAGGGCTTCACACGCGGAGATCATCGTTACTGTTGACAGCGACAGCACTCTTGCCCCGGATTCTCTTGCCAATTTGCTTTGCCCCTTTGCCGATCCGAAAGTGGGGGCTGTGGCGGGGAACATCTGCGTTCAAAATCTGGATCGGGGACTCATCCCCAAATTGATGGATATCATCTTTGTCTTTTCATACGAACTGCTCCGCAGCTCCCAGAGCCGTTTCGGAGCGGTCCTCTGTACGCCGGGCGCCTTGAGCGCTTACCGCAGAAAAGCGGTGGAGCCCATTCTCAAAGCCTGGCTTGAGCAGCGTTTTCTGGGTAAGAAGACCTCTATAGGTGAAGACCGTGCTCTGACCTGTATGCTGATCCGGGAGCATTGGCTGATCCGCTATCAGGAGTCGGCAAAAGCCTACACCAATATGCCTGAAAACTATATTGCCCTGTGCAAGATGCTCCTGCGCTGGGTGCGTGGGGACATTCGGGAAAACATCCTCCTTGCCCCTTATATTTTCCGGAACCTGTCACTGATGCGCGCAAAATCCGTGGGACTTGCTTTTCACTACATCATCTTCAACATCGGGATCCTTTCTCCCGTGGTGGTATCCCCCATATTGCTTTGCTATCTCATTATGAATTATCAGGTGGCAAGTCTGGTGCTCTCTTACATGCTGCTTATGACACTGCTCTGGTCGATCCCCCCCACCATCATCTATGCCCGCAAAAAATCTCTGCGTTACAGTTTTCATGCCTTCACTTACAGTATTTATGCGCTTCTTTTTCTGATGTGGATCCCTCTTTATGCGCTTTTCACTCTCAATAATAACCAATGGCTGACCAGAAAATAAAAAATTTTCCTGTGCGCCCTTGACAAATCTCTGCAGTAACATTATCTTAAAGAGCGTATCATTTTAATATGAAAGGTTGGATCATGCCCGATTGCTTGACTGCGTTGAAGGAGCGCACCCCCTTCTGCTGGCTCAATCCTGATTATGGAAAGAGTGCCGAACTCCCCTACTCCCTTGCCGATGTTTACGATGCTGAAGCAAGACTTGCCCGCTTTGCGCCCCTTATGGCGGAGCTCTTCGATGAAGCTGCCGAACATTTCGGGATCATTGAGTCTGAACTGCTTGACATTCCTGCTCTCTCTCAACTGCTGCTGCCGGGAGCAAAAATGCTTCTCAAAGCTGACCATGACCTGCCGGTGGCGGGGTCCATCAAGGCACGGGGCGGTATCTATAATGTTTTGTGCTTTGCTGAAAAGCTGTGTCTGGAACAGGGGGTCATCACCCCAAATGACAACTATCGCAAACTGGCAACACCTGAAGTCCGTGCTCTTTTCGGGAAGTACACCGTTTCCGTGGGCAGCACGGGAAATTTGGGGCTGAGTATCGGAACCATCTCTGCGGCTCTGGGATTCAAAGCAAGAGTCCACATGTCAGCTGATGCAAAAGAGTGGAAGAAGAAACTGCTCCGTTCCCGGGGAGTTGAGGTGATCGAATACACGGGAGACTACTCCACTGCTGTAGCGCAGGGGCGTAAGGAAAGCGAAAGCGATCCCTACTCCTTTTTCGTTGATGACGAAAACTCCCACGAACTTTTTCTCGGCTACTCTGTCGCCGCATTGCGCCTGAAGGAGCAGCTGAAACTGCGGGGGATCACTCCTGACAAGGAACATCCGCTTTTCGTCTACCTGCCCTGCGGTGTGGGGGGAGCTCCCGGCGGAGTCTGTTTCGGCTTGAAGATGCTTTTCGGTGAAGCGGTCCATTGTTTCTTTGCGGAACCTGTTGAAGCGCCCTGTGTTCTTCTGGGGCTTGCCACGGGAAAAAATTCAGAGATCAGCGTCTACGATATCGGACTGACCAACAATACACTTGCCGACGGACTTGCCGTGGGCAGAGCTTCAGGCTTTGTGGGTGGCATCATGCAGACGCTCCTTGCCGGAGCCTACACCTTGACCGATGAAGTGCTCCCCGAACTCCAGAAAAAGACCCGCACTCTTGAAAAGCTCAAGATCGAACCCTCTGCCGCCGCCGGGTTTCCCGGTCCTGAGATGGTGCTGAAAAGCTCTTTCTGCGACACCATGAAGATCAAAAAAGAGAACATCTGCCACATCCTCTGGACCACCGGAGGCAGATATCTGCCGGAAGAGTAACTCTGAAATTTTCTCTCAACTGAAAAGAGCTGCTGCAAAACACACCTGTTTTACAGCAGCCCTTGATCATATATCAAGGCTATATTCCCTTAAAAGGGCTTTTCCCCCGCCCCAACTCCATCAACCTTTTTTACCGACCTTTATCGGGAACAGCGCCTATATCAAAAGCGCTTATTTTTTCTGAAGCAGCATAACAGGCAGATAGATGCCGCCGCCTCTGGCAAAGTCGTTGACTTTAACAGTCAGATTGATCTTCTCTCCGGCTTTCAATCCTGCCGGAAGTGTAACAAAGATCGGCTCTTTCCATAAATTTATATTGCCGGCCCGGGAACCGATAAGTTTACCGTTGACATAGATCCAACCGGATTCATCAATGCCTTCAAAAAAGAGGCAGTGGGTATTTTTTCCGGTCGTGACGGGCATGGTATACTCCAGATGATACCAGGCGTCGCCGTCAAAGTTGCGGTAGCCCTGATTGTCCCAGTAGCCGATGTTGATCTTTTTCCATTTGGAGTAATCTTTCAGAGCAAAATATTTCTTTTGTGTCCCCACCACTTCTTTGTCGGTCACAAAGTCCCATTTTTCCAAAGGCAAAGTGGCGATGATCTTATAATTTTTTTTCAGACCGCTCTGGGTGCGATGGCGCTTGTAATAAGTTTCAGCGTGGTGGAGAAACTGCCTTTTGATGCTTGATTCAGCTCTGTTGGTGGATGTGAGATGCCATTTGATCATGCTCTTGGCATAGGCGCAGTAGGCGGCAACGACAGAGTGGAGCTTTTTGTAAGTTTCATCGTTGGGCGTATTCTGGAACGCCATTGCAGCATCACAGCTCCGGGCATAATGGCGTGTCAGTTCCAAATGGAGCTTTTTACGGTGCAGAACTTTAAGGACACGGGCATTGCCCCGGGCAAGTTTTTCCGCCTTCCGGAGGATCGAAGTCAATTTCTGCAGGACCTGCGGTGTAAAATTGGGCAGATCCCGACGGCCGTACCGGTGGTCATTTTCTTTGTTGAGGAAGACTGATTTGAAAAGCTCATAATATCCGATCATGGTTTGCCCGGCAGGACCGTAAAGTTTATCAAAGTAATCCTTTTTGAATTCCTTTTCATCAAACCAGCAATCCCACAGCACCCGGCATCCCAGATACTTTATGTAATCATTAAAATCCCAGGGATTGATGTATTCCGCCATATTGCCGGTGATCCCCAACCGGGTGTAGAAACGGTAATCCGCCACAATGGTATGATCCAACTGATAACGAGAGTTGAAAGATGTATAGGTATAAGGATGGATATTGATACCGGCATTGAGATCATGCGCCCAGAAAGCCAGATTTTTGGAACCTGCCGACTCTTCGGCTTTTTTGCCGTAAACCGGGGTGATACAATAATTGTAAAAGATATTGGGCAGAGGCTTCTGGGTAAAGGGACGGCGGGCACTCTGGGCGTAAGCCATGGTACGCAGGACTTTGTCCTTGTATCCCCTTCTGTCCAGTTCCCGGCGCAGAGCGTTTGCCATGTAGGTCAGACGGTCAGCCATGCAGTCAGGAGTGTAACCCTGAGGAGGATCCAGTTTGCTGCAGTTGTCACACTGACACCAGCGGCGGGCACCGTCTTCAGGAGAGAGCATCAGATGGTCTGCCATAGGATAGAGTTTGAAATACCGTTCCGCCTCATCTGCGATAACTTTGATGACCTCAGGGTTGGTGGTGCAGAGCTGGGCGCGTTCCCACACCCATTTTTTCGTGTCACGCTGATAGCAGAAGTACTCAGGATGACTCTTAAAATACTTGGAAGGTGGAACCAGACGGTGAAAATTGTGTCCGGAAATACCGGGGATATTGCGTGAGACCCCACCGCGTTTTCCATAAAATTCATCGACTCGTTTCAAAGCCCGTCCATGTCCCAAACGCTTGGCATGCCGTTTGTTGTAAAGGTTGTTAAATTCTCCCGTCAGGCGGTTTTTCACAGCCCAGTCAGCAATCACATAGGTTTCATCAAGACCGAGGCGGTGGAGACCGCAGTAGTTGACTTCACGGATCTGCATGAGTGCTTTTTCATGGTCTTCAAACTCAGGCAGTTCAAATTTGCTGATCCGGGGGACGATGGTATATTCAGGGAAAGGCCCGAAAAAGCGCACGCCGCATGCCTTTTCCAAAAAATCGTACACGCCGTAAAGCAGGGCTCTTTCGGTATTGCCGGAAACTGTGATGGTCCTGCCGTCGCCTTTGAGAGTGAATTCTTCAAACTTCGCCTTGACGCCGTCGGTGCGAAGCACAAAAGCCGGAACACTTTTCCCCCCGGGAACGATCTTGAAGTCGGCTCCTGTGACCTGTTTCAAATATTTTGCAAGTTCAGAAGCGGCAAAACGCTCTGTTGCTGAAGGGGCGGCTTTCAGATTGATGGTAAAAGCGCTCTTTCCCTTTTCAGCGATGAGGAATTTTTTGCTGCCCTTTTTATCAAAGGAGTAAGGCTTGTGTACAGGCGATGCCGGTTTGAGTTTGCCGCTCCAGTCGAGGACAGGGGCGGTCACATCTGAAGCGGGAAGCAGCCCGATATAACTGACTTCCCCGTCACAAAGTTTTCTTTCAGGAGAGATCCACAATTCAAGGAGTTTCCCCCCGGGGCGGAGTGTCAGATCTTTCTGTTTGCCGGAAACACGGAAATTGCCCCCCAACGCGCCCATATAACTGTAATTCTGGCGCCGGGTATCCAGCCGGAAAGTGTGGAACTGATCCCCTTTGAGTTCGACGATGGTGTAGAACCTTTGCGGACTCTTGCCGGGATCCTGTTTCCGCATGGCAATACGGAAAAGCTGGTTCTTTTTGTTGCCGACGGCGCGGAGTTTAAGTTCAATATAAGGTTTACCGGCAAGATCCATGGGGGATTTAAGAATAAAAACCACCCGGCTGTCATTCTTCGGGAACGACATTTTCAAGACACCGGCTTTGCTGTCGTGTCTGATCTTTGCGTTGCCGACAACTTTGATGTTTTTTCCGGGAGGGGAGGAAAAGTTTTCAATGGGCTGCGGCGCAGCTCCCAGCAGCATCGCAGCTGCCAGAGAAAAAATAATTACAACTCTTTTCATGTCAGATCCTTTCTTTCAGTAATTGATTCAGTTATATCCGAGAGTTCCATTCTCAAGCATACAGTGCATGAGTGCCCCCAGTGTTGCAGATGTCTTTCTTGAATAATTCCCGTGTTTTCCCCGGGTAATGACAGCAGCGTGTCCGTCAAGGAAAAATCCGCCCCCCTGCCGTCCGTTCTTATGCCGGAACGAGAGAGTTCCTTTTTTAGCCTTATCTTCCTGGGTCTGCAGTGTAGGATACATTCTGGGATAGCGGCTTTGAGTTTTTGCCCATCTGCTGTCAGCAAGAATAATAAATTCATCTGTGGTAACGGGCATATTTTTCACTTTACGCCAATGGTTGAATCTTTTTGCATCAAGACCGACGGCATTGCCATTCACCATAACTGCCATAGGACATCCTTTGATGGGGTCACTGCTCTTCCAGTTGACAGAGATAATGCCGTATGAGCAATTTGCATCGTAAAATCCTCCTTCCTGAGTCGGACAAACGGTCACATGAGCCTTGCCGGTATCCTGAAGGACCAGCTTGCCCTTTTTGTCGTAGACATAAGGAAAAGGGGGAAGATATTTACTCTTCACAAGCAGTGCTGACCATGTACCGGCACCGGGCATATCGGTCGGAATGATATCGTTGTGGTCATATTGATACATTTGCAATGCATTGCCGCTGTTTTTCACATTGCTGAGACATTGAGTCTGTCTCGCCCGCTCCCGCGCCTGCTGCAAGGCGGGAAGCAGCATGGCTGCCAGAATAGCGATAATGGCAATAACGACCAGAAGTTCGATCAGCGTGAACGCTGATCGAGTTGACTGCGTCAAACATGAAGTGCGCCCTATCGGGCGTGAGGATGTGTTGCTTTTATTTTTCAAAGAACAGTTCTGTTGTGCAGTAGTCACCAAGAGTTCAATCAGCGTAAAAGAAAAGTTTTTCTGTCTGCAGCAAGATATTTTTCCAATGTTGCATTCTCTATGAATCATAATCAGCCCTTTCTGTTAAAATTGGTTTTCTTCGATATCAATACTGAGGAGTTTAGCAATCGCCTCTGTATCTAATTTACATAAAAAACGCAAAAAATTCAAGAAAAAAAATGACAAAAAATAGAAACAAAATGACAAAATGGATTTGCATTTCAAAGAATTCGTATTATATTGCAGAATGACAGTTGGCTCTAAAAAAAATGGGAGAGATTTTTCATGGCGGATGATGCAAAAAAAAATGCTGTTGTCAGGCAAATGGAGGCGTTTTGCCGAGATATGGATAACCGCGGGAGTGACTCAGATGCCCTTTTCGACAATTCACTGCCGATCCCGGAAATGCTCTATTTTTACGGGCGCTCCTCAGATACTTACACTTTGTGGAACAGGCAGAACAGTCACGATTACTATATTTTTGTCTATGTGGTTTCCGGCAGCCGGATCGTCAAGGTCAACGATGCCGCTTTTGTGGTGAATGGCGGTGAAGCGATCCTGCTTCCTCCTTTTGCACGCCATGAATTCAGCGGCAAAAATCTGAAATTTATCGCCTTTATGGCAAAATTCAAAATAAAAACAAATTCAGCTCTGGTTCTGAACTCATGCGGAACAGTCACCAAACTTCCGTCCATGTTGAAATCCCAACTGCTGAAGGTGGTTGGAGTTCATCAGGAGTACCTTGACGGCAAAAAATCTGCCGCAGGGGAAACCATCGGTCTCTTTGCTTTATTTCTGCACAACTTTTGCTATAAGGCTTTCCGGGGAGAGCCCCTTCAGGAAGAGTCTTTGCATTCCCGGACTCTTCTCTGCCGGATCAGTGATTATCTGGCACAGCACCGGGAACAGCATGTAACTTTGGCAGAACTTTCCCGGGCATTATATGTTTCCGGCAGCACCATCCGGCAGGTGTTCCGCAAGGAAATGAAAATCTCCCTGGGTCATTATCAGCTGGTTCAGCGTCTGAAGCACGGTTGTCATTTGCTGGTGGATACCGATCTGAGTGTGGATGAGATCGCCCGGCGGGTCGGTTTCAAATCAACAGCCGGGTTCCGGAATGCCATCAAGCGGGAGTGCCACGGCAGCACGCCTCTTGAAATACGACAGAAAAAGAGGAACAGCAAAGAGTGATCCCGGAACGAAGCCCCAAAAAAGCCCCGCCGCATTTCCATCGGAGGGGCTTTGATCAAACAGGGAACTTTTACATCTCTCTGATGTAGTCGATGGACTTTTTGATGTTGACAAGGGGATCTTCTTTTTCATATTCCAGAACGATCCACTCGGTCTGACCTTTGGTCTGGCTCCACTCAAGGAGAGCCTGCCAATCCTGATCGTCACCGCCCACAGGCACGGCGAAGCCTTCACTCTGAGAGTAGGGCTTCCAGTGGATGGACTGGTTGCGTCCGGGATATGCCTTCAAAGTTTCCATAATGTCAGCGCCGCCGGAAAGGGCGTTGCCGGTGTCAAGCTGAAGCACCACATCAGAGATGGTGTTTTCTGCCACGATGTTCCAGGGGAGCTGCCCTTCAACGGGAGTAAATTCATGGGCATGGCAGTGGAATCCGGTTTTAATGTTATAGGGACGGAGTTTTTCGGCAATGATGTTCAGACGGTCCGCCAGAGCCTTCCAGCCGTCGGCGGTATCGGAGTTGTACCAGGGCACACAGATGTATTTATTGCCCACACCCAAATTGAGTTCCAGAGTCTTCTCGAATTTGTCTCCTTCAAGAGCTTCGACGGGGGTGTGCCATCCGGCACAGACCAGACCGGTCTCTTCCAGAAGGGCACGGTAAAACTCCTTTTTGAAGTGATTGCCGTAGAACTCCACTCCGCTGAAGCCCATCTCTTTGATGGAACGCATGGCACTGAGAGGATTATCGGGAAAGATCTTGTTAAGGGAGTACGCCTGAAGGGCAACGGGGATCGTATTCATTTTGTCTGTTTCCTTATCTTGAGAGGTAATTTCAATTTTTGAAATTGCCTCTTGAGTGAACTTTGATTAAATTACATCAGAATCATTGATTTTGCAAATATACATTTGGTAAAAATAAAAACTTTTTTTAAAAAGGGATAGAGGTAATTTCAAAAGTCATTCAAAAAATGGCAAAGATGTCATTCGCAAAGAGCTGTAAAGGGTAGTTTGAGGCTGCTACCTGCAAGGTAACAGCCGAAAACGCTCCCTTTATCAGATCGAAGCGAGGACGCTTTGACAA
>JAZODE010000148.1:0-22935 GCA_045596885.1 Victivallaceae bacterium
TGTCAAAGCGCCCTCGCTTCGATCTGACAAAGGGAGCGTTTTCGGCTGTTACCTTACAGGTAGCAACCTCAAACTACCCTTTGCAGCTCTTTGCGAATGGCATCTTTGCCATTTTTTGAATGACTTTTGAAATTACCTCAACAAACAAAACAGTTTATTTTGCACAAACAGGCATATTTTTGCCAATTAATCCACATCTAAGCTGGATCGTCCATTGTTTTTCTCCTCTTTTTCCGGTATAGTAAAAAAAGAACCGCGCGGAATTTTTTTATTTTCAAAACATTATCTCATCTGAAGGAGAAAGAACATGGAAGAATTGAGGATCGGTATTGCCGGACTCGGATTTATGGGATCAACTCATCTGCAGATCTACCAGACCATCCCCGGCGTAAAAGTAACGGCACTGGCAGATGTGGATCCGGTAAAACGGAAAGGCGATATCAGTTCAGTCATCAACAACATCGGGGGCGGAGACAATTCAAAGCCTCTCGATCTGACGGGGATCCAAGTTTTTGACAATGCCTTTGATATGATAAAAAAGGGGTCCATTGATGTCATTGACATTTGCGTACCAACCATTTACCACGCTGAACTGGTGCTGGCGGGACTTGATGCGGGACTCCATGTTTTTTGCGAAAAGCCTCTCTGCCGCACCCCTGAGGAGCTTCTAAAGATCCGGGAAAAGCTGAAAGTCAGTTCCACCTTCCTCAACGCAGGGATGTGTGTCCGCACCTGGCCCGAATATGCCAAAGCCAAAGAGCTCCTTGATGCTGGCGTTTGCGGCAAGGTCAGGATCGCCCAGTTCCGCCGCCTTTCCCCTGATGTTTCCGGGAACTCGTGGAACAACTGGTATCTCAAAAACGAAATTTCAGGAGGTGCCGCCTACGATATGCACCTTCACGACACAGATTTTATCTGCCACCTTTTCGGAGCTCCTCAGAGCGTCACCAGTACAGGCGCCAAAGGGGTCAACAGCGACGGCGCTTTCGACCACATCATCACCACATACGACTATGGGGATGAGCGTTACATCACTGCGGAAGGAGGGTGGTGCGCCTCATCCAATGTGCCTTTTGAAATGAGTTTTCAAATCATCGGCGACAAGGCGACCTTGAAGCTGGATCACACAGGGCTGCACATCTATTACCGTGACGGCAGGATCGAAACGCCTGACACGGGGGATCCGGCGCTGCCGACAGGCTGGCACCGGGAGCTGCACTACTTTACAGGCTGTCTTCTGAAAGGAGCTGCACCTTATGACTATCAGACTCCAGAAAGTATTTTTTCAGCCCTGAGCGTTGTGACGGCAGAGATCCAATCCGCTGAAAGCAATCAGAAAACCCGAGTAGTGTATTTCTGAAATATTCCCAATGAAAAGGCGCTCCGCGATTTGGAGCGCCTTTTGGGAAAAACTGCTTCGTTTATTTCTCTATCACAAAGCTGAAGCAGTTGGCAGGATCGGTCTTCCAGGCAAGGTGCCGGGTGGAGGGTGAACGGTAGAAATAAGGAGAGAAAGTCCGGGCTTTGATGGTCTTGCCGTCAGGCATGAACTCAAGAAGTCTCAGCCAGCCGTCACCGCCGCTGCCGTGGTATCCGCCGCCGATGGCTTGAGTGTTGAAAACAAGCTGGGAGACACTTTTGCCGGCTTTGTTCTTATCGGTGGAAAATCCCACAGCATGAGGCCAGCTGTCAGGGCGGCAGACATGACCGCAAAGCACCAGACGGATATTTTCAGCAGGATAAATCAGTTTCTTGAAAATACCTTCACCGGGGTTGCCGCCTTTTTTGCTGAGAGCATAATTTTCTTTTTCCAAACGCTTGCCGTTGCCCAGAATATAGGAGTGGGTCAGGACGATACCCACATGGTTGACAAAACGCTTGGAATTGGCAAGGCGCAGAGCCCATGCCAAATCAGCATCCGTGGGAGCAAAGGGCAAAGTGATGATGAGGAAATTCCGGTTGTCGGGGTGAGGCGCTTTGAACTCGTATGCAGAAGTTTCCAAAGTGGTGACACCAAAGGTGTTAGGCGCACATGCCACCAGCTGACGGCGGGTCAGAGGATTGCGGTCGGTGGGGAAATATTTGTTGAAGAAAGTATTGCGGTTCTGGGCGCTGCTGACACCGTAGTCGTGGTTCCCGGTGCAGAGGACGTATGGCAGCTGTCCATCCAGACGCTCAAGGTAACGGGAAGTGATCTTCCACTGCTCTTCAGAGATGTAATCGTGGTGTCCGCCAACGACCCGGCGGTCGTTGTTGTAGACCAGATCACCGGTAAAGACCACCTGCTGGATATTCATTTCAGCACGGCGGCGGACGATCCAGGCAAGCATCATATCAAGGATGCCGTTGTTTTCCATCTGCTTGACATAGGTCTGGATATCGGGAACCATGACCAGAGTCCATGACCGGGGATCGGTCAGAGCCGGAGCTGGGCTCGCAGGTTTGGCAGCGACCTTTGCCACAGGCTTGGCAGCGACCTTCGCCGCAGGTTTGACAGCGACCTTTGCCGCAGGTTTGGCGGCAACTTTGGCAGGTGCTTTTGCAGCGGGAGCTGCCGGTGCCGCAACTGCCATTGCTGCTGCGGCAAAAATTGAAAATAACAGTGTGTACTTTTTCATCTTCTCATTATCCTTTCATTGGTTGTTTGAGAGAAATCATATACTTTTGAAATTACCTCTTTTTCCAAAAAGTTTGTCAAAGGTTTCCACCAGTTCCCGTACTGCCACGCCCCGGGAAGCAATGTTCACTTCGCTCTGGATTACCTGCAGTCTGGGAGCCGTGCGGAGCTTTGCAACGATCCTTTCCCAGTCGGCGCATCCCCTGCCCGGCAGGTCGTGTTTATCGTTGACGCCGTCATTATCGTGGATGTGGCAGTTGACAATGTGGGGCAGCATGACTTCAAGGATCTCTTCTGCAGTGGTCCGGCGCCCGACTGTGCCCTGAAAAGATTCAGGAGCAGTTGTCATATTGGCGTGTCCCGCATCAAAGCAGAACCCCAGAGTATCTTCCGGGTACCGTTCCTTGATTTCAAGGATCTTCTGTGGGAATCCCCTGTAGGCAAAGCCATTTTCAATGCAAAGGATCACCTTTTTTTCTTCAGCAAAGGGAAGCAGTTCATCAAGGCTTTTGTAAATGGGATCAAGATACTCCCCGTCACTCACACAGGAACCCTTCTTCCCCAAATGCAAAGTCATGGTCCTGACCTTGAAAAAGGCGGCAAGTTCAATGGCAAGTTTCAGCCGGAGCACCTTCAAAGAGTGTTCAGCTTCATAAGACGCTGCCAGATCCCAATGTCCGCCGTATGGGGCGTGGGAATCCACAAAGGAAAGCCCCGTTTCTTCCATTTCAGAAGCCACCATTTCCGGCAGCTCCGGTCTTGACATCAGAAGGGGCAGCAGTCCAGCCCCCAGCACCACATGTTTGGCGCCGTTGAGAGCCAGTTCATTAAAGAAGCTGCGGCGCAATTCATCCCCAAGATACCCGAAGGGGATGTTGTAAGTTACCGGAACAAATGAATACATGGTCAAAAATTCCTTTTGAGTTGCTACTTTATAATATACTCCAGCTTCATCATTATTTCAATGGTCTGTCTCTCACATTCGGACTGCTATTTTAAGGCGTAAATAAAAAAGTTGCATTTTTTTAACTTTACCCTCTTGAATTTTTAAAGAACCATGCTGTAAATTAAGTAATGAGTTCTCAAAATTCATGGAGGTGAAGTTATGTTCTCTCAAAAATCCATCAGATTTCCGGAAGAAACTGCCCGGAAAAAAGGAAATTGTTTCAAAAAAATAGAATGTAGACCGTGCAAAGCTGCCGGAACGCCGCTCAGGAAAAATTTTACCTTGATCGAACTTCTTGTTGTTATCGCCATCATTGCAATACTGGCAGCGATGCTTCTTCCCGCGCTGCAGCAGGCGAAAGCCAAAGCACACAAAACAGCATGCCTCAATAATTTCGGTCAGATGGGCAGAGCCAAAGCGCTCTATATGGCTGACAACAATGACTGCATCAATCCCTATTACAACACGACCAAATGGGTTTCAGGCGGTTTCTGGGGCGTCGCCCTGAACAAATACATCGGTCAGGGTGATAATTTGATCCCCATCGGAACAGCCCGTTACAACAACAAAACCAATACCTATACACGCCATCCTCTTTTGTGTCCCACCCGTGAGATCCAGCGCCCGGGAATGGCAGGCAGTCCCAACAGTGTGGGTAACTGTGAAATCGCTGTTGTCGGCATCAACTTCGCTTTTGCAGCCTACGGCGGCGGTGGGAAACCCAATGGAGCTGTCAAAGCCAGTTGCTTCTACCGTCCCTCCCGGAGCTGTTATGCTGCCGAAGCACGGGCGGCTGACAATGTGGCTTATGTCTGGAGTCTGGACAACGAAAAACGTCCGGCATTCCCTCATGACAACCCTGATCCGGAAGATCAGTTGAAGAATCCTCAGGTGGCATCGGGCGGCAGCAATACGGTACTCTTTCTTGACTGTCATGCCTCTGCTCTTGCCCGCTCAAAAATGCCGCTTGCCGTCCACACCGCCAGTGCTTCGGGAAAGAGTTTCTGGAACTACTCCTCACGGCTCAAAGCCTCTTTGTGGACCGTCAATGACAATTGGTAAATCACCACTCAAATAAAAGGAAAGACTCATGAAAACCCAATCCGTTCTTTTGTTGTGTCTTGCGCTTTTCTCTCTGGGAGCTGCGCAGCAATTCGCCCCGAAGCCGATCAGTCCCCGCTCTGTCAAACTTGAAAAAAAAACTGTTCCGCTGGTTAAAAACGGCAAGGTACAGTTTTCTTTGTATGTTCCTCCCAAATCGCCTTATGCGATCCGGAACGGAGCCGCTGAATTTGCAGGATTCCTTTCTGAAATCACAGGGAGCAAGATCACTCCTGTGAACAAACTCCCCTCTGATCCCGCAATTTCCGTCCTCCGTTACGGGGACAAGGCGTTTGCCGCAGAAAAGAAGATCGCTCTTGACAAGATCGACTGCGACGGTTTTGTGATCGCCGCTTTCGGGAATCATATCCTTATCGCCGGAAGTGATCTCATCGCCCCCAAAGGCAATCAGGGAACCATTTTCGCCGGTCTGGAATTTCTGGAACGTTTTGCCGGAGTCCGTTTTTATTTCCCCGGTAAAAACGGCACTTTCCTCCCCCGGAAAAGCAACTGGCAAGTTCCTGCCATGACCATTTATGACCGTCCGGACTCCCAGTACCGCCGCATCTTCTGGAAGGGATACGGCTACCGCTTCCAGAAATGGTACGAACCCGTCGCCAATCAGGATAAGACTGAAAATATTCACCACCGCCGTCTCAGGATGTCCACAGCCTCTCTCCCCAACTGCCATGGACTTGCTTATCTCAACTACGTGGGGCGTTTTGCCAAGACTCACCCCGAATACTTCTCTGTGAAACCGAACGGGCAGCGTGCCGACGGTTCTGTGGTGCGTGTCCCCAGCGACAAAAGCGGACACCTCTGTTTCAGTTCCAACATCATGGAAGAGATCTATCAGGACGCCAAAGCCGTTCTCACCGGACCTGAAGCCATTGCAAAGCGCAACATGAAAGGCTACACCAAGTGGGCGCACAACAAGCCTTTTTTCAACCTGATGCCCAACGACTCCATGGGGCGCTGCCGCTGCGAAAAGTGCAAACCCTACTTTGAAGGACACACTGAAGGGGGCGGCTACACCGACAAAGCGGCAGCTTTCCTCTGGAAAAAGCTTCTCACCATTCCCAACCGCCTGAAAAAAGAGGGTGTTCCGGGCTTCGTAACCATGATGGCATACGATCTCTGCCGCAATGTCCCTGCCGATCCCATCCCTGACAACGTCATCATGCAGGTCGCCCACACGGGAGCCTGGAAGGAGCTTCAGCCGGAGTCCCAGCGCAAGGATGAAGAGATCCTGAAACAGTGGGTCAAAAAGATCAACAAAAAGATCTATCTGTGGAACTACTCCACCAAATACAATGTGCGCCATCTTCCGGCTGTCCCCAACTTCACCCCCAAAGCCATCGGCAGTTACTACAAACGCATATTCAAATACAGTTTCGGAACATTCCTTGAGGCTGAATCCGATTACTGGTTTTTCGGACATTTGAACTTCTATGTTTTTTCCAAAGTCATGTGGGATCACAAGACCGATGTTGACAAACTTCTTGATGAGTACCGGACACTGATGTTCGGCAAAGGCGCTGCCCCCATGAAAGAGGTCATGGACTCCCTCGAAAAACACTGGCTGAAAAATGTGGTGGGCAACACCATTGAGACCTCTGTGGGACCTGCTTCAGCGCCCCCTTCCGAACACGGATTGTGGACAAAAATCTTTTCCACTCAGGAAATCAAACGGATCAACGCTCTCTTTGACAAAGCCGTGCAGCTTGCCGGAAAAGACAAAGCCTCTGTTGAGCGGATCAAATTCTTCCGTACCGCTCTCTGGAAACCTACTGTGGACGCCGCAGCAGAGTATTTCCGCAAAGCCACCGCTGTGGAACACTGGAAAAGTGATGTGGGGCTTTTGAAAAAAGGCGAAAAGATCGTCATTGACGGCAATGGGGATGATGCCCCCTGGAAAGATGCCCCTTACATCTCGCTCATCGGACTCAAGAAAGATTTTGTGGAGGTCCAAACCTTTGTCAAGATGCTTGCCGATAAGGAAAACTTCTATTTCCTTTTTGACTGCCGGGAGCCTCTGACGGCAAAGATGCGTCGTGAGAAACGCCCCTTTGACTCCAAAGATATGTGGATGGATAACGCCATTGAGATCCACCTTGATCCTGCGGGCAAACGCGGAGAGGATTTCCAGATCATGATCGACAGTCACGGTGCCGTTGCCGATCTTCATATCAAAGTCAAACCCCTCAGCTCAAATTGGAAGTGGAACAGCGGCGCCGTGGCAAAAACCACTCTTCTCCCCGGAAAGGGATGGTTCGTTGAAGTCAAAGTTCCCCGTAAAAATATGACCGCCGTCAAAGGCAATACTCTTGTTGCCAACTTCAACCGCAACCGTGTCATCAACGGTGTCAAGGTCCATCCCTATTACACCTGGAGTCCCCATGCTCTCAACTTTGGCGACCTTGCCAACTTCGGAACGCTCCATCTGGGGAAAAGCGTCAGCAAAAATCTGGTGACAGATCTGGGATTTGCCAATACAGCTATCAAAGGCAATAAAAAAAGTGCCTGGTTCAACTGGGGATATCTGCCTGCCCGTGACACAAAGTATTTCCGCTCCAAGGGAGTTTCCATCCGTCTGGAAGGGAAAAAGATCGACCTTGTTCACCGTATGCCCATGCTGAAACCAAACACCCTTTATCGTTTGAGCTTCTTCGTCAGGCAGGAAAATGTGACACCTCTTCCCGGGAAAAACCCCAAATGGTGCGGATTCCATGTCAGACTTGACGACGGAAACGGTGTGGCACGCTACTTCCCCACCAACAGAGTTTTCGGCTCTCTGCCGTGGACAAGATGGGAACACACCTACCGGACCTCAAACAAGCCTCTGGGAACCAAGTACAAGCCCTATATCCACTTTACCATAGGAGGAGCAAGCGGCACAGTCTGGTTCGATCAGGTGGAGTTTGTGGAAGTCCCGGAAGCAAAGAAAAAATAAACATCCCCCCGACAAAAGTGCCCGTTGGAATACGAATCCTGCGGGCACATTTTTTTCAGCGCAGCAAGGTGCTTTCTCTCACCTTGAGCATAAAGGGGGTGACAAATTCCGGCGGTGTGCGGTCGGGGACATTGAACCATGAAGCTGAATCGGTGAGCATTCTCACCCCCATCCAGCCGATTTCTTCATAGCCGATGGAAATGGTGGTCAGCTCTGGAGACATAAAACTTGAATCCACTGAACCGCAGTACCCCATGACGGAAATCTCCTGCGGGATACGCTTTTTCAATTTTTTCAGCACCCGGTAAACCGGAAGAGCCCAGTAATCAGAGTAACTGAGTATGGCATCGGGCATATTCTCCCCCCGGAACAAAGGAGCCAGCTTTTCATAGATCTCCTTATCATTCATGGCACATCTCAACACCGGATTATGCCGGATCTCAAGCCCCATGCCGCGAAGAAGTTCATCATATTCCTCAGGAAGAAAGCACTCCCGCACCACCTCTTTGTCATTGGAAAGAGTAACGATACGCCTGTGTCCGGTGTCAACAAGGTAACGCAAAGCAGCAAGCCAGCTTTCCCTGCCGCAGTGACGGATCGCCGCAAATCCGGTAACAGCGGCATCTCCTTTTTCACAGTAAGCCAGTACCACCGGGAGTCCGGTATTTTTTAAGATAGTGGCGATATCTTCCCCGCCGACAAAATTACGCAAGTGCAGTATCACGCCCCGGCAGCCGCTTTCCCGCAATATGGCGATAAGTTCATCCAAAGGAATTTTTTTCAGATGTTCAACAGAACAGAAATCGGCTCTGCCGCCCACGGCTGCTGCTGCAGCGGTGATGCCTCTGAAAATGGTATCGCCCACATGGGGAGAGGGCCGTTTATCGTGCATACAGTAAAGGAAACTGCCTGCAAAGTTTTTTGATTTTTCCACTGCAGGAAAGGTGCCGACTGCCCGGGTCCTGAGCAATACGCCATCATTTTCCAACATCTCCAATGCGGCACGCAGCGTATTGCGGCTGACACCGAGGACTTTGGCAAACTCCTGTTCAGGGGGAAGAGCGCTCTCTTTACACGCTCCTGAAACAAGTTTTCCGTAAAGCCGGGCGTATATCCTGTTTTTCAGTGGAAAAATGTCCATGGCACTCAGAGGACAGCTGAGTTGAACTCGTTGATAAGTTCATCCAGCTGAGCGATCTCTTTATGGACCGCCTCCCAGGTGTTTTCAGGATCGTACCAGAGAGCGTTCAGCTCTTCGGCGGAGTGCCCCTGCTGTTCCACCCAGGTGTAATATTTGAGGTTGTGGATCTGCTTTTTGACCGGATAGGTCAGCTCACGCACATAGTCGGTGCGGATCCCCAGCATGGCAGAAGCGTGTGCCGCTGCCGCCTTGCACAAAGAGTATTCACCGTCTGCAGCGGCAAGCTCTCTGATACGGGACTGATAGAGAGCTGAAGTATCGGTCAAGACCGTTCCCAACACATCCTTTTCGGTCAACTCGTAGTACTTTGCCATCTTGATGCACGCCAGCACATTGGCGATGCCGGAAATACCAAAGAGAGAAAGTTTCTCAACAAATTCAGGATCAACGCCCGCTTCTTCCACCAGATAACGGTGTCCTTCGGGCTCGTTGAAAAGCCGCAGCAGCCCCATGGGGTCGGCGTCGTCGATACAGATGATATCGTCGGTGGTGCGCAGATTGTGGATCCAGGGCACATGGCGGTCGCCGATGCCTTCGATGCGGTGTTCTCCGAATCCGTTGTTCCACATGGTAGGACACTGCAAGGACTCCACAGCGGCGACTTTGATACCGGGATAGACCTCTTTCAGATAGTCGGCACAGCCGATGGTTCCGGCGGAACCGGTGGCAAAGCAGACTCCGGCAAAGCGGTCCCCTTCCCCGGCGATCATCTGAAACGCTTCGGCAGCGGCAGTTCCCGTCACATGATAGTGCCACAGATGGTTGCCCATTTCGTCAAACTGGTTGAAGATCATGGCATCTTTACGGTTGCGCTTCAAATCGTTGACACAATCAAAGACCGCCTTGACGTTGGACTCTCCCCCCTGCAGACGCAAGGTCTCACTGACAATACCTGAAAGCCATTCAAAACGCTCCTGACTCATATTTTCAGGCATGACGGCGATGGATTCGCAAGCCAGGATCCTGGCATTGAAAGCACCTCCCCGGCAGAAGTTGCCGGTTGAGGGCCAGACAGATTTCTGATTGACCACATCGAACTGCCCTGTCACCAGCTTTGGGACCATACAACCGTAGGCGGCGCCCACTTTGTGACACCCGGTGGGGAAATATTTGCCCACCAGACAGAAAATGCGCGCCTTGACGCCGGTAAGAGTCCGGGGCAGTTCAATGATATTGGGAACACCGTAGGTACCACCTTTTTCAACGGGTTCATTTTTCCAGGTGATGCGGAAGAGGTTCAAAGGGGAAAACTCCTGCATTCCCACATTTTTCAGCTGAGCTTTGATGCTTTCGGGGATCAACTGAGGATTTTTGAGCTGAGAGATAGTAGGCAGGATGATATTATTTTTCCGTGCCTCCCGGATATTCCGTGCCAGAACTTCTTTATTAACGGTAAAGTCGATCATAAAAATCTTTGTCCTTTAAACTTTAAATACATATTCCAGATAATATACACTGCATTTGCATTATTGGCAAATAATTTTTCCCTTCAGCCATAAGTATTTTTCAAAAATTCCTCACAAAAAAGGGACCGTCGTCAACCTTTTTGAGGTTTTTCAACAGTCCCCGTCAATGAATACTTCATCAATGCTGGCAGTTTCCGCCGCCGCAACCGTGTTCGCCGCAGGTGTGTCCTTCGCCGTGGCTGCCGCAGTCGTGCCCTTCACCGTGGTCATGATGGCTGCAGCGGAAATTTTCACGCACCTTCAAGGTATTGTTGACAAAGGCTTCTGCAACTTCGCGCACATCGCCTTCGGCGCCGCCCACCACCAGGATGAATGCCTGTTTGAGAGCGTTGATGGCACCGCCGCCGATACCGCCGCAGATAAGAGCATCAACCTTTTCCTGAGCCAGCAAAGCGGCAAGGGCTCCGTGTCCGGAGTCGCCGGTGGAAATGATTTTTTCGCTGGTGATCTTGCCGCTTTCTGTTTCAAAGATGGCGAATTCGGGGGTGTGTCCGAAATGCTGGAACACCTGATGGTTTTCACAGGTAACTGCAATTTTCATTTTACTGTTTTCTCCTATATCAAAACAAAGCCGGATCACATGACGTGCATGTCGATCACAGTGCCGTTAAAAAGCTCGACAGCTTCAGCCACTTTGGGGTCTTCATGGACGATACGGCGCAACGCATCGGGATCATGTGCCATAACACTGTGGCGGACCTTCCGGTCAGGGGATTGCTGGATATCTTCTTTCTGATTGGCAAAATCAGAAGCAATATCCCGTTCCCCGGAAGAGACCGGTGCAGGAGTTTCAACCTCAGGCGCAGGTGCCGGGGCGGGTGCTTCGACCACAGGCACAGGTGCCGGGGCGGGAGCTTCGACCACAGGCGCAGGTGCCGGGGCGGGGGCTTCGACCACAGGTGTTGAAGCAGCTGCAAGGGGAGTTCCCGGAATGGGCAAAGGACGCTCCACCACAGGGAGCTGTTCAAGAAATTTCAGCTCTCCGGCACTGCGTAATTGATTGAGACGGCGCAAGATATCGTCGATCCGCACGGCGTGGGCTTCACGCATGGCTTTCAAAACCAGAGTTTCCATGACGATCTGCCGGTCAAGAGCATCTCTCAGGACACGCCCTGCCGGTGCCAGCTGTTCAAGAAGGATGCGCACCACATCGCTGTTGGGCGCCAGAGTCCCCAGCTGCCGGTAGGCGGCGATGGATTCCGGTGTCTCATCAAGAACCGTTTCCGGCTGAGGAAGCAGTGCACAGAGTTCCACTGCCCGGAGCGCTCCCAGCATCTCTTCAAACAAAGTCTCAAGATTCTTGCCCCTTTTGGCAAGTTTGGCAATGACGGTAATAACTCCGGCAGGATCGTTGCGGAGCATGGAACCGATGAGAGAATCCAAATCCCCCCGGTCGGTCAAACCGAAAAGAGAAAGGACCTGTTCCCCGGTGATAGCGCCGCCATCCCCTCTGAGGAAGAAGGCGATCATCTGATCCAGAAGGGATTGAGCGTCACGCATTCCCCCTTCTGCGGCGCGGGCAATGGCTGAAATAGCTTCGGGCTCCACCGCCACCTTTTCGGTTTCGGAAATAAGTGAAAGCCTTTCTGCGATCAATTTGGTGGGGATGGGCTGCAAATCAAAGCGCTGACAACGGGAAATAATGGTGGGCAGCACCTGATGGACCTCGGTAGTGGCAAAGATGAATTTCACATGCTGAGGCGGCTCTTCGACGGTTTTGAGCAAAACGTTCCAAGCCACTTTGGAAAGCATGTGGACCTCGTCGATAATGTAGATCTTATACTTTCCGCCCACGGGACTGGGCAGCACATCCTCCGCCAGTTCACGCATGGATTCAGCGTTGTTGCGGCTGGCGGCGTCGATTTCTATAACATCAAGAGAACGCTCCTCAGCCATGGCACGGCAGTTTTCGCACTGGCAGCAGGGTTCGCCGTCTACAGGAGCAAGGCAATTAAGAGCTTTGGCAAAAATACGCGCCAAAGTGGTTTTACCGATCCCGCGGGGACCAACAAAAAGATAAGCGTGCCCGGTGCGGTTCTGAGTGATAGCGTTACGCAAAGTACGCACAACATGCTGCTGCCCCACCACATCTGAAAAACGCTGAGGACGCCATTTTCTGGCTATGACTTGATATTCGCTCACTTTACCCCCGCTTCGATACACTCTCTTTGAAGTTCAAAAATCTGTTTAAGACCATGCTCGGCAAGATCCAGCAGTTCATTCATACGGCTCCGGGAAAATGTGCCGTGCTCAGCGGTGCCCTGGATCTCAATAAACTCTCCGGACTCAGCCATGACCACATTCATATCCACCTCGGCACGGGAGTCCTCTTCGTAGCAAAGATCAAGAACAGGCACACCGTCAACGATGCCGACGCTTACTGCCGCCACCAGCTGTTTGAAAGGGGTTACTTCAGGATAAAGTTTTCTGCAGGCGATGGCAAGGGCTGCAGCAGCTCCTGAAATGCCCCCGCAGCGGGTACCGCCGTCGGCGTCGATCACATCGCAGTCAACATAAAGGGTGTTTTCCCCCAGTTTTTCCAGATCGGCACACATACGCAAAGAGCGTCCGATAAGGCGCTGGATCTCAACGGTCCTGCCCCCCTGTTTTCCGGAAGCAGCCTCCCGTTTCATCCGGTCGCCGGTGGAAGCCGGGAGCATTCCGTATTCACAGGTGATCCAGCCGCCGACTTTGCCCTGACTTTTCATCCAGGGGGGAACACGGTTTTCGGAACTTACAGCACAAACCACCCGGGTGCCGCCGCAGCTGATGAGGGTCGAACCTGCAGGGTGTGAAAGAAAATTGGGTGTTATACTCCATTTGCGCAGTTCATCGGGTCTGCGTCCGTCAAATCGTTCCATGGTGGCTCTCCCTCAAAAAAAAGAAAAAAAAGAGCCGGGACAGATTACCCGAGGCCTGTCAAAAATCGCGTAGGGCTGCTTGGTTCCCCACCTGACCCGGTTGGCGCTTTTGACAACACACGGGGTCCGTCCCGGCATCAAAAAGTGACAATAGTACAATATATACTCAGTTCTTGAAAAATTCAAGTAGTAATCCCAATTCTTTTCGTAAATTTTTTCTTTCGACCACCCGATCGATCAAACCTTTCTCCCAAAGGAACTCCGCTTTCTGGAAATTTTCGGGAAGTTTTGCATTGGTGGTCTCTGCAATGACCCGCTGTCCGGCAAAGCCGATCATGGCTTCGGGTTCCGCCATGATCACATCGGCGATAGTGGCGAAACTGGCACTGACACCGCCGTAAGTGGGATTGGTCAGAACGGCGATATAGGCAAGTCCTGCCTCGGCAAGTTTCTCAAATGCGCCGCAGGTCTTTGCCATTTGCATGAGACTTACGACACCTTCCTGCATCCGGGCACCGCCTGAAGCTGTAACCATGATCACAGGCAATTTTTCTTTGATGGCGTACTCCACCAGGCGGACGATCTTTTCGCCCACCACGGACCCCATGGAAGCCCCCATGAAACGGAAATCCATGACGCCGATGGCACAGGGATTGCCGTCAATGGTGCATTTGCCGCAGACAACAGCCTCAGCAAGACCGGTTTTTTCCACACTGTCGCTCAACCGTTTGGAATAAGGTTTGGAGTCAACAAACTGCAGAAGGTCAACAGACTTCATACCGGCATCAAATTCTGTAAAGCTGTCTTTGTCCGCCAGCTGAGCGATCCGGTCGGGAGCAGTAACGCTCAAATGACAGTTGCAATTCCAGCAGACATTGAGATTGTCTTCCAGCTTTTCGGTATAAAGTGTTTGTCCGCAGTTGCGGCACTTGACCCATGATCCGTCGGGGATCACCATCTTGCGTGCCTGAGGGGCAACTACGCGCAGTGTCGAATATTTTCCGCTGCTGAAGAGAGCCATAAAGTACCTCTTGATCTGTAATTTAGAAACTCCGGCAAAGGGATCATATTCTCTGCCGCAGTCACATCTGACGATTGTTCTTTTCATATAATATAGCACCACTTGTGCTTTTTTTCAAGAAGGCTCTGCAGAGATCATGATATTTGAGGCAATTCCCAAACTCTTACATGTCAAAACTGTGCCGTTTGCTCCCCTTTCTGAAAATAATTTCCTCTTTTCTCTCTTGAAAAGATCTTTGGCAGAAGCTATATTAAACACAAGAGGTAATTTCAAAAGTCATTCAAAAAATGGCTTTCGATGCCATTCGCAAAGAGCTGTAAAGGGTAGTTTGCACTTGCTACCTGTAAGGTAACAGCCGCTTGTCCCGCCGTAGCTTTATGCGAAGGCGGAAAAACGCTCCCTTTAACAGATCGAAGCGAGGGCGCTTTGACAATTTTGAGGAGTTTTGAAATTGCCTCACAAGTAAATCTTAAACCCAATCATGCTTTTTCAGGGAGTATTTTACCATGAGCATCACATCACAAGCCCTTGCGCGGGACTTTATCGCCAATGAAACCCAGTTCCACCTGGGATTTCTCCCCACAGAACAATCCAATCCCCAAACCAGAAATCTGGATAAAGAGTTTGCCCGTTCCACCGTTGACGGCATCGCCAATTTGCAGCTGGTGGACCGGAATGTCCTTGAAATGGCAAAAAAAGTTCTCCAGAGTGCCCAATTCAAAAAACTGTGTGCAGATGGTCTGGAAACCTTGAAAAACGGTCACAAGATCGTCTTTTCAGGTTGCGGTGCAACGGGAAGATTGAGCATCCTTCTGGAAGGGATGTGGCGGGAAACTGCCGAAAAATATGCTGCTCTCAACAGCTATGCAGATCAGGTTTTCAGCATTATGACCGGCGGCGATTTCGCCCTTGTCCGCTCTGTGGAGTTCTTTGAAGATTATCTGGAGTTCGGCCGTGAACAGCTCCGTATGCTCAATATCGGCGAGGATGATATGATCGTCGCCATCACTGAAGGGGGCGAAACCTCTTCCGTTCTGGGCACCCTTGAAGAAGCCGTCAACCGGGGAGCCAAAGGATTTCTCCTTTTCAACAACCCGGCAGAACTCCTTGCTGCACACATTGAACGCTCCGCCCGTGCCATCAATGACCCAAGAGTAACAGTCCTTGATCTTCATTGCGGCCCCATGGGACTTGCGGGTTCCACCCGTATGCAGGCGACCAGTTCTGAACAGCTCATCGCCGGAGCCGCCCTGGAGTGTATGGCAAGCGAACTCATGGGGATCCAAATGCCTGACATCGCCGCCGATTTTGCAAAACTCCTTGAGGAGCTGGAGTCCGCCGACTCCCGGAAAGCCATGGCGGACTACATCGACTTTGAAGCAGAGATCTACCGGAAACACGGACGCATCACCTATTGTGCCGATGACTGTCTGCTGGATATCTTTACCGATACCACGGAACGCTCCCCAACCTTTATGCTCCCCCCCTTCCGTCGTTCTGATGACACCACCTCTCCTGTGCCCTGGGCATTCGTCAAGAATCCCCTTTTCAACACCAGAGAGGTGTGGGAACGCAATATGCGCCGCCCCCTGCGCTGTCTGGAGTGGACCAAAGAGGATTATGCCCGGCTGGGAGCAGCAGAAAAAATCCGGAACAATCCCCCGAAAATCAGCAGTGCCGATCTCCTCAAGATCGCCGTGGGCAATGAGGAGTCCCCTGAGCGTTACGCCACCGGCAATGATGCCGCCGTCCTCGTTGAAACAGGCGTTGCCGGAAACCGTTGCGAACTGGAAAAAGCATTCGACTTGTACGCTCAGAAATTTTCCGCGGGCAAACGGCTTTTCATCGGTTGCGGAGAGGGTGATTTCACTGTCAAATGCACCATCCCCGACTCACCTTTGCGTCTGATCCGTCACATGGCGGTCAAGCTGGTGCTCAACAATATTTCCACCGGAACCATGGTGGTTCTGGGCAGAGTCACCGGAAACTGGATGAGCTGGGTGGACTGTACCAACAAAAAACTTATGGACCGGGGCGCCCGGCTGGTGTCAGAAATCGGCAAACTGAGCTATGAGGAAAGCTGCGAAAGACTCTTTGAAGCTCTTGAGATCATTGCAGAAACGACAGCTCCCGGCGCAGAAAAACAATCAGCCGTCCAGTATGTGCTGGAACGGCTGAAATAAGCTCTTCAAAGAAGGGGCAGCAGAGATTGAAAAAGCCTGCTCCGCCAGAAAGCGATACGAAGCTCCGGAGTGATTTCAGCTCCGGGGCTTTTTGCTTGCATCAGATAACGGTTGAGTATGGCACGGCGCAGACGCTCGCATTTGAAAAGCACCGGTTCACGGGGAGTCCTGTAGAGCTCTGCTGCCGCCTCAAAAGCTGCGGATTTCCCCTTTTCGTTAAGAAGGCGCTCCGCCTCAGGATAAATGGGAAAAAGCCCGCTCTTTATTTCCGGCAGGGGTACAGAAACATAACTGTTGACCTTTTTCAAACTCCAGCCTGTCATCATGGCAAGTTCTGCCGCCACATCATTTGCCTGTGGGGAATACTCTTTTCTTTGAAGTTTAAGCAGACGCAAAGCAGTCCCGTAATCCAGTGAAGCGGCAATCAACTTTTCAGCACTCTTTTCAGGATCGGGGGACAAAACCATAAATGCGTAAGTGATACTTTGCTCAAGTACCCGCAAGGCAAGGTCTGACTCTACACTCCATTGCTGCTCCTGATACCCCGCCCCCAAGGCGAAGATCTCAGCGGCTTTTCCGGGATTGTAACGCTCCTGCGCTGCTGCAGAGATCAATTCAGTCTTCTGAAGCTGGAGCATCCGCTGCCGCACAGCACTCTGGAGCACCGCCAGACTGCGTTCCTCACGATACGGCAGCAGAGAACACCCCGTTCCCCAGAGAAAAAAAGTAAAGAGCAGAAAAAGAAATATCTTATTGGAAACTGTGTTCGTCATCAGGAAAAACTCCGCCCCGCACCTCAGAAGCGTAGCTCCCCAGAGCCTCACGGATCATGCGCCCGATCTCAGCGTAACGTTTGGCATGTTTGGGAGTTGCCTCAAAAAGTCCCAGCACATCGTTCATCACCTGAACCTGTCCTGAGCAATCACTGCCGGAGCCGATACCGATGGTCGGGATCGTCAAGGCTTCTGTAACGCTTTTGCCCAACTCCGCCGGGATACACTCCAGAACCACAGAAAACGCTCCTGCCGCCTCCACAGCACGGGCATCTGCCAGAATACGCTCCGCCGCCTCAGGCGTGCGTCCCTGGATACGGTATCCGCCGGAAGTCTGAACCTTTTGGGGCTGCAGCCCCACATGTGCCATCACCGGGATCCCGGCACTCACCAGAGTGTCGATAAGGGGAGCCATTTCAGCGCCGCCCTCCAGCTTCACCGCGTCGCAATCAGCTTCTTTCAGGGCTCTTCCGGCGTTGTGCAAGGCTTTTTCAATACTTTCCTGATAACTCATAAAAGGCAGATCAAAGACCACAAAAGCTCCGGGAGCTCCCCGGCGCACAGCGGCGGCGTGGTGAAGCATCTGCTCCATGGTCACAGGTAAAGTGTTCCTGTAACCCAGCACTGTCGGAGCCAGAGAATCCCCAACCAGCAAAACATCGATACCGGCATCAAAAGCAGCAGCGGCGGTAGGGGCGTCGTATGCTGTGATCATGACAATTTTTTCATTTTCTCTTTTGCGTTTGGCAAAAGAAGCGATCGTTGTTCGTTTCAACATAGCTCAAAAAAACTCCTCAAAGTTGGTTGCAGCTTATTTGAAGATTGGTTTATTGAAAAAGTGGGGCAGTTCCTGCCTTTCCTGATAGGCACAATCGGGGAAATACAGCTGTGAAACAGCGTACAGTTTGTCGGGAGCCCCCATTATCACCAGATCGTCGCCTTCTTCGATCCGGGTGCTGCCGCAAGCAGGAATAAATCCCTTTCCCCGGCGGATCATTGTCACCAACGCCCCGGGAGGCAACTTGGCTTCAGCCAGGGTCTTACCCACCAGAAGGGACTCTTTGCCGACCTCAAATTCGTGGAGATCGTAATTGACTCCCTCCACAGTTTCCATCTCCACCGGCACCCGGCTCTTGGGGGAAAAGGCTCTGGCGAGATTCAATCTGCGCGCAAGAGGCATCAGGGTCATTCCCTGAACAAGAACAGAACCGATAACGATAAAGAAGACCAGATTGAACATGGACTTGGAGTTCTCAACTCCTGAAACCAGAGGGAAAGTCGCCAGCACAATGGGAGCCGCCCCACGGAGTCCTGCCCATGAAACAAGGATCTTTTCCCTGACAGAAAAACTGCTTTTGGCAAGAGAGATGAAAACAGCCCCCGGACGGGCAATGAACATCATGCACAAGGAAAGCAGGATACCGGGAATAAGGACTTTGAGCCCCAGCAGCTCCATGGGATCGACCAACACACCGAGGGTGGTAAAGAGGATCACCTGCATCAGCCAGGCGATACCTTCGTTGAACTTTTCCAGACCGCCGCGGAAATTATATCTCATATTCCCCATGGCAACACCGCAGACATAAACGGCAAGGAATCCGTTGGTCTGCAGAAGTTCGGCAATACCGAAACAGATCAGCACCATGGCAACGCCGAGGACATAATAAAGTCCCTCGTACTCAAAGCGTCTGCTGAAAAACCACTTTCCGGCGCATCCCATGATCAGTCCCATTGCAGCGCCGCCCAGGATCTTGTAGAAAAGCAGCGGGATCTGCCAGAAGGAAAAACCATCGGCAGAAGTGACCATCTGGAGCATGACCAGTGTCAGCAAGGCAGCCATGGGATCGTTGCTCCCGGACTCCAACTCCAGAAGGGGTTGAAGTTTGCCTGACAAGTTGACACCGTTGCCCCGCAATATGGCAAACATGGCAGCGGCATCGGTTGAGGAAAGCAGCGCTGCCATAAGCATCCACCATGTCCAAGGGGTATTGCTCCCGAATCCCTTGAAGATCAGATATCCGCACACACCGAGAAAAACAGCGGTAAGAAAAACGCCGCATGTGGCAAGGACGATCCCGCTGGTCAACACGGGACGGATCGTTCTGAAACAGGTTCCAAGACCGCCTGAAAAAAGAATAAAACACATGGCGATGGTACCGAGGGAGTTGATGGGAGCAGCATGTTTTTCGGGATCGAGTTCCACAAGCCCCAATCCATGTCCCCCCACCATCATTCCCACAGCAAGGAAGAGCAGCAGGATCGGCATATTGAACCTGCTTGAAAGTTTATTTACCAAAACCCCCGCCAACAGCAAGACGCCGACGAAGGCTACGAACACACCAAATGAAAGTCCCATGACCCTACCATTTTTTTTAACGATCGCACTTTGCCGAAGAAAAAACAAGCCTCAGCGCTTATTAATATAGTGCCTGAAAGGGACTATTTCCACCTGCAGGTAAAAAAAAACTTGCATTTTTCCACTTTCAGTGTTAAATTAAGGGCATGAACAGCTGGATATTGATTTACATCGCCGTTTTTTGCGGCGGAGCTTCACTTGCTCTTTTCATGACTCCGGTCTTTGCGGCGATCGCCAGAAAGACCGGATTTCTTGATGTGCCTGCATCAAACCATAAAAAACATGTGACTGCCACTCCCCTTTTGGGCGGAGCTGCCATGTTCACCTCATGGATCATTGCTCTGGGAGCAGGTATTGCCGCAGTCAGTTGGGAGCTGCTCCCCCTCGCCCCTCTGCAGGGCATCATGCCCGGTATGCTCCACGCCCTGCCCAATCTGGGGGTCATTGCCGGGTGCGCCGCACTGGCAGTGCTTCTGGGGCTGTGGGATGACAAATTTGCCATGTCCGCTGCGGCGAAATTCGGCGGTCAGTTCATCATCGCCCTGCTGGTGACACTCTACGGCGGAGTCAGGATCAACATCTTTGTTGAAAATCAGTTCGCCGTCGTTGCCGCCACGGTCTTCTGGATCATGCTGATGATGAACTCCATCAACTTTTTTGACAACATGGACGGTCTGGCAGCGGGCGTCATCGCCATCGCCTTCGGCATTTTCTCTGTGATCGCTGAACTCAACGGACAGTTTTTCATCGCAGCTATTTCCGCTTTGAGCTGCGGAGTCTGCTGCGGATTCTGGTTCTACAACATGGCGCCTGCAAAGATCTTCATGGGGGATTCAGGCAGTCACTTTCTGGGCTTTCTTGCAGCGGTAACAGCGGCTGAAATAAGTTTCTTTGATATCAGCTACTCCCTTTCCAGATTCCCTGTTCTGATACCACTGCTGGTCCTTGCCCTGCCCCTCTTTGACACAGCTATGGTGGTCGTGATCCGGACCCTCAACAAAAAACCCTTCTGGATAGGCGACCACAATCACATTTCGCACCGTTTTGTCAGAATGGGCATGAGCCGTCCTCTGGCAGTTCTGCTGGTCCATCTGTTATCCCTTTCCATCGGGATCACGGCTCTGCCGATTTTCTGGGGGGATTTCCGGACGGCGGCAATACTGGTATTTCAGGCGCTGCTGCAGCTGACAGTTGTTACCATACTCCAGTTCGCTCTGGCAAAAAAAGAGTGAGTTGAAGACATTATGTTGGCAGTTCGCTTGAAAATTCTGATTCACCGGTGTATATTATAAGAATTGAATTTTACAAGTTTTACTTTTGTTGCAAGTAAACATCTTTTAACCCTCAAAAGGAGAAAAAAATGGGCAAAAGAATGGAGACCATCGACGGCAATCATGCCGCCAGTTACGTCGCTTATGCATTTAGCGAAGTCGCCGCCCTCTACCCCATCACCCCGTCCTCACCCATGGGTGAGTACGCCGATGCCTGGGCCAGCAAGGGAATGAAAAACATGTTCGGAGAACCCCTGCGCATTGTTGAAATGCAGTCCGAAGCCGGTGCCGCCGGTGCCGCTCACGGTTCTCTGAGTGCCGGTGCTCTCACCGTCACCTATACCGCCAGCCAGGGTCTGCTGCTGATGATCCCGAATATGTACAAGATCGCCGGTGAAATGCTCCCGACCGTCTTCCATGTGTCTGCCCGTGCTCTTGCCGCTCAGTCACTTTCCATTTTCGGTGACCACTCCGACGTGATGGCATGCCGTGCTACCGGTTACGCCATGACCTCCGCCGCCTCCATCCAGGAAACTCATGACCTGGCTCTGGTCGCTCACCTCGCCACTCTGGAAAGCGAAGTTCCTTTCCTTGCTTTCTTCGACGGATTCCGTACCTCTCACGAGTACCAGAAGGTCGAACTCCTCGACTATGCTGACATGAAGTCTCTGGTCGATATGAAATACATTGAGCGTTTCCGCAACCGCGCTCTGCGTCCTGAGGCTCCCTACGCCAAGATGGCTGCCCAGAACCCCGATGTCTACTTCCAGGGCCGCGAAACCACCAACAAGATCTACGCTGATCTTCCCGGTGTCGTCCAGAAGTACATGGACAAGGTCGCTGCACTGACCGGTCGTCCCCTGCACCTCTTCGACTATGTTGGTGCCGCCGATGCCGACAAGGTCATCGTTGCCATGGGTTCCGGCTGCGAAACCATCGAAGAAGCCATCAACTACCTCAACGCCAAGGGCGCCAAGCTGGGTCTGGTCAAGGTCCGTCTCTATCGTCCCTTTGACATTTCCGCTCTTTCCGCTGCCATTCCTGCAACTGTCAAGAAAATCGCTGTTCTCGACCGCTGCAAGGAACCCGGCTGCTACGGTGAACCTCTCTACCTCGATGTCAAAGCCGCTCTGGCTGACCGCGACATCACTGTCATCGGCGGACGCTACGGTCTCGCCAGCAAGGAGTTCACTCCTTCCATGGTCCTTGCCATCTACAAGCATCTTGACGGCAAATGCACCCACAACTTTACCGTTGGTATCGAAGATGACGTCACCAACCTCTCTCTGCCCACCGATGAAATCATCGTCACCGAACCTGCCGGCACCACCAGCTGCATGTTCTGGGGTCTGGGTTCCGACGGTACCGTGGGTTCCAACAAGAACACCGTTGCCATCATCGGTGACAACAACGACAAGTATGTGCAGGCTTATTTCTCCTACGACTCCAAGAAGTCCGGCGGTATCACCATCAGTCACCTGCGTTTCGGCGACAAGCCCATCACCAGTGAATATCTGATCACCAGCCCCGACTTTGTCGCCTGCCACAACCAGGCTTCCATCGGCATGTACGACATGATCTCCTCCATCAAAGAGGGAGGTACCTTCCTGCTGAACACCAACGCTCCTGCCGACAAGGCTTTCGCAACTCTGACCAAAGAGATGCAGGAAACCATCATCGCCAAGAATGTGAAGTTCTATGTCGTGGATGCTCTCAAAGTCGCTCTCGAAGTTGGCAGCGCCAAATACATTTCCACCATCATGCAGACCTGCTTCTTCAAGCTGGCTGACATCATCCCCGAAGCTGAAGCCATCGGCTACATCAAGAAGGGTATTGAGAAGAAGTTCGCCAAGAAGGGTCAGGAAGTGGTCGACCAGAACAAGCTTTGCGTTGACAAGGCTCTCGACGGTCTGACTCAGGTTGCAGTGCCCGCCGCCGCCGGCGAGTGCTATGTGCCCGCTCCCAAGTTCACCGCTGAAATGGGTGAATTCGCTGTCAAACTGATGAAGCCCGTGCTGGAGCAGAAGGGTGACACCGTTCCTGTTTCCGCCATGAGCTATGACGGCTCCATGCCCATCGGAACTGCCCGCCTCGAAAAGCGCGGTGTCGCTCCCAAAGTCCCCACGTGGGATTCGTCCAACTGTGTACAGTACGACGCGTGCGACATGGCTTGCCCACACGATGCG
>JAZODE010000149.1:0-52531 GCA_045596885.1 Victivallaceae bacterium
GAGATCGACCAGTGGGGAGCTATCATCCTCCTTGACGGTGCTGTTGCCAACTCCACCACCATCAACCCCGGCGGCGGACTCCACATCTACAACGGTGCCACCGCTTTCACCACTGAAATCACCAGCGGCGCCAATCTGGGTGTCGGCTACGGCGGATGCGTCTACAGCACCGAACTTGACAATACCGGCACCATGACCTTCTATGAAGGCGCCATCATGACCGGATGGAACAACTTTGAAGGAACCGTCATCACTTCAGGCGGCGTCAATGGTCTGGGAGCTTATGTCAACTTTGAGCTCGACGACCGCACCGCCGATCAGGGGGCGATCCTTGACGATATCGGGAACTTCTATTCCGTGACCCGTTACTCCATGGAAGTCGGCTTGGATCAGGCCCTCGGCACCTATGATCTGGCAGGGGATGCCTCTGATTTCGACGAAAGGATCACCCTCTACATCGGCGACGGCAACGACTGCGGTTCTCTCGCTGTGGGTGAGTACCTTGACTACAACGACAAGCGGTACACGCTTGAAAACAACAACGGCACTCTTGCCTTGAAGATCTCCTGATCTTAAATCCTCAATCAAAGGGGGCTGCGCCAGTTTTTGCCGCAGCCCCCCTTTTAGCATTTGTTTGTTGCAAGCGCCTTGTTCTGCCGCTCCGGAGCACTCCTCTTTTTCATTTTGCAAGCTTACTTTGAGGAGTTCTTTTTACGGTCTCTTGATTGCCAGAGCCAGAAGGCTGCGGCAGATTTGAACCCCAGACGCATGGCGATCTCTTTCTGGTTCAATCTTGAAACCGCACTTGCCACAAAAGCACGGCGGACTGTATTGATGTACTCACCCACCGTTATGCCGGTGCGCTCTTTGAATTTACGCATCAGATAATAACGGTTGTAACCGGTAAGTTTTTCCAGCTCTTCCATCGAGGAGTTCCTGCCGCAGTTGAGAGAGATGTGTTTTTTCATCCAGCCGACGATATCGTGCTGTTCACTGACGGGATTTCCGGGGACCCCGGGAAAAAATCTGATCTCTTCTGCAATGATCCGGGTAATGCTTTCGTACAATTCTTTGCGCCGTTCCCGGGGAGAGACCAGAGCCTGATCCCAGCGGGCGTTGATGAATTCAAGCATGGGCAGAGAAAACTCCCAGCTGCGGCAGCTTCTGAAGGGAGTGCTTGCGCTGATTTGGTAGAGCATGGCAAAAAAGCGTTTGGGGTGCAGATGGACCCAGATGTGGGTGATATCACTATTGATATTACGGTAGCCCAGCTGATGGGGAACATTGCTGTTGATGAAAAAGGCATCCCCCGTCACGCACGGCAGCGCTTTGCCGTTCAAAGTAAAGCTGCTTTCCCCGGCAAGGATCAGAAGTATCTCTCTTTCTGAGTGGGACTCCTGAGGCTGAAGCGCCGGGGATGAGGAGCTTTTTAAAAATGTTTCGTCTATGCAATTTTGAAATTCAATGTGTTTATCATCTGACAGCATCGCAACACCCACCTTTATCTTATATTCTCCGGCAAGTATAATATAGCACCAAAGAAATAAACAATCAAATACAAAAGTCACGATATATATATTTTTTTGAAATATTATATATTGAAAAAATCCCTCTTTTATGGTATATTTTCACCAAAGCACACCAAATGGAGGTTTTGTTATGAGTAAACTTGCTATTGACGGCGGCAGCAAAGTTTTTGCCGAAGATGTGAATTTTGAGATCTGGCCCCCCGTTTATCCCGAAGTTGCGGAAAAACTGACTCAGGTCTATATGAGCCATAAATGGAGTTTCTATGGCGCCGAAGAGATGAAGTTTGCCGAAAACTTTGCCAAATATCATGACGCAAAGTTCGGTACCTTCATGGTCAACGGTACCACCACTTTGGAAAGCGCCCTCAAAGCTCTGGGCATCGGTCCCGGTGACGAAGTCATCGTCCCCAGCTGGACCTGGATGGCGACCGGCATGGCTCCTTTGTATGTGGGGGCAACGCCCGTTTTCGTCGATGGTGAAAAAGACACTTTCTGTATGGATCCTGCCGCCTTTGAAGCGGCGATCACTCCCCGTACCCGGGCTGTGATCCCTGTTCACCTTTTCGGTTCCATGGCGGATATTGAAAAAATCTGCGCCATCGCAGCCAAACACGGTATCAAGGTCATCGAAGATTGTGCCCACGCCCACGGCGGCAAGTGGAACGGCAAAGGTGTCGGCAGTTTCGGTGATGTGGGAAGCTTCAGTTTCCAGCAGTCCAAGATCATGACCGCAGGTGAAGGGGGACTTTGCACCACCTCTGACGAAGAGCTCTTTGATCGCATCGGACGCTTTTCCCATATAGGCTACGCTCTGGGCAGCAAACAGGGAAAAGCCGCAGCTCCCCCCGCCGTGGATCTTGACTGCCGCAACTACCGCTGCACCGAATTTCAGGCAGTCATCCTTCAGGATCAGCTGGAGCGCCTTGAAGCCGATTCTCTGCGCCGCAAAGCCAATGCCGACTATCTTCACGCCGAACTCAACAAGATCCCCGGCATCAAAACCCAAGCTCCCGGAAGATGTGCCACCATGCAGAGCTATTATGTCTACGGTATCACCGTTGATCCCGAAGTGCTCAAAGAGGGCAAGACCAAAGCTGATGTCCTCGCCGCACTCAACGCCGAAGGCGCTGTGGAAGTCTTTGCCGGCTGGGGCGCTGTGACCTACAAACAGCGTCTCTGGAGCGTTTCCCCTGAAAGGTTCCGTGTCGAATCCTTTGAAACTGTGGAAGATATCATCTTGAACAGGATCATGCTGGCTGACATCCGCTGGCTCAACGGCGACCGTTCTCTCTGCGAGAAACTGGTGGAAGCATTCCGCAAAGTCATGGCGGAGTACAGCAAATGAGCAGCCCAGTTCTGGTCGGTGCAGCCGAAAAGGTGATCGAAGTACCTCTTTTCGCCGAACTTGGTGGATATGGTCCATTCAGAGGCAGACGCAATATCGGGGTCAGAGACCCCCTTTACTGCCGTGTGCTGACAGTCAACGACGGCTGCCGCCGGAATGTGATCGTCATTACCGATATGATCGCTTCAAGCCAGCTCCACAGCCGTGTGCTGCGTATGGAGCTTGCTGAGGAGTTCGCCCTCTTTCCCGAAGGTATCATGTTTGCAGCGACCCATACCCACTCCGGTCCCTGTCTTGCCTCCTGCGATGTGGGTTACGGCGAACCCAATGTGGAATTCGCCGAAAACTGGCGTGCTGCTGTCAAGGCATGTGTCCGTGATGCTATCGCCAATGAAGAGGTCGTCCGTGCCTATTCGGGCAAAGCTCCCATCCGCAAACAGCTGGGCTCCCGCCGGACCATGGGCGGCGACAAACACACCGATCCCCACAGTCGCTTTGTAAAGTTCTGCCGTGAAGACGGTTCTGTCAAAGTGCTGCTGCACAACCACGCCATGCACGGAGTGGTTTTCGGTCCCCAGCTCTATGTTTCCGCTGACTGGATGGGGGATGTGAACCGCAAGATCAAAGAGCGTAAAATGGCAGATATGCCCCTTTTCCTTTACGGTACGGCAGGAGATGTGAATGTCATCTGGACCCACAGCCGGGAAGAACGGGATAAAAACCTTGAGTGGATCAGCGAAAGTTACACCAACGATCTGCAGGATGCCCTTGATGAGTGCGAAGAAATTCCCCTTTTCGGGGTGAAAAGCCTTCTGCGCAGCGTGGAACTGCCCACTGAAAAGGTGGATGCCGCAGAGTACCGCACCATCGCAACTGAACTGCTGAAAAAAGCAGAGCAGGGATTGGGGGATGTCAAGCTGTTGAACTTTATCCACGACCGCATGATCGAAATGGCAGTTATGGCTGAAAAAGGACACGATTTCCGTGCCATCAGCGATTTTCAGATCATCCGCATGGGTGAACTTGAGATCTTTGCCATCCCCGGCGAAGCCTTTCTGGTCATCGGCGAAGAGCTGATGGAAAAGGCAAGCGTGAAATTCCCTCTGGCGCTTTCAGTCGCCAACGGTGATCGCGGGTACTTCCCGGATAAGGAGATGTTTGCGCGTTATCCTTCTGTCTACGACAGCGATGATTTCGGGGCTTTCGGCTTCTACGAGGTCTGGTTCGGACCCGGTCAGCTCCGTGCCAAATTCAAGCCTGAGATCTCATCCTTCATCGTTGAGAAACTCCTTGAACTTGAAAAAGAACTCAACTGAGTATCCGGGGCAATTTTAAAACTCCTCAAAATTGTCAAAGCGCCCTCTTCTTCGATCTGTTAAGGGGAGCGTTTTTCCGCCTTTACATAGAGCTACGGCGGGACAAGCACCTGTTACCTTTCCCCCTCCGCATAAAGCTACGGCGGGACAAGCCAGGCAGCAGCCTTCAAACTACCCTTTACAGTTCTTTGCGAATGTCATCGAAAGCCATTTTTTGAATGACTTTTGAAATTACCTCATCCCCCCAAAAAAAAGCCGCCCCCGGGGGCGGTTTTTTGTCGGGGAGCCTTACTTGCTCAGTTCGCCGCTTTCTGCATCAACGGCATGACCTTTGCTCCAATCAGCGGCTTTGTTTCTGACCTGACGCGACAGCCATTCAAATGCAGTGGCAGGGAAGATGTTGTGACCGCCTTCAAAAAGAGTCATACGGGCATTTGCCGATTGACGGCGGAGCAGCACCGGATGAGCACTGGCAAAAGCTTCATCAATATCGTTGTATTCAAGACCGGGGAAAATTTTCTCTTCCTTTTCCATAAAGGCGATCTCTTCAGAACTGAATCTGTCCTCTTCATCTGCCAATATATTGAAGGCATTGAGAGCCTGACTGATGGGAACGCTTCCAGTGTGTCCGTCGTGGATGCCTGTGCTGATATCCACCGTCAAACCGGCGGCTCTGGCGTTGGCAAGCCAGGTGAGAGGAGAGCGCACTTTACACTGCAGTGCCGCCTCAGTTGACTCCGCCGGATCGCCGCCGCATGATTGTTCAATGTGTTTGGCATAACCTTCATGTACGGTGTTCCGGCATTGGGCGTGCCAGGCGGCAATGTCTGAAATGGGACACCAGCTGGAAACTGCGGTCCAGAGATCCGGGCGTCTGCCTGCCAGAAGCAATGAACAGTGTCCGCCTCCGGAGCCGCCCACCAGGTAGATCCGGTCAGGATCCACATTACAAACGCTTTTCATGTAGGCAACAGCATCTTCAAGATCAGAGACGACCAGATCCGATCCGCAGCCCGCCTGTTTCCAGTTGGGACCCCGGAATTCGGGGAAGATCAAATGCCAATCCCATTTTTCAGCCTGAGCCATATAGGCTTCATAGTGATCGGCGTGATCGTAACTCCAGGTGTGCAGCGCCACCACCAGCGGGCGGGGAGCTGCGGATGATGCCCGTCTGAACATGGCGGGCTGTAAGGAGGCGTCAAATTTGCAAGGGTAGGTGATTTCTTTAAATGACATGATTTTTTTCCTTGATTTAATAAGGCTGGGAGTTTTCAGTTCATCCGGGGAATTTCAAATTGCCGCTTTCCCACGCTGCAGAAGCAAAGAAGGTCAGAGCAATCGCCGGATAAAGATCAAACCAGACCGCCGAAAAACATTTTACAACCAGTACTGCCGCAGCAAAAAAGGCTGTTCCGGCGGCGAGGCGGTTGGGGAGAGTCGGGAGGCTTTTTGCCCGCAGTGCCGTGAGGAGACAGACGAAGGCGCCGGAAAGGATCCCTGCCATATCGCTGTTTTGCGGGAATATCAGCACCCCGGCAGCTGCCGCAGGGAGCAGCCAGGCAAGATGCCGTGCGGGAGTTGTGTATTTCTGAAAGATGAAGAGCACTGCCGCTCCCGCCAGAAAAATAAGCATCCAACTGCTGATACGCAGGGACAGGGCAGGGCGGAAGATCGTCAGAGTTCCGAAGAAAAACAACAATACGCACCGGAAAAGGTGCAGATACCAGATATCGTTGTTGAGGAGTTTGAACAACTCTTTGAAAAAATGCTTCATGAGCTTTCCGGGAAAAAGAAAACGAAAAGGACCGGAAAAACCGGTCCTTATGCGCAGATTACTTTTTCTTGCTGATCAAAGCCTTGATACGTTCACGGCAACGTTCAAGATAAGCTTTGCGGCGACGGCGTTTCTGCACTTTGTTGATCTGCTGACCCATGATAACTCCTTAAAAATTAACTTTCAATTAAAGTTCTTTCCATAATATAGCATGTAGAAACTCAAAAAGCAAATCGTTTTTCCCGGTAAAGCTGCAGTTACAGGAAAAAAATTTGAATTTTTCCGGAGTAAGGATTTTTTCTTTACTTAAATTAAGGTTTTTTTCAATGAAATATTTGCAAAAAACATTGAAAGGTGGTATATTATAGTTATCCGAACCAAAACAAATAAGGAGAATCTCAGAATGGTCAGTTACAAATCACTCGGTTTGGTCAACTCCCGCGAACTTTTCCGTCGCGCTGTTGACGGCGGCTATGCCATCCCCGCATACAACTTCAACAACATGGAACAGCTGCAGGCTATCATCCAGGCTTGCGTTGAGACACAGTCCCCTGTGATCCTTCAGGTTTCCAAGGGTGCCCGTGACTATGCCAACCAGACTCTGCTCCGCTATATGGCTCAGGGTGCTGTTGAGTATGCCAAGGAACTTTCCGGCGGCAAGGGTATTCCGATCGTTCTGCACCTGGATCATGGTCCTGATTTCGAGACCTGCAAGAGCTGCATCGACCTCGGTTTCAGCTCCGTTATGATCGACGGTTCTCACCTCTCTTTCGAAGAAAATATCGCTGAGACCCGCAAGGTCGTGGAATATGCCCACCAGTTCGACGTCACCGTCGAAGGTGAGCTGGGCGTTCTCGCCGGTGTGGAAGATGATGTCAAAGCTGAAAAACACACCTACACCCGTCCCGAAGAGGTCGATGAGTTTGTGAAACGCACCGGCGTGGATTCTCTTGCCATCGCTATCGGTACCTCCCACGGCGCTTACAAATTCAAGCCCGGCGACGATCCCAAGATCCGTCTGGACATCCTCCACGAGATCGAAAAGATGATCCCCGGATTCCCCATCGTGCTCCATGGCTCCTCCAGCGTGCCCCAGGATCAGGTCAAGATCATCAACGAAAACGGCGGTAAGCTCAAAGATGCCATCGGTATCGGCGAAGATCAGCTCCGCGAGGCTGCCAAGTCCGCTGTCTGCAAGATCAACATCGACTCCGACGGCCGTCTTGCCATGACCGCTGCCATCCGCAAGGTCATGAACGACAAGCCCGAAGAATTCGATCCCCGCAAATATCTCGGTCCTGCCCGTACTGCTCTCAAAGAGCTCTACAAACGCAAAAACATCGAAGTGCTCGGTTCCGCCGGTCACGCATACGACGAAAACTGATTTTTTCAGATTTTCTCACAGTACAAAAAGCAGCGGTGAATGCCGTTGCTTTTTTTATGCCTGAATACTTGAAAAGGGGCTGTGTTGGTGCTATATTAGGCAAACTTTTCTTACTTTCAGGAGCTGATTCTTATGGATTGTGATCTTAAATATGATGTTGTCGTCGCCGGAGCCGGTATCGCCGGTATCGCCGCAGCCGTCGCCGCAGCCAGAAAGGGCATGAAAACCGCCCTGGTTGAAAAACAGACCCTTATCGGCGGACTTGCAACAAGCGGCTTGATATTGGTCTATCTGCCTTTGTGCGATGGCAATGGAACTCAAGTTACTTTCGGTATCGCCGAGGAACTTCTGTTGAGGAGTATGAATTACGGTCCTTTTGATCTGCCCGAAAAATGGGGCGGTCCCGCAGGAAACAAATGTGAAGAGAACCGTTACAAATGTTATTTCAACCCGGCAGGATTCACTCTTGAACTGGATAAGATACTTCTGGAAGTCGGCGTTGAACTTTTCCTTGATACCATGGTGATCTCTGCTGAGACCGACGAAAAGAATGCTGTCCGGTCGATCCGGGTCGCTAATGCTTCCGGGAGTTTCAGCATTGAAGGAAAGTGCTTTGTCGATACCACCGGCGACGCCTCTCTTGTCCGCAGGGCAGGGGGCGAATTTGAAACCGGAGAAAATTATATTTCTCCCTGGTGGATGGAAAACGCTCCCGGCAATGCCCAGCGTTATCACTTTATTGATGACCTTCATATCCAGCCTGTAGGCCCCATCACAGCTTATCCCCGGATCCCTGAGCCGGAGACCGGCAAAAGCGCAACCCGCTTTACCCGGACCGCCTGGCAGATCATCCGTGACCACTATGAAAAGATTTACGCAAAGGATCCTTCTTTGCGTCACACCCATTTCCCCGTCCATCTGCCCGCAATGCCTCAGTTCAGGAAAATCGCCTGTGCCAAAAGCTGTTTCATGCTCAAAGACGGCATGTACGGCAGGCACTTTGACGACTCCATCGGACTTTATGCAGACTGGCGCAAGGCAGGGTATGTTTGGGAAACTCCCTACGGAACTTTATTGCCCGAAAAGATCAACGGCATTCTTACCGCCGGAAGATGTATGGGGGCTGTGGGGGATGCGTGGGAGACCTTCCGTGTGATCCCTGCCGCCGCCATGACGGGGGAGGTCGCCGGAACTGCCGCTGCCCTTTCTGTGCAGCATGATCGTGATCCGAAAGAACTTGATATAGAGCTTTTGCGGACCGAACTGAGAAAGAATGATTTCCGATTCCATCTTGAAGAACTCGGACTTGAACAAAGGAGTTGAATATGCTTAGCTGGAAACAATTTACCGATTACGCCGCAGAGCTTCAGATAAAACCGGAGTATGTGGAGCAGACCAAAAACTTTTTTGAAGCACTTGATCCTGCTCTCTTTGACCGGATCTTCAGCGCTGAAAAAATCGATGCGGAGGAGATCAAAGCTGCTTTCCCCGGGGAGGAGTACCGCCGCTTTCTGCTGATCATGGCAGTGGCAGGATTGCCCTCTATGAAAGAGCACTATAAAAAAATGAATTTCACGCAGCAGATGCTTGATGACATCAAACCCGATTTGGGGTTGTGGGTGGATAAATTTGTGTCTGAGACCGGATTCCCCGGGCTGGATATGCGTATTTACGGCTGGACCCAGGCGCTTCGCAGGGGATCTATTCTGCAATTCGGACGGCTGCAGTGCAATTATGACCACTCCTTTTATGGGAAAGTTGCCTGTTTCCGGGACCGGGAGGGCAATGTGCGGCTTGAGCCCTGTGATGAACATAATGACAAGGCGCTTTTCTCTTATGGTGATCCCGCCATCAACTTGCATATTCCGGCAGCAGGTCCTCTGAAGCGGGAACTTTGCATTGACGCTTTGCACAAGATTGTCAACTTCTTTGCCGCTTTCAGACCGGATTTCAATTATAAGGCTGTGGTCTGTTATTCATGGATCCTCGACCCCACATTTACCCGGATCATGAAAAGCACAAATCTGGCTGATTTTCAGAATTTGGGCCATCTCTTCCCCATGGAAGGTGTTGACGAGACCCGTGAGGTGATCTGGCGGGTCTTTGATATTTCCAATGGCACTGCGGCAGACCTTGACTCCTGTCCTCTCAATACCGGTATGCGTAAAGCTGTGGCGGAATATATCAAGGGGGGCGGACGCTTCTGTGAATACGGAACAGTCATCCTGAGAGATGAACTTGAGGCGCTGTTGAAATAATTATCGGATTTGCTGCATGTTTCCTGAAAAAAACAGGATTTGAGGCGAAAAAAATTTGACTTTTCAGTGTCGGAGTGTTAAATTATATACCAGAAAGCAGGTCAGTCTCGGAAACAATATTTGCATCGGGCTCTCTTTTGAGCTTATTTGTCTTGTGTGGTCGCGAGATAATACAGCCTGCTTTCTTTTTTTGCATTGATTCGGGGCGCTTTACCTGACCATGAGCAATAATATCTGCTGTGGAAGGTATTCTATGCGCAGTTTGCCCTTTTCAAATGACAAACTCCGGATGACGGTGTTGACCTTGTTCAGATGTTCCTGAACTTGTTTTTCTGCCATCATACGATCCACAATTTTTTGTGCTGTGGCACGGCTTACCGGCAGAGAAGTCACTTTGCAGGAAACAATGTTGCATTGAAGATCTTTTCCTTCACTCTTTGAAAGGGTGAATCTTACTTTCAAGTAGATCGTTCCGCCCCACAGCCACTTGAGTGTGGTGTCAATGGGAATAACTGCCGAAAACTCCCCTTTGTCGCTGAAAGCTGCCCGGTAGTAGCGCAACGGATAGGGGGACCGGGAGGGTTTTCTGTTGGCACTGAGGCGGAAAAGTGAATTGATCTCTTCTGGGCTGAGTTCTAAAGTTCCCTTCTGGTTCAATTCCTTCCGGGAGTTTGAAAGCTCTTTGGAAACTCTCTGTATCAGGCGGTACTGCACAGTGAAATCATTGATGTTGACGACTGCAGCAGGAATCTCCTGCCATGGGGCAAAGATGAGATATGTTGCTCCTGCTGTAATCAGTATCAATAGAACGGCGATCCCAAGGAGCAGTTTGAGCCACAAGCCTTTGAGCGGGCTGCTTTGTTTCGGTGGAGCGTTATCACTGTTTTCCGGTGTGTTCATGCTCTGAACTCCACGGCTTCGCGGATATAAACCAGATTGTCCGCATTGTTGTCGTAGGGGAAGAGATCGGTCCGGATCAACCCGGAACAAAGGGCATCTCTTACAATGATCTCCCGGAAATTTGTGATCTTGATGATCGACGCATATTCTTTGCTGTCAGCAACAAAACGCCTCTTTCCACGGGCGCAGTATTCGTTGAAAGCATTTGCATCGAGGACCGCATTAAAGTTGCGGTTTTCCCAGCGTCCGTTTCTGAAGACAAGACCATAAAGAAGGAGTTCGTGGTTGCGTCCGTCAAAGAGACAATCCAGCTCTTCCCCCTCAGCTCCCGGCAAACCGTCAACCAGAGCAAACGCCGCCGGGACGCAGCGGAACTTGATCTCATCATGTTCCAGTGCCCACGCTGCCACCAGCGCCGCAGTCATCCTGAGTGCGGTGAAGCCTCCGGGACCGGCGCCGGTGGTCCAGAAATCAATATCAGCGATATTCAACTGCAGAGCGGCAAGTTCTTTTTCAACAAAGCCGGGCAAGCCGGAAGCCTCCCGGCTTTTCATGGGGACAAATGTTTCCAGAAGAGTTTTTCCCTCTTCCATCACTGCCAGCTGCACGCCGTCAGAAACAGGATTCAAAGCGGCATATCGCATGATTCAGTATTCCTTGTGATTTGTTCGATCAAATCCCGGTCAGTGTCGCGGCGGCGGTATGAGATCACCTTGCCTCCCTTGACGACGACTTCTGCGGGCATGGCACGGAGATTGTAGATGCCCCCCATGGAGTAACAGTAAGCTCCGGCGTTGGCAATGCCCAGTAAATCGCCCTCCCTGATCTCAGGCATGGGGCGCTGTTCTGCAAAACGGTCTCCGGTTTCGCAGATATTGCCGCAGATATCATAAATCTCCTCTTTGCCTTCCGGATTGCTCAGATTGAAGATCTGATGGTAGGCGTCGTAAAGTACCGGACGGATCAGCTGGGGGAATCCGGAGTCGGTTCCGGCGATCAAACGCTTGCGGTTGCGTTTGATGGTGTTCACCCGGGTGAGCAATGTGCCGCACTGGGCGACCATGAATTTTCCAGGTTCAAACTTGATCCGCAACTCCCTGCCGTATTCTTTTTCAAACTCTCTGAACCGTTCTGCAATGCCTGCCCCCAGAGTCACATAGTCGATAGCAGCTTCCTCCGGGCGGTAGGGGACTTTGAAGCCGCCGCCGAAGTCAAGAAACTCCAGATCCGAGAAATTTTCCCGGGTGGCAACGCTCATGAGAGCCTTCATGGCGGCGTGGAAAGACTCCGGTTTCTGGATCCCGCTGCCGGTGTGTTCGTGGAGTCCCACCACCTTCATTTTATATTCACGGACGATAGAGAGGACTTTGTCGATATCTTCAAGAAGGATGCCGAACTTTGTCAAATCGCCGCCGGTCATGGTCTTGGCGCTGTCACCGTCAGTAACATCCGGGTTGAAGCGCAGACAAACGGACATTCCCGGATGAGCAACACCTGCCTTGCGGAGACGGGAAAGTTCCCCGATGTTCATAATAACACCGGTTTGGAAAACCTTTTCAAATTCCGCATCGGTCATATTGTTGGCGGTGTAAATGATCTTTTCGGGGGAAAAGCCCAAATGGAGCGCATACTCCACTTCTCCGGGACTGACCGCATCAATGCCGCATCCGGCATTTTTAAGTTCATTCAGCAGTGCCATGTTAAAGTTTGCCTTGAGGGCATACTGCAGTTCAAGGCGGGGATGATTTATGAAACGGCGCAGATCGTTGTAGCGCTCAAGAACCATTTCTCCATCATAGACAAAAAGCGGAGTGCCGAAATGCTCCGCCAAAGTTAAGAGGTGTTCAGTTTGCATCAAAAGGTACTTTCAATAGGTTGAAATAAGAGCGACCAGCTCCAGATCTTCATCGCCGATGTTGCGGATGGCGTGACCCGCACCATTGCCGGTAAGCAATGTGTCTCCCGCTTCAAGGCGGGAAATGGTACCATTGTCGTCAGCTTCAGCCACTCCCTTGACGATGACGAAGATCTCATCTTCATTTTCATGGTTGTGGAATCCGATGGATCCCCCGGGAGGAAGGGTGAGACGCGCTGCCATGCGGTTGTGACCGAGCATTTCAGTTCCGGGTTCCCAGAGGTGTTCGATTTTGACACTGCCGTTGCCGCCGCGCATATTATCACGCACCTCAGTACGGTAATTTCCAGCTTTACGAATCATTTGTCTCCTTTCAAACGGCCGAAGATATTGCCGTATTTCTTCAAATTGAGAGCTTCCACATAAGCAGAGATCTTGGTTTCGGTACTGCAGGGATCGATGGTTGTGTCCACGCAGTCGCCGTCAAGGACCAGAAGAGGCACTGCCGCTGCGGTCAGCTCCTGTCTCAGGTGTTTGATGAAAGAACTGTCGGACATGGAACAGCGTCCGAAACCGTGGTTGTAAAGAATACAGCCGTTGAACTTCATCTTTTTACCCACCTCAATGATCTCTTTTACCCGGAGTGCGGGGTCCATGAAACCCTGAGTCAATATTTTTCTGGCAAGTGAACGGTAGGGATCATTGGCATCAAGAGGTTCCCAGCCCACATAGTTCACCTCTTCAAAGAGAATGGGGGCGTTGCATTTGACTTCAATGTAGTCCAAAAGTGCCGTATCGTAGAAGGGAGGCAGATGGAGCCACATCAAACGGTGGGTGTCCTCGATCTGGAGCGCAGGCTCAAGCTGCTCTTTCGCTTCAAGCAGTTCGTTGTAGAGGGATTTCTGGATATCGACCATCTCCTGACGCCCCCAGAGCTGGCTGAAAATAGAAGCGAAATAAATCGCCTTGGAGCCACGGATCAAAGGCGGGGAAACATGGCGCAGTTCGTTGCTTTTGAGTGAATATTCACGGGCCTGATTGGAAAGTTCACAGGCAGTACGCAAATTGGCATCGCTCATCTTGCAGCCGGTGGCTTTTTCAAGCATGGCAACGGAGCGTTCAAGCTCCTCTGCCAGATGTTCGATGTTGGAGTCGCAAAGTCCGCCGATGGCAGGGGTGTGAAGAGAGAAAAGTCTGTCGCTGACATTGTAGTCCCGTGCCAGATCGCGGAAAATGCGTTCCCCCTGCTGACAGGGCTGGGAGGTGGAGATGACCGCCGCAGGCTGAGGCAGTTTGCTGCCCTCAAGGACCCGGAGGAAGGAACAGGTCTCTCCGGAAAATCCCTTGCAGGCAGCCTTGTCAAATGCCCGTTTGATACGGTGCTGATTTCTGGCAAAGAGAGCGGCGTAAGTTTCAAGAGTCAGTGAATTGACCCCCAGAGCATTGAGTACTTCAGGGGGAAAGAAGAGATTCCGCCACACCATAGGCGCATCTGAGCGACCGATAAAATTCTTTTTATTGGCTGCAGCGCGGATGGCAACAGATTCATGCTTGATTTCAGGAATGGAAAGCTTCTTGTCTTCAAGTTTTCCTTTGAGATCGGAAAATTGGCGTGCCAGACAAGCGGCTCCGAGAGCGCCCATGACACTGTGGAATTCAGGAATGACGATCTTATTGCCGGTGATCTCCTGAAGATAGTAGGCAACAGCACGGTTATAAGCCACACCGCCCTGAAAGACGATATCGCCTTTGTAACCGAGGAAAAGTTCCCCCACGCCGGACATAATGGTTCGTGCCTGAGCACGGCAGGCGCCGCCGATAATGTCCCCCAGAGGGAACCGGTTCTTGAATTTGTTGATACTGGTAGCGGAAAGCACGGCGCAGACGGATGAAAATTCAAGATTGCTGTCATAATTGACCTTGTCAGCCATTTTGTCAATAGGGACATCCAATTTAGCTGCGACACTGTCGAGGAAAGCTCCTGTACCCGCAGCGCAGATACCGCTCATCTTGTAGTTCCACATGTTCATGTGTTCGTTGAAGACCATCGCCTTGCTGTCCTGACCGCCTACATCGAGGATCGCCTTGCATTCAGGGTGGTAGTGGCGGGCACCGGCAACATGGGCAGTGACTTCACTTATCCGGAAATCGTAGGGGATGAAATCGGCAGTGTCTTCAACGATCTGACTGCCGGTCACGACAGTACAGGTAATACATTCCAAGCCGGGAACTCCGGCATCCTGAAGAAACTTGTCCACAGTCTGACGCAGCTGTCCGAAATTGCAGGCACCGCATTTGGAACATATACCGGAACAACGCACTCTGCCCGTGTCGGCAGGGCGGGTGCGCTGATAAATCGTCTGGCGCACCTTGCCGCGCTCATTCATCAAAACCGCCTTGAAGGTGGTCGAACCTATGTCAATACCAAGATACAATTTTTCCATGTTCACAATTTCCTGAAATAAGCAAATACTTTTATTTTTGCATAATATACACTGAAAGATGACTTTTTTCAAGAGCAGGAGCTTCTATGCTCCCCTTTTTCAAGGGTTTACGCCGTCTGCTTCTTTGCTGCGGAGGATTTGCCGTTTTTTCAACTCTTCAAGGAGCGCTGCGGGGACACACAGTTTCCCTGCGCCGCATCCCAGATCTATGTTCGGGGAGCGTTCACCATGGAAATCACTGCCCCCGGAGATCCCCAGATCGAATTGTTGTGCTGTTTCTGTGACCAGCTGTGTTTCCGGAGGACCGAAGAGGGAATAATATCCCTCCATGGCATCCAGTCCCAGCGCGCCGAGTTTTCTTGCCACACGCCTGACATAAGCTCTTTCATTGCGGTCCCGGTAGATCGGATGCGCCCAGACGGCGATACCGCCTGCACTGTGGATCGCTTCAATGGCTTCTCTGGGGGAGGCGTTTTCCCGGGGAATATATGCCGGCTTGTTGTTGCCGAGCAGTTTCTCAAAGACGGTACGCAAATCAGGGAAATGATATTTTTCCATCAGAGCCTGGGCGAAATGCGGGCGCCCCAGATTGGCGCCCATGCCTCCGGCGGCAGCAAAGGCGGGTTCATCGTCATCAAGGGGATAGCCTATGAGAGAAAGTTTTATCTTCATATCCCGGTTGCGTTTGATGCGTCTGGCGCGTTCGCCTGCAAGAAATTGCTCCAGCAGGGGGGCGTGGCGGTCGATGAAAAGGCCGACGATATGAAGTTCTCTTGCGCCGTAACGGGTGGAAAGCTCCACGCCCGGGATCGCTTCCAATTCGGGGAAAGCCGAAGCGCTTTCAAGGAATTCCTCTATTCCGTCTGTAGTGTCGTGGTCTGTCAGGGCGACGGCGGCAAGCTGCCGTTCGGCGGCAAGAGCAACGATTTCAGAAGGGGCAAAGGAGCCGTCTGAAGCGGTGCTGTGCGTGTGCAGATCTATTGATCCGGGAGTACATGGCATGATATGTTACCTTTTTCCGGCTGCTTTTCTGAGTATTTCTGTCAGATGACGCAGCCGCAGTTCGAGTGAATCGCGATAATCGATACGGGGGGCATTGCCGTCTGGAAGACGGTAGATGGTCCCGCCGGGATTGTTCAGTGTGACTCTGCCGTTGATGACAGAGAGCTGCCGGTAATCTGCCAAAGCGGCGAGGATCCGGAGCCGTGTGACTTTGAGCAGGTTTCCTGTGACTGCGGGAATTTTTCCGTAACGGTCACGGAGTTCCAACTCAAAATCATCCAGAGCAGCTTCGCTTTGCAGATTGCCCAGACGCCGATATGTGTCAAAACGCAAACGGGAACTGGGGATGTAGGACTCCGGAATGCTGCAGCACAAAGTACCGGGCGTATCGTTTTTGAGGGCGAAACTGACAAAGTCTATTCCCACCGTCACTTCCGGGAGCAGCTCCAGTTTTTTCCCTGAAAGGGAGGCGATCTCCTGTTTGAGCAGTTGGCAATAGAGATCAAAGCCGATGGAGTTGAGGTGTCCGGACTGTTCTGACCCCAGCAGGTTGCCGGAGCCGCGGATCTCCAGATCATGCAAAGCCAGCTGAAAACCTGTTCCCAAACTGGAGCAGCGGCGGATCGCCGCCAGGCGTTTCCGGGCATCGCTGCCAAGAAGGGTGTTCCGCGGCAGAAGCATATAGGCGTAAGCCTGATTTTTCCAGCGGCCGACACGCCCCCGGAGCTGGTGGAGTTCGCCGAGTCCGAAACGGTCTGCCCTTTCAATGATGATGGTATTGGCATTAGGCACATCGAGACCGGATTCAATGATGGTGCTGCAAACCAGACAGTCGATGCGGCCTTCCAGAAACTCTTTCATCACATGTTCCAGTTCCTGTTCCGGCATTTGCCCGTGGGCAGCAGCAAAACGCCCCTCCGGAACCAGTTCCTGGAGCTTCTGCATGGTTTTTGAAATGGTTTTGACCCGGTTGTGAAGATAGTAGACCTGTCCCCCCCGGGCAAGTTCGGCTTTGATGGCGTCTGCGACAAGATCATGATCTTCCGGAGCAATGACGGTTTTGACAGGAAGACGCATCTTCGGGGGCGTCATGAGTGTGGTCAGATCTCTGGCACCTGCCATGGCAAGATAAAGGGTCCGGGGGATCGGGGTGGCAGACATGGAAAGCACATCAGATTCTGCACGGAACCGGCGCAGCCGTTCTTTCAGCTGGACTCCGAAACGCTGTTCCTCATCAATGACGACCAGACCCAGATTACGGAATTTGATCCGGCTGCTGCAAAGACGGTGGGTACCGATGACGATATCGACGCCTCCGGCAGCCAGATGGGCAATGGTGCGTTCCTGATCCGCAGTAGAGCGGAAACGGCTTAAAACATCTATGGTAAATGGATATTTTGCAAAGCGTTCACAAAAACTTGCGTAGTGCTGCTGGGCGAGAACAGTTGTTGGAGCGATGACTGCCACTTGAAATCCGGCAGAGACCGCCCGGAAAGCTGCCCGCATGGCAAGTTCCGTTTTGCCGTACCCCACATCTCCGCAAAGGAGCCGGTCCATGGGTTTGGCAGCGGCAAGGTCAGCTCCTATTTCTGCTGTACCGCGCTTCTGATCCGGCGTGTCGATAAAGGGAAAATCGTTGAGAAAAAGTTTTTCATTTTTCACATCCGGAACCATCCTGATCCCGGAAATGGCTTTGCGCATTGCCTGAAGCCTGAGCATGTCGGCGGCGTATGAACGCACACCGGCTCCCGCCTGGAGCCGTTCTTTCTGCCAGCGTGAGGAGTTTGGTGCATGGAGTTTGATGCGGGCGGAAGCTCCCACATAGCGGCTGATCTTGTGGGCTTCAGTCAGGGGAATATAGACCAACTGGTCATTACGGTACTCCATAACAAGGACTTCCCGGGAACTGCCATTGTTTTCAAGGACCTTGAAACCTCTGAAGATCCCGATGCCGTGATCCACATGAACAGCGTAATCCCCTTCATCGATTTCGGCAAGGGAAAACTCTATGACAGGTGCAGGGGCAACGGGGGCGTTCCCCGGGGAAGGAGAGGGCTCTTTTTCCCCGGAAGAGCGTTCCCTGATGTAACCTGCTTCAAGGAGTTCCTTTTCCGTGAGCACCATCAGATTATCTTTGAAAAGGGTAAAACCGCATGGGAATTGCAGTGGGGAAAACTCCAGTTTTCCGACAGGAAGATGAGTCCTGCACCATTGTTTCAGCGCTTCAAGGTTTTGTTCATCCCGGGCAGTTACCAGGACCGCACCTTCATTGCCCCGCAGCAGATTGATTTTTTGTTTGAGTTCGTTGAGCCGGAATTGCTCCGCTTCCTCCTGATTGCGGCGCAGCCGGGGAGAGTTGTTTTCAAAAACAGGGAGTATGTCGGGAGCTGCGTACTCTTCCGGGGTCTCATCAGGAGAAAGGGAGTGGAAAGAGCGTACTCTTCCTTCTTTTGCACACCGGAGTGAAAATTCATCAAAGCGCTGCAACTGCTTTTCTGATGTATAACGGCGCAGTTTGGCTCTTGAGGAATCCGGGAAAACATTGAGAAACAGAAAGTCCTTTTTCTCAAAGTAGGCGATGGCATCGGATCCGGCTGCTCCCCCAGCTGAAATACCGGAGCGTCCGATCAGCTGATAGGAGTCGATCTTGCCGACGGAGCGTTGGGTTTCCGGAGCAAATTGACGCATGGTGTCTATTTCATCACCGAAATATTCGATACGGCAGGGAAAGTTGTGGGCTGGACTGTAAAGGTCAACGATCCCGCCGCGTCTGGAAAACTCCCCGGGAATGGTGGTTTCATACTCATCGTCGTAGTCAAGCTGGACCAGTTTTTCTATCAGTTGTTCCGGGGGCAGGATCAGCCCCGGACGCAGCTCAATACGGCAGGCGGCACTTTCTTCCGGCTCCGGTGCGGCTCCGGTAAAGGCGGTAACACTGCCTATAAGGATGTCGTAATCGTCAGAGAGCACTTTGTCAAGGGCTTGGGCACGGCGGCTTTCGGCGCCGGGAAAGCGGAGCTTGCCCTGCTCTGTTTCAGGGAGCAGCAGCAGATTTATTTCAATTCCGGCAGCGGCGGCGCATTGGCGGAGTCCGGCACTGATATTGTCAGCTTCGCTGCTGCCCGGGCAGATCACAATGCTCTTTTTTTTCTCTGTTATGTGAGCACGCAAAAGCGGAAGAGCCACCAGTTCCGGTATGACAGAAAAGTCTGGAATCGCTCCTCTTGATCTTGAATTTAAATAATTTTCTAAAAAATTATGCCACTTCACAAAAAAAAGCCTTGATTTTTTTTCAAAACACATTATAATGTATTTTAAGATACCGGAAAAACGGGCTGATTGCCTCATTCCTCCGGTTCTCTATATAAATATAATATGAAACAGGAGTCAAGTCAATGGCAGAAAAAAAAGAAATTGAAAAAGATTTGATCGAAAAGAAGAAAAAGAGTCCTGCAACCAAAAAAACGGCTGCCGAAAAGGGGACTGCCAAAACTGAAACGGTAAAAAAATCAGCAACTGCAAAAAGCAAAAAAGAACCTTCTGCTGCCGAAACTGCAGAAAAAAATGCCGCTCCTCAAGAAATTGAGAAGGCTGAGAAAGCTGAAAAGGCAGCGAAATCTGCTAAAGCGGAAAAAACAGTAAAGTCAAAGAGCAGTGCCGCAGCTGCTGATGAAAAAGTTTCTTCCGGCAAAGTTAAAGCTGCGGCTGAAAAAAAGTCTGCACGGAGTTCTGCTTCTTCCAAAACCGGAAAGGTTGAAGAAAAAGCTGAAAAAGAAACGCCTGATGCCGGAGAAGGTGCCAAAAAGGTCTCTGGAAAAGCAAAGAGCTCCGGCTCCGCCAAAAGCAAAAAGAGTGCCGCAGGCAAAGAAACTGAAGCTGCTGCAGAGAAAAGTGCCGAAAATGCCGAAGGCACCGAAGTTGAAGAGGTCGAAACTGTTGCTGTTCAGGCTGCACCCGTTGTTTCGGTCACATCTGTGATCGTTCCGGAACTTCCTGATGATGATTTGGATGAGGAAGAGGAAGAGCACAGGCATGATGACGATGACTTTGAGGATGAGCTGGACGAAGAAGATGACAGCGATGATGATGATATCACCGCTTCACCGGAGCCTACTGTTCATCGCAAACTGATAATCAAAAAGGTTTGTGCGCCTCCTGTCAAGTTTGCTCCCCGTCCCAAAACTCCTGAAGAGATCGCCCGGGACAGAGCACGGCAGACCAGCAGATCTTCTATCGTGCGCCCCCGCACCAAACAGGAAAAGGAGTCTGCACGCAAGACCGCCCTTGACTCAAAACTCATGAGCGGAACCAAAAACGATACCATGAAGGTCTATATGGGCGAGATCGCCCGTATTTCACTGGTCAACAAAAATGAAGAAGCTGAACTTGCCAAGCAGATCCACAGCACCGACAGCCAGCAGTATGAGGATGCCAGAAACACTCTCATCAAGGCAAACTTGCGTCTGGTCGTGAAGATCGCCCATGATTTCAAAGGATTGGGATTGCCCCTCCTTGACCTGATTTCAGAAGGAAATATCGGTTTGATGCGGGCTGTTGAGAAATTCGATCCCAGCAAGGGAGCTAAATTCAGCAGTTACGCCGCATGGTGGATCAAGCAGTCCATGCGCCGCGCTCTTGCCAACCAGAGCCGTACCATCCGTATTCCTGTGCAGTCCGCAGGAAAGATCTCCAAGATCAAGACCGTCCGCATGAAGCTCGCCGAAGAACTGGGGCGTGACCCCACCGATTCAGAAATTGCGGATCATCTTGAGTTCAGTGAGAGAACAGTTCAGGGATTGCGTCTGGCTGACCTCAAGACCATTTCTCTGCATGATCCCATCCAGCAGGGGGAAGAGGGCGAATTTCAGGATATCATCCCCGACCGTCACGCCATGACTCCGGATCAGATCATCGGAGATGTGGAATCTGTCTTCCGCCTTCTCGATCTTCTGGATAAGCTGGATTCCCGTGAACGGCGTATTCTTGAAATGCGTTTCGGTCTGCGGGGCTCCCGTCCCCTGACTCTTGAAGAGGTCAGTCAGCAGATCGGCAGGACCCGTGAGCGTGTCCGGCAGATCCAGAATCAGGCGCTTAACAAGCTGAAGCAGCTCCTGACCGATGAGGCAGGCTACAACGCTGAGTAAATTTCAGCGTCTGAAATACAATGATATTGAGAGAGACTTTCCGGGGTTTCTCTCAATATCTTTTTTTTATCTCTTCCGGGGAGTTGAGGGAGGGAATATGCTTTTCAGTGATACATGGGCTTCCGGGAGCTGCAGCTTGAAATACATTGCTGCGAATCGGACGGAAAAGACGAAAATCGAGGTCAGGGAAAAATTCAGAAACCATCCCACGCCGTATATATGGAGCACATAGTAAAGGATCCCCCCCATCAATGAGGCGGTGGCGTAAAAATCACTGCGCAGCACCACCGGGATCTCACGGACCAGCACATCGCGTATGATCCCGCCGCCGATGGCAGTGATGACTCCGCAGAGCAAAACGCCTATACAGCTGACTTCGTAAGCCATACCCTTGGCGGCGCCGATGGCGGTGAAGACTCCCAGTCCGACGGCGTCGCAGATCTGGATGATGTTGCGCAGTTTCATCCAGAATCTTACAGTAAAAAAGGTAATCAGCGCCACTGCGATACAGACGCAAAGATAGGTCCAGTGCTGAAGCGCCGCCACTGGGACTGCGCCTAAAATGGCATCTCTGGTGATCCCACCGCCTACACCTACGCAGCACGCAAGGACCGTGACACCGAAAATGTCAAGGCGGCGGCGCACTCCCTTTATGGCTCCGGTTGCCGCAAAAATGGCGGTACCGAAAAGGTCCAGACACAGTATGATCTCTTTTTCCATGATACAAGCAAAAACTCCTTTTATGAAGCTCTATTGAGAAAAACAAACAAATCTCTTGTATAATATAATGAATATTGTTTAAAAAAGCAAACAAGCCAGGCGTTTTTTTTCCTGAAAAGGGAAAAGTTTTTTCTGTTACGGCAGTTTTCCGGCATGGACCGTTACTGTAACAGGGGCAGTGAAACTTTCTCTTATGGCAGCATTGAAATGATCGAGAGTACACTCTTTGAGCCGTTGAGAGAGCATTTCAAGAGCGTTGACATCTTCGCCGTAAAACATATCCAGCATGGTAAAATCCAGCAGGGCATGGGAAGACTCTGATGCGCGCGCCAGACGGAACAGCATGGAATCCCGTGCCATGTTGAATTCCTCTTCAGAAAGTCCTTCAGCAGCGAGACGGCTGATTTCTTCATCGAAGCACTCTTCCACATCTGCGATCTTGTCAGCCTGAGTTGCAGCTGAAAAAGCGAACACCCCCGGATGGAATCCCCCCGCGGCTTTGGTACCAACGGAATACGCAAGGCTTTTATCTTCCCGGACACGCTGAAAGAGTCTGGAATTCATACCGTTTTCGGCACTGTTGAGCATGTGGAAAAGGGTGCCGGTCTCCCCCTTCAAAGGGGGGATCCGCAGCAGTTTCATGACGACAGTCTGTTCTCTTTCGATAGGTATTTCAATGACCTGAGAAGCCGTGGGGAACACGGGCGTTTCCGGCAGTGAGGGTGTCTTTCTCTGCCAGTTGACGGCGTTGTCCAGGTATTGTGCCCTTAAAGCGGCTGTGCCGCTGTCGATATCCCCGGCAAATCCAATAATGCAGGAATCGGATGAAAAAAGCTGTTTCCAATACTCTTTTGCGATTTCCGGGGTGAAAGACTGGACACACTCCGGCGTTCCATGTTCGCCGCATCCGTAGGGATGGGATCCGAAAAGCGCCAGACAACCGGCACGGAAGGCGGCTTTGGCAGGCTTCATCTGCCGGCGGCGGAATTTTTCCAGCTGCCGTTTCTTTTCGCGCTCAAAGGGGAGAGCAGGGAAGGTCGGATCACAAAGCAGTTCGGTCATGACCTTGAAGGCATCGGCAAAATATTTCCGTGGGGCATTCATTTTGGCGGCAAATGTGTTCAGTCCGGTGTTGAAACTGACATCCATACCGTAGCGGTCCAAAGTTGCGGCAAGACGGCTTTCATTGCGCTTGCCGCAGCCGCTCAGAAGGGTGTTGGCGATGCAATGGGAAAGTCCGCGCTTTTCAAGAGGTTCGGCAATGGCGCCTCCGGGGAGCAGTAGCGAAAAGCTGACAAGCTCCACTGCGTGGTCGGAACAAGTGAGCAGCTGCACACCGGAAGGAGTGGAGGAGAGCTCCGCTTTGATCTTGTCTGTGGCAGCTGTTTTGCGTGAAGCGGGGGGCTCAGGGCGTTGTTTGACCATGAGGAATTGTTTGGAGTCCAGAATCTTTGCGGCAAAAGAACGCAACTCATCAAGTTCCAACTTTTCAAGTGCCTCCAAAGCAGCACCGGCAAAGCCCGGATCCGAGTTGAGCATCACCCCTTCCACCATTGCTGAAGCGATCTGCGAAGGAACACACATCTGACGGAGCTGATCGGCGTAGCGCTGAGTTTTTTCCCGGCGCAGTTCATCTGCTGTGATTTCACCTGAAGCAACAGCCGCCAGCTCCCGGCGCAGAGCGGATTCAAGTTTATCCAGTTTGCCCGGTGTGGTGACGGCGGTAATGAGAGGGACACTGAATCCGCTGAAATTTTCAATGGCGGATTCCACATTCAAAGCCAGCTCCTTTTCAAGTTCCAAACTTTGGACCAGACGGGAACCGGTACTTCCGGCGAGGATACCGGAAAGCACCTCCGCAGCACCGTTTTCTTTCGGCGCAATGGGGGGCAGAAGCAGACACAGCTGAGATACGGTGTCGGGAAAAACCGTTTCTATGGTGCGGGGCGCCAGAGCACCCGGAATTTCAGGCAGGGGGAGTTCATGGAGTGACCCCATTTTCCAGTCACCGAGCAGTTCTCCCACTTTGCGGTAGAGCCAATCCGGATCCACTGCCCCCACAGCCACGAAGAAACAACGGTTGGGGGTATAGCGACTGGCATGGTAGGCTGCTGCCATATCCCGGGTCACGGTTGCGATCATATCTCTGTGACCGATGATGGGCACACGGGCAGGATGGGGACCGAAAAGGGCTTCAAATCCGGAAAGAAACATTTTTGTTCCGGGGGAGTCAAAGTACAGGTCGCACTCTCTGAGGATCACATCTTTTTCTTCGCAGAACCTTTTTTCCGGCAGTTCCGGAAAACGGACCATGGAACTTAAAAGTTCAACGGCAAGCTCTTTATGTGATTCAGGGACCCTGAGATAATAGACAGTCCTGTCGTAGCTGGTGTAGGCATTGACTGAACCGCCGGCGCGTTCAATTTTTTCAGAGCCGCTGCGACCGGGGAAATTGGCACATCCCTGAAAAAGCATGTGTTCAAGAAAGTGCGAAAGACCGCAGCCCAGGTTTTCTCCTTCGTGTATGCTGCCTGTCCGGACAGCACACTGCAATTCAAGGGAGCCGCTCCCGGGCAGGGGGAGCACATGGAGCCCCAAACCGTTGGGATAAGTGTAGGAACAGATATTTGAAAGCAGTTTCATTTTATTAAATTTCCCCTTTAATCTGCGTCTATGAATGGAAGAGCCGGTCTTTTTCCGGAGAGCGGACGATCATCTTCCCATGGAAAGTCTATGTTGAAATCTTCCGGAGAATCTTCCGGCGATGCTGAAAGCACTTTGACACTGATGAGCAGATAAACGACTTCGCCCACATTGCGTGCTGCCCGCAATCCAAATTGGCACAGTACCTGGGGCGCAACAACACCGTATTGCAGGAATGCGTATTCTCTGATTCCACGGAGAAGTTCTCTGGCTGAGACATGGCGATGGGCGTGGAGCTTACCGACAGTGTATGCAACTGCGTCTGAAATGAACTGATAGCTTTCCACTGTGTAGTTGGGGTAGCTGAGACGCAGCTCAGTTGTTGCTTTTACGATTTCAGGATCAATATTCATCTTATTTGAGGACCGGTTTTTGTTGTTTGCCCCGCAGCAGCGAGGCGGGATCTGTTGAAAGATAATCTGTCAGGACCCGGATCGACTCCAGGGTCTGATTGAGTTTCAGGATAACATTTTCAAATTCCCTGCGGCTTTCTGAAACATCTTCCAGTGAATGACGGAAGGCTGCCGTGGTTTCAGGGATCCGGGCGTCATTGGAAATGGTCAGCAGTGTTTGCTGCAGCTTGTTGAGAGCCGTAAGATTCTGCTGCAGACTGTTGACCACATTGAGTATTCTTGATTCATTCAAAACACTTGAAATGGCTCTGGTGCTGGTTTCAAGATTCTCTGCCGTATCATTGATACGGGCGATAGTCGAGCGGATCTCCTGAGAATTCAGCAGCTGCCCCAGACCGGTCAGGGCGTTTTCAAGCTGTTCAGAGATGTGCTCATAACGGATCCGCGACAGACGGTCAACGGCAGAGGTCAATGTGACAGAAAGATCTTTCATCTGGGAAATGACGCTTGGAACATAGATCCCTCCCGGAGTTCCTGTCAAATGGGGCTGCTTTGACAAAGGAGTCCCCGGTTTGGCAAAGTAGTCGAAATCGATAAATTTCATGCCGGTGATACCCAGCATTTCAAGACGGGCCCTCAGCCCTTTTTCTTTGATTTCCGAGTTGATAAAGGTGGTGAATTCCTTTTCCGGGAAACGCTGATTTGTTCTGTCAACGGCAAAGTGCTGCGGATCGATTTCCATATCCACCTGGATGATTTTTTCTTTGACCAGAATGGAAATGTTGCTGACCGTGCCGATTTGGACGCCCCGGTATTTGACTGCAGAACCCCGGGTCAACCCCTGGACCGATTCGGTAAAAGCTGTGTGCATAATGATCTTTTGAGTAAAAAGATCCGACAGCCCCAGGACAAAAAGCATGGCAAGAAGCAGCAGGACCCCGGAAATAATAAAAACGCCGGTGAGCAATTCTTTTTTGCTGTTGTTATTCATTGGGTGTGAAACTCCTTTTTAAGCCTTTACGATTCAGAAAATCTCTGACAAACTGATTTTGGGAGCCATCTTTCAATTTTCGGGGGTCCCCCTCAGCAACAATGGTTTTTTCAGCTTTGTCGATGATGATCACTCTGTCGGTAATGGTGAAAATGCTGTCCAGTTCATGGGTGACGACGACCACAGTGACACCCAGCAGTTCCCGCATGGAAAGGATCAGTTCATCCAATCCGGCTGCCGCCAGTGGATCCAGTCCTGCAGAGGGTTCATCAAAGAAGAGCAGTTTGGGGTCAAGGGCAATGGCACGGGCAAGCCCTGCCCGTTTACGCATACCGCCTGAAAGTTCTCCCGGCATAAAATCTCCGAAATCAGCAAGATCCACAAGTTCGAGTTTTTCTCTGACGATGGCAGCTATCTCTTTTTTGCTCTTTTTTGTGTGGAGTTCCAGGGGAAGAGCCACATTTTCTGCCACAGTCATGGAGCTGAAAAGAGCACCTCCCTGATAGGTGACGCCGATGCGGGTCATCAACCGTCTGTAAGCTGCCGGGGCGGAAGTATCAAGTTTTTCCCCCAGAAGGAATATGTTGCCCTGAACAGGGGGATAAATGCCAGTCAAATGTTTGAGGAGTGTACTTTTTCCGCAACCGGAGTTGCCCAGTATGCCGAATATCTCCCCTTGCCGGACGGAAAAATCCAGATCTTTGAGGATGAGTCTGCCGCCGTATCCTAAAATCAGATTTTCTGCTTTCAGAGCTGTCTGTTTTTCCATCATCAGTACCCCACCAGAGAATAGAGCAATGTGAGTACGGCATCGGCAACGATCACGAGGAAGAGAGAGAGGACCACGGCTTTGGTCGCTCCTCTGCCCACCCCTTGAGCGTCGCCTTCGGCTTGAAAACCGCAGTAACACCCGGCAAGAGTTACCAGAACGGAAAAAACGGAGCTTTTCAGCACACCCAATATGAATGTGATCTCATCGAGTACAGCAAAAGTCCTGTCCCAATAAGCGTTCAAGGGGATCCCCATGTAGAAAACCCCGATAATGCTGCCTCCCAGCAAGCCGGCAGCATCTGCAAAGACAGTAAGCAGCGGCATGGCAGCGAGCATTGCCAGCAATTTGGGGGTCACAAGGAATGCTTCGGGAGAGATCCCGAGAGTTTTCAGAGCGAAAAGCTCTTCGTTGACCTTCATCGTTCCGATCTCTGCGGCAAAGGCAGAACCGGCTCTGCCCGTTGCGATGATGGCGACCATGAGAGGACCGAATTCTTTCAGAACGGCGAATCCCACAAGATCGACGATAAAGATGTCAGTGCCGACTTTTCGCAGCTGCAGGGCGCCCTGTATCCCCAGAACTGTCCCCATCAACAGACTGATCAGCACAACCACAGGCAATGATTTGCTGCCGCACAGATCGAGGTAATAGATCAGGTCTTTGAACCGTAAGGTTTTCTGCCGGAGTATCTCAGGCAAAGCCGCAGCGACAGCTCCGACAAAAATGAGCGGAGCTGCTGCAGAGGCGGCAGCTTTTTTTATTCTGCCGATCCAGTTTGAGCGGGGCAGAATCTCATCCATCAGTACATGGGACCGTTATTGCGTTTACGGATGGCTTTGGGTTTGAACTCTTCAAGACCGAGAGCATACCACTGTTCGCCGAAACCGGCGTTGGAAAAATCTTTCTTTTTGTCGTTGAGGAGTTTGTCAAGGTTCTCAACGAGGACCGGATGATCCGAAAGTTTTCTGGCAGACTGCAGTGCGGTGACTGCAGCTTGAGGATCCTGCTGCTTGAGTTTGATCCAGGCATAAACACACGCAATGAAGGCGCCCTGCTCGCTTTTGAACCGGGAACATTTCTTTGTGTAAAAAGTGTCAAGATCCTTGTCTTCATTTTTATACATGCGGACCAGTTTGATGGAAAGAGACAAGGGATCGATCAACATGGATTTAGGCAGCAGCTTATCCACTTCTTCGTAATCTCTGACCTGAAAATAGAGCTGCATTTTCATGGCATTGATCTGCTTGTAAAGCATGGGACTCCAGGGGTAGAAGACCTTGAAGCGCTCAGTGGCAGCAAGCAGTTTCCGTGACACTTCGCTTTGAAGGCGGTCTGCCAGCTGCTTGAGACCGTTCATGTTGCCGGGCTGACGCTGCTGAAAGGTCATGAGCTGGCGGTTGATCCGATCCCTGTCCGCATTCATCTCTGCCTGGATCCCAGCCTGAACGGCGTTGATTTTTTTGCGGAGGACCAGACTGATGATGATTTGGATAACCACATAACCTGCGATCCCGCTGACGATGCTCCAGGCGATGTGCTGCTGATCGACGATCATGGCAACCGCAATACCGGCGCCCACGACCACGGCAATAAGAATACTCAGCATATATGAAAATCCTCTGAATTTTTATTTTTTGCGCTTGCGCTGTTTTGCGCGTTCTTTTTTGGCAAGTTTTGCGATCTTCTTTTTATGTTCCTGCTCTTTTTTGCTGACTTGAGCCGCACCGCCGAAAAGACCGCCCATTGTACCGGGAACGGGGGAGTCGGGCATCTGACCGCCGGACATGAGTCTGCCGAGAAGTCCGTTCTGGCGCATCATTTTACGCATGGTCTCAAACTGTTTGACCAGAGAACTGACCGTTTCAACAGGGACTCCCGCACCTTTGGCGATGCGTTTACGCCGGGGAAAGTCGATGAGGTCCGGATTTGAACGCTCTTTCTTGGTCATGGAAAGTATGATCGCCTCCATGCGCTTGAAATGGCGGGGATCCACATCTGCCATGGCGTTGGAAAGCTGGCGTCCGCCGGGGAGGAATTTCAGGATATTTTCCAAACCGCCCAAACGGCTGATGTGACGCAGCTGTGACAGAAAATCGTCGTAGTCAAACTGGTTCTTCCGGAGCTTTTCCTGGAGTGCTTTTGCTTCAGCTTCATCCACATCGGCAGCAGCTTTTTCAACCAGAGAGACAACGTCGCCCATGCCGAGGATACGCCCCGCCATGCGCTCAGGGAAGAAGGGTTCAAGGGCGTCAAGTTTTTCGCCCAGACCGATGAATTTAACAGGAACTCCCGTCGCTTTGCGGATCGAAAGTGCAGCACCGCCCCGGGCATCACCATCCAGTTTGGTAAGGATGAAACCGGTCAATTCGAGGGCGTTGTTAAAGTGTTCACCTACGGAAACAGCCTCCTGCCCCAAAGCGGCGTCGGCGACCAGCAGGACTTCATCAGGGGTGACTGCCTGACGGATGCGAACCAGCTCCTGAACCATGGTTTCATCGATCTGAAGCCGACCGGCGGTATCGACGATGACCACATCGTAGTTCTCTTTTTGAGCTGTTTCAACGGCGTTGCGGGCGATGGCAGCCACATTGACGCTGGTTCTTTCAACATGAACATTCACATTGATTTCCCTGCCGATGATCTCCAGCTGGTCGATAGCGGCAGGACGGTAAACGTCTCCTGCGACCAGAAGGACTTTTTTGCCGCTGCGTTTCAGATTGAGGGCAAGTTTACCGGCAGTGGTGGTTTTACCGCTGCCGTGGAGACCTGCGAGCATGATAACGCTGGGACGGCTTTTGAGTTGGAGTTCGGCAGCTTCACCCAGCAGATCGATCAACCGGTCATGAACGATCTTGATGACCTGCTGACCGGGGGTAACGCTCCGGATCACATCCTGACCGACACATTCCTGTTTGACCGCTTCGATAAAGTCACCTGCGATCTTGAAATTGACATCAGCTTCAAGCAGTGCCATGCGGATCTCGCGCATAGCCTCTGTGATATTACTCTCTGTGAGCCGGCTCTCACCCCGCAGCTTCTTTAATACATCATGCAGTCTGTCGCTTAACGATTCAAACATTTTCTTTTCCTGTAGTTTTAGTTTTTTGACAATAATTCATCTAATAATATAGCTTCATTTGGCAATAAGTTCAAGTTGTCAAATGGAACTATGTGGATTTTTTCTGTTTTTTTTTTACAGAGACTTGAAAAATGTTCCGGCAGCTGTTATAATATGGTTTCGTCTCCGGCTTTTGCCGAAGAACAAAAAAGTTTTGGGAAGCTGCAGCTATGAAAATAAGCGAACTGTTGAGCCAATGCGGCGTAAAAAAGAGTGACACTGTCATTGTGTACTGTGTTTCGGATATGGGAGAAAAGGAAAGTGCTGAACTCCTCCGGGAGCTGACAGATTTCTTTGCTCCGGGGACTTTGGTGATGCCCACAGGCGGGGGACCAGACTGCTTTGTTCCCAACGGGATCTTTGACCCGGAGCAGACACCTTCCGGCAAGGGGGCGCTTTCTGAGATGTTCCGTTTGCTGCCCGGCGTGGTGCGCTCCCGGCATCCGGCAGGTTCCCTTGCGGCGCTGGGGCAGGACACCGGCTGGCTTATGGAAGGACACGAAAGCTGTGCTTCTGAATATTCCTCCTCTTCCCCCTGGTGGAAGTTGTTTCAAAGGGGGGCAAAGGGGCTCTTCATCGGTTGCGGATTGGAAGAATCCGGCATGATCGCCGCTGCGGAGGAGTGGGCAGGGAGCGCTTTGTTTTTCAAGCGTGTCCGCCGTCGCCGTCTGGCTTTGGGCAACGGCAGGAACAAAAGGCTCCGCATCAGGGAGCATTCAAAGAAGCACCGGCGGAATTATCCGAAGATAGAGGAGCTGTTGCGGGATTCCGGATTGCTTTCGCGCTGCAGATGGGATCAAGGGGATGTGCTGGTCATGGAAAGTTCTGCTGTCGTAACTCAGCTGCTGCATCTGCTGCGCCGCAAACAGGGACTCTTTGCATCAAAGCGGCGGCTCAAAAACTTGAAAATTTGCTGATTCTGATATATATTATAGCGGTGGAGTAATGGTATTGCTGCGCACTGCTGAAGTAATATTCTTTAACACGGAGTTTTCTTAATGTCTAATTATAATTATGGTCTCGAACCCGGTGTGGAAGGGCAGGGCACCTCAAAGTTGCGCTTTATTCTTATCTTTGTCGCGATCAGTGCCCTGACAGCTGCTTTGCTCTGGTGGTTCTGGCCCGATAAGGGGGAAGTCGTTCCCGGCAAAGGAGAGCCTGATACGAAGGTGCCGGAGACTCCCGCTGTTGTTGCGCCGGGAGACGGCAAGACAGGGAATGGAGAAAAGAAACCTTCCCCTGAGCCCTCCGTGGGCGTGGGGGGGAGTGTTTCCGCTGCGCCCGCAGACAAAGAGAAAACGCCAGAGTTTCCCGCAGCGCCTGTTCCTGAAAAAGAGCCCGCAAAGCAGCCGGGTGGAGTTGACCCGACGGACCCGGTCCTTCCCGATAAAGGTATCATAACTCCGGCTGACCGCAAGGGGGCTGATTTGCCGGTCGTTCCTGTTGACAATGTGGTGTCAGAGGCTCAAAAGAGCTCTCTTGCCCGGGCTCTTGCGCTGCTCAATAACAAGGAGTTCGCCAAAGCTGAGACTCTGGCGGAAAAAGCCCTTGAAGGCGCGGCGGAAAACGGCGCGTTTTACCGGGAGGGGTGGCGTGTTTTGACCGCTGCCCGCATGGGGATGGTTTTTCAGGGAAAAATGAACCCCTATGTAGTCCGCTACCGCATAAGGGGTGGGGACAGTCTCAGCGGCGTTGCCGGGAAGTTCTTTACCACCGTGGAGCTGCTCCGCAAGAGAAACAATATTTCCGGCAGCCGTATTTTCGTGGGGAGACAGCTTTTTATTGTTCCCGGTGACTGGAAGATCACAGTTTCAAAAAAATACCGTCTGCTGAAGCTCTTTCAAAAAAAAGAGGGGAGCGAAAAACTTTTTGCCGTTTGGGAAGTCGGTATCGGCAGAATGGGGAAAACACCTGCGGCTGATTTTGCCATCTCTTCCCGGCTGCGCCATCCTGACTGGTATCTGCCTGACGGCAGGGTGTTCAAGTATGGCGATCCCGAAAACCAGCTGGGGGATTATTTTTTGAAACTGGCTCCAGCCTCTGCTCCGGGGCGTCCGCTTCTGGGGTACGGGATCCATGGGGCTAAAGATGAAAACACCGTCGGGCGTTCATTGAGCAGCGGATGTGTCCGTATGCGCAATGCTGATGTTGAGGCGCTTTATTATCTGGTTCCGGTCGGGACACCGGTGAGTGTGACAGAAGAGTAAAAGCAGCAGGAGCCCTGACTTGAAAGAGCGGGGGAAAAACCTAAGTGCAGGAGAAATAAAACTATGGCTGAATTAAAACTTGAGTTTGAAAAACCCATTCTGGAACTCCAGAAAAAAATTGAGGAGATGAAGCGTTTTTCAACGGAAAATAAGATCGATGTGACAGAAGAGATCAATGCTCTGATGCAGAAACTGGATACTATGACCCGGGAGATCTACTCCAATCTGACTCCTTGGCAGCGGATCCAGCTGGCGCGTCACCCTGACCGCCCCTATACGCTTGACTATATTGAGAGGATCTTCAGCAATTTCATTGAGCTTTCCGGCGACAGAAGGTTCCGTGATGACAAGGCTGTGGTGGGCGGATTTGCCAAATTCAACGGCAAGCCTGTCATGGTCATCGGGACCCAGAAGGGCAGAGCGATGAAAGAGAATCTCTACCGCAACTTTGGATGGCCCAGTCCGGAAGGATACCGTAAGGCTTTGCGTTTGATGCAGTTGGCTGACAAAGCCCAGGTTCCTGTCATCACTTTGATCGACACTCCCGGAGCCTTCCCCGGTGTTGCCAGTGAAGAGCGCCATATTTCTGAAGCTATTGCCGTGAATCTCCGTGATATGTTCAAACTCAAAGTCCCCGTCATCGCCGTCATCATCGGCGAAGGCGGCTCCGGCGGAGCCATTGGGATCGGGGTTGGCAACAGAGTGCTCATTATGGAAAATGCCTATTACTCTGTCATCACTCCTGAGGGATGCGCCGCTATCCTCTGGAAAGACCGTGCCTACGCCCCCCGGGCGGCAGAGGCTTTGAAGATCACCGCTGACAAGCTGATTGAACTTGACATTGCCGACGAGATCATTCCTGAGCCCTTCGGGGGAGCCCAGCGGGATTATGATGCGGCAGCTGATAATCTTGCTGCTGCTCTTGAAAAGCAGCTTGAGGAATTGGAAAAATTCTCAGGAGAAGAGTTAGCTGACCAGCGCTACGCCAAGTTCCGTGCCATTGGACGCTATGTTGAAGTTGCAGAGGAGAACGGAGCTGAATCATGAAGGATCAGATCAAGATCCGTCCTGCTGTCCTGAACGATGTTGACGGGATTTTTGATCTCCTTGAACTTTATGTGGCACAGGGGATCGTTCTGAGAAGAAGCAAAGAGGATATCGGCTTTTTCATTGGCAACTTTACCATTGCGGCGTTTCAGGGCAAGGTGTGCGGCTGTGCCGCTTTGCGGGATTACGGCAATGATCTTCTTGAATTGCGTTCTGTGGTGATTTCTCCTGAGCTGCAGGGAAAGGGGATAGGCAAACTTCTTGCCGGAGCCATGATTGAGAAACTCCGTGAAGAGCGGTCGGGATGGCGTCTTTTCACTTTGACGACCACTCCGGCGTTTTTCAAGAGTCTGGGATTCCGGGAGGTTGCCAAAGAGGAGTTTCCGGAAAAAATCTGGAGCGATTGCTCTAAATGTCCCAAATTCCACTGCTGCGATGAAACAGCTCTTTTGATCACGCCCTGAGGCGTGATCGTAGTGCTTGCAACCCACAAGCCCACATTGCCGATAATGTTTGGTCCACAGACTGAAACTGCACATTTCCTGTGCCGCAGCCACGGGGGCATGGCTGTCATCGAGCCGGGGGGAGCGCCCCCGACACCGCCGAGCCCACGAAATTGCGCGCAACCAAAGGTATGCCCCCCAGTACTGGAAAGCGCTCTGAGTGTGCATGAGTGTCTGGTGCGGCGCTTTTACTGACTCAAACGGACTTAAACGGACATTTACGGTCTCAGTTGATGCGCCGCCCACGCGAGCAAGGCGCTGGCGGTTGACAAGTTTGTATTTGCGATAATGTCTGGTCCACAGACTAAAACTACACATTCCCCTGACCTAAAAAAACATTATTTCACGGAATAAAGTTTATCTGCTGTAGAAAAAAAAGCTTTTGTGTGCTATAGTATAAAATGTGCATCAATTTCAACTCTACATAATATAAGGAAGGTTTTTCGCAAAATGAACTACATCAATGAACAGATAAAAGGTTATCTTGCCAACAGCTCCATGATCCGCAGAATGTTTGAAGCTGGGATCGAACTTAAAAAACAGTATGGCGCCGACAATGTGTTCGACTTCAGTCTGGGGAACCCGGATCTCCCCCCTCCCCCCCAGGTGAAAGAGGCTCTGGCAGAAATCGCTTCTGCTGCCGACCAGCCCTTTGCCATGGGATACATGCCCAATGCCGGATTCCCTGAACTGCGCAAGCAGCTGGCTGAACAGATCTCTTTTGAACAGCAGTCCAAAATCGAAAGCTCCAATGTGGTTGTCTGCTGCGGAGCCGCCGGTGCGCTGAATGTCTTTTTCCGCGCTGTGCTGTCTGCCGGAGATGAGGTTTTGTGCCCCTCCCCTTACTTTGTTGAATACGGATTCTACGCCGGTAACTACGGCGGTAAATTGAAACCCGTTGCCACTCTTGAAGGCTTCAAACTTGATGCTTCAGCTTTCAAAGCTGCTATCAACAGCTCGACCCGTGCCATTATCCTCAACTCTCCCAACAACCCCACTGGCAGGATCTATACCGAAAGCGAACTGGAAGCTGTCGCCGCTGTGGTCAAAGAAGCTGAAGAGCAGTTTGGCCGTCCCATCTATGTGATTTCTGACGAACCCTACCGTTTTCTCAACTTTGACGGTGAAGAGATCCCCCCCTTCTTCGGACTTTTCAGTCATGCCGTTGTTATGGGCTCCTGCTCCAAAAATCTTTCTCTGGCAGGTGAGCGTATCGGCTACATTGCTGTTGACAACTTCGACGGTGCGGATGAGGTGATGAATGCCTTGATCCTCTGCAACAGGATCCTGGGATTTGTCAACGCTCCTATCGTGGGACAGAAGATCCTTTCCAAGTGCATTTCCGCTCAGGTCGATCTCAATATCTACCGTGAACGCCGGGATGCCATGGCAAAAGTCCTTGACAATGCCGGGATCGACTATTTCATGCCCAAGGGCGCCTTCTACTTCTTCCCCAAATCCCCCACCGCTGATGAGCAGATCTTCATTGACGCACTGCTCTCTGAAAGAGTGCTTGCTGTTCCCGGAAAAGGATTCGGCGCTCCCGGATATTTCCGCACAGCCTTCTGTGTGGATAAATCCATTATTGAGCGTTCCGCCGAAGGATTCAAAAAGGCAGTGGAAAAGGTCCGGTAACTGAAAATGGCTATTGTTTTTGCTCTCTGCTGCCTGGGGTGTTCGGCGATCAACGATTTTATTTTCAAACTTTTCGCTGATCGCCCCATGTCCAGAGGAGTATTTTTCAGCATTATCGGTGTGATCATAACTCTGACCATGGCTTTTACAGTGGACTTCAAAGCATTTGAAGCCAATTTGCCCAACACCCTGATCTGGGGATGTGCGGCAGGCTTTTTTTCCATTGCCGGAAATGTGCTGCTGATCGAAGCCATGGGAAAACTCAGTGCCGGGATCTGTTCAACGATCTATCGGTTGAATTTGATTTTTGTTGTTCCCGGAGCTATACTGTTTTTCGGTGAAAAACTCTCCCTGCTGCAGCTTTGCGGTGTTACGGCAGCCGTTCTTGCCATCTTGCTTTTTTCGTTCAGCACCATGTCAGGAGAGAGAAAATCCTCTCTGGCGGGCATGGTCATGATCATTTCCGCATCGCTGCTGCGGGCTGGAATGGGACTTTCTTACAAGGAGGCGTTTATCTGCAAAGTCGAAGAACCGGCATTGGTCTTTATCAATGGTCTCTTCTGGGTGTTCGGCGGTTTGATCTACGCCCTTTGCAAAGACAAAAAGGTCAAAATGCCGGATATGCCCACTCTGGGATTCGGAACTGTTTCCGGGCTTTTTGTTGCGGGAATCGTCTTTTTTATGGCAAAGGCACTTCAATCTGGAGCCGCAGGGGTGGTACTTTCCATCGCACAGATGAGTTTCCTCGGTACTTTGCTTTTGAGTGTGATCTTTCTCAAGGAAAAACTTGAAAAATTCAAGATCGCCGGTATTGTTTGCGGCATTGCGGCGATCCTGCTTCTGGCTTTGAAATAATATGGAACGGATCATAAAAACCGGCGTCACATGGAATGGCGAGGGATTGACTTGCGCAAATTACCTTGCCGGACGCTTTACCTATCGCTCTCTTGATGAGTGGGCGCAAAGGATCACTGCCGGAGAAATCACTGTCAACGGACAGCTGGTGACTCCGGAATATATCCTGAAACTTCACGATGTCATAGAATACCGTCCCGGGGATATTGAGGAACCGCCTGCCGATCTTGATTACAATGTTGTCTATGAAGATGACCTGCTGCTTGTGATCGACAAGCCGGGGAATCTTTGTGTGCACCCCTCGGGTCCCTATTTCAAAAATACCTTGTGGTATCTTCTGAAAGAGCGTTTCGGGGATATCCATCTGGTCAACCGCCTTGACCGGGAAACTTCGGGACTTCTCATTGCTGCGAAAACGCCCCAGTGCGCTGCGAAACTTGCAAAAATGCAGAATGATATCCGCAAAGTTTACATGGTCATGGTCCATGGGGTCATGCCTGAGCATATTTCAGCTAAGGGTTTTCTTTTTGACGATGCAAACAGCAATGTGCGCAAGAAGCGCAAATTTGCCCCGGGCGAACGCCCCCCGGCGGGCGTGTTGAAAATTGAGTCCAGCTGGACTGAAATCAGTTGTCTGGAACAGATAAACGGATTTTCTCTGGCTGCAGCCGAGCTGAAAACAGGCAGAATGCACCAGATCAGAGCGACCATGTTTTCATACGGCTTTCCTGTGGTGGGGGATAAACTTTACGGACTTGACGAAAATCTCTTTCTCAAATTGCGTACAGATTCTCTGACTCAGGAAGATAAGGAATTGCTGCGTCTCCCCTGTCAGGCGCTCCACTCCGGGAAATTGGAGTTTCTGCACCCGGGGAACGGCGAAAGGCTTATTTTTGATTCCCCCTGCCCTGCTGCGTGGCACTCCCCTGCCCTGCCTGAGTGGCAGACAAGGAAGATTCCGGACGCTCTTTGAAGAGCAGTTCACATTTGACGAATCCGGACTTGACCGGCACACTCCAAAGTGTGCCGTTTTTTTGTGCCCATGCCGGGAACAAGCCGAAAAACCAACTGTATTCAAGTTTTTTTATACTCCCGTCGGTAAAAGTCAGACGGATCAAAAGATCGTAATCGGCGCGTACTTGCTCATTGAGCCTGAAATGGAACATCCTGCCATCGTAACGCCCATGAATACTTTTCATTCTTGTGGGGATCGGGACTCCGGCAGAGTTGTTGAAGCGCTCAGCTGCCACTCTGAAAGGTTTGACATGGTGCGGAGCGTCTGCTTTTTTTGCGATCCGCAGCAGAACAAGCTGTTTGCCGTACCAACTGACATGAGTCACGGGACGGCATAAAGGATCCCGGTAAAGTTTGTGTCTCAAAGGTTCAATAAACGCCGGGGGCTCGAAAGGATCGTGAAGATCAAGAAGCAGCCAGTCTCCCGGTTTCCACGGCGTACTGAGAGAGGCTGTCGGGTAATCGAACATAAAGTGTCCCCGCAATCGTCCAGTCACCAGAAGCCGGGGCAGATCAGTCGGCAGATTCTTTTTCAAAAATGCGATGGCTTTGGTGGCATCGGGGGCATAGAGATAATGATCTCCGGGGAAAAGTCCGAACTTAAAGCCGAATCCAAAGAATATGTAGCCCAATATCACACCCACAGCAGTGGCTGAAAGAAATCCCCGATAAAGGTTTCCTCTTTCTTTCCACCAGGGCTCCTCCCCCCGGCAGATCCGTCCAAGATTGACGATCGCCACCGCCCAGCAAAGAGTCCCCAGCTCAACACCATATTGAAGAAGGGGCGTCTTTACATCATCTGAACTCTGAACAAAGAAGCCGCCCAAGATGGGAGTTCCGATCCACAACAAGGCGGGGAAGGATATTGCCGCCCACAAAAGGGGGGAGAGGATGATAAAGGCAAAAAGAAAGTTTCTGGGCGAAAAGAGAGCGCTCCAGAATACCGCAGGACGGGTAAAAGGTGAAAGGGCTACTTCCAAAGGAGTATTGCCCAAAGCCGCATAACGGAAATTTTGAGCGTAAACGGCAGCATCAGCCGCCCAAGGCTGCAGATAAAGGGCAAGAAAAGCAAACCATCCTGCCAGAGCAAGAGAAAACAGAGCTCCCTGCCAGTAACGCTTTTTTGCAAGAAAAAGGTAAACACCCCAACCGATCCAGAATATGGCAACTGTTTCCTGGATAAAAAGAGAAAGTATCAGAGCACCGCTCATTGCCGGAAGATTTTTTCTGCTCCGTGCAATGAAAAAGCAAAGCAGTGCAGGGATGAAAAAGATAATGGGGTGAAATCCATAAAAAAGAGAGAGTGTCTGCCGGGTATATATAGGGAAGATCCCTGCGCAAAAGGCACATACAAGAGCGGCTCCGTTTTTCAGGCCGCTGCTTTTGGCAAGAATAAAACTCAAAGGGATCGCAGAGACGATCACAAGAGCATTGATACCGAACACGGTGTTTGCAGAAGGCGAGATAAGGAAAGCTCCCGTCATAAGAAGATTTATCAGAGGATTGAAATGTCCGGCTGAACAGAGCCACTCTTTCAAAGAACCGTTTCCGGAGGCAAGACGCAGATAACAATCGGCGTACTGCCCCCAATCCCCGTAAATCAGATACCATGACTTGAATGCTGCTGTCTGCAGATAAAAACACCACACGCCCATGGCTGCAGTCAGCAGGAATAGTGCGGACAGGGCAAGTTTTTCATCCGGTTCCGGCAGTTTTCTGAAGTTGCGGTGCATGAGGGCGCCGTAACGGAGCGCACACCATGTGAGACTTGCCAAAGCCAGACAGAAGACTCCTGTCCCGTATGTGGGCCAGAAGAATACGCCGCCCATCAGCCACAGCGGGCGCAAAGCGTATTCAAGAAGCAGCAGCTTTCTTCTGCCGAAAAAGAGAACTCCGGCAGCTGCAAGGGGCGGAACGATCCAGAAAAGAGGTGAGGATTTTTTGAAGAAGATAAGAGCATGTATATGGTTGACCGTGTACACCCCAAAGGTCAAATCCCACAATGCGGCAAATCCGGCAATAAGAGCTCCAGCCAAGGCAAGAAGCCGCACTTTTTTTCTCATTTCCGTTCCCGCAATTTATTCCGGAAAAGTTTTGCACGCAGAACATTTTGCTCAGGCTCCGGCAATGCCAACCCGGCACGCATTTGCAGATGCCCCTGCCCCAGTTCCAGAAAGAGTTCATTGACAGATGCAATGCTGAGATATTGAAAAAGTCCCATATCGACACCGAGTCGAAGAGCAGAAAGAGCTTCTATTGCCTCTTCGGCAGAGAGTTTGTAGCTATTCTGCAGCATTCCGAAGGCGCGTCCCACATGATCCAGCAGACCGAAACGGTCTTTATCCAGCAGAGACCTGCGGGCGCGGCGTTCATACCCGATCAGCTGACGGATCACTGCCGAAAGCTGCTCTATGATGCTTTCTTCACTTTCCCCCAGAGTGATCTGATTGGAAACCTGATAAAGTCTGCCGGAGTTTTTACTGCCTTCTCCATAGATCCCGCGGACCGCCAACCCCAGTTTGCGGATGCCGTGGATCGTGGAATCGATCTGGTCCGTCATCACCAGCCCCGGCAGATGAAGCATGACAGACGCCCTCATGCCGGTGCCCACATTGGTGGGGCACTCTGTGAGATAGCCCAACTCATCGCTCCAGGCAAATTCCATGGAGTTTGCCAACTCATCGTCAAGGGTATTGATCTTTTTCCAGCATGTATCAAGAGCAAAACCGGAATTCAATACCTGGATACGCAAATGATCCTCTTCATTGACCATAACGGAAATTTTTTCATCGCTGCTTACTGCCAGAGCTGACGGGACGGGACTTTTCAAAAGTTCATTACTGGCAAGGCGTCTTTCAAGGAGAAAGTTTTTTTCCAGCTCATCCAGCTCATCCATTTTCAGAAAAAGAGATTTGCGGCGCCCCATCGTTTTGGAAGCTGTACAGCTTTCAGAGGCGGCACGGATCACTTGAGATGCGCTTTCTGAGTCTCCGGCAATGGGGAAAGGCAGCGCCGCCAGATTTCTTGAAAGACGGATCCTGCTTGAAATGGCAATTCCATCAACCGAGCCCGCGGCAAGAAAACTTGCGGGGTTTTCCAAAAGGCGTATGATTTCCTTATTCATTTGTCACCCTTAGAGTCAAGATCTGCTTTCAAAGCGTTGATCCTGTCGCGGAGTTGAGCTGCTTTCTCATATTCTTCCGCGGAAACAGCAGCGGCAAGGTCGAGCTGAAGTTTATCTATTTCCAGCTTGATGGCAACGGTACTGCGGTCCTTGCTTTCGGGGCGTTTCCCGACATGGACAGATCCGCGCTGGACCTGTTCAACAGCCATATTGACCCACTTGGCAAATGTTTTGTAGCAGTCGGTGCATCCGAGTTTGCCCCCGGATTTGCGCATTTTTGCCAGTGTCCACCCGCACTTGGGACAGATGAGAGAAGCGTTTTTTTCTTTCTTTTCGCGGCTTTCATCCATTGCCTCCGGGGAGCCTTTTTCTCCGTTCATCTTGCCGACATTGAAAATGACTTCCGCAAGATTGAATCCGAAAGCGCCCAATCCGCCTGAAAGCTCTTTTTCCTTGGCGCATTCAGGACAAAGATTGGTACTGATACATTTGCCGTTTTTCACCTCTTTGATGTGAATCGTGGCTTCTCTTTTTTTACAAATATCACATAACATGATCAGCACCTCTCTGCAAGGTCATACAAAAAACATTTCTACTGAGGTAATTTCAAAACTAAAACTTTGAAATTGCCTCTACTCATACTATAATACAACTTGAGGAGAATTTCAAGAGAAAAAAACTATAAACCTCTCCTTTTCCGGAGAGAAATGAGGAAATAATTGGATTTTTTCTGTTGCAAAGACTATATTATAGTGTTGCTGTAAATTTTTTCAGGAAAGAACGAAACAATGGAAAAGAGGATTTTTACCATTCAGAGGATGCACTGCGCCGCCTGTGCCGCAGCTGTTGAACGCGCAGTCAAAAAACTGCCCGGTGCCGGGGAAACTTATGTAAACTTTGCCGCAGCAGAACTTGCCTTTACCGGAACAGACAGCGATGCCGATGTTATAAAAGCCATTGCAAAAGCCGGATTTTCAGGCAAAAGGTTTGTAAAAGAGAATCGTCCGCAGAAAGAAGCGGCAAACCGGGAGGAGAAATGTGCCGAAAAAAAGGAGTTATGGAACCTTTTTACGGCATGGGGAGGCGGGATCCTTCTGATCCTGTGTCATCATCTCCTCCAAACGCCCGTTGCAGAAATGGTATTTCTGCTGATCGTTCTTTATGCCGGACGCCAATTCTTTACGGGGGGCATCCCTGCCCTTTTGAGGGGGAATCCCGATATGAACTCTCTGATTGCCGTGGGGGTGCTTTCAGGTTTGATCTATTCACTGATCTGTTTTTTCTTTTTTCCCGGGGCTCCTTTGTTCTTTGATGCGGGAGCCATGATCATCATGCTGGTCATGCTGGGAAAATTCCTTGAAGCACGCTCCAAAAGAAAAGCGGCAGATGCCGTGCGTGCCCTTGCTGCACTGGCTCCGGAAAAGGCGCTGGAACTCCTGAAAGACGGCAGTGTCAGAGAAATTTCCATTGATGATGTCATGCCGGGAATGAAATTCAAAGTTCTCCCCGGATCCAAAGTTCCTGCAGACGGAAAAGTTCTTTCGGGCAACTCCAGCTGTGATGAATCCATGTTCACCGGCGAATCCATCCCGGCAGAAAAACATCCGGGAAGTTCCGTTATGGGGGGCAGTATCAACAATGAAGGAGTCCTTATCATTGAGGGGGAAAGCTGTGCGGATGATTCATTGCTTTCAAGGATCATTGATGCCGTGCGTGAAGCTCAGGGCTCCAGAGCCCCCATCGCCGGGATCGCGGACCGGGTAGCCGGTTTCTTTGTCTGGGGCGTATTGGGCATCGCGGCGCTGACATTGGTGATCCATCTTCTTTCGGGGAGTCCCTTTGCCTCTGCGTTGAATCATGCTTTAAGCGTGTTGGTCATTGCCTGCCCCTGTTCTCTGGGGCTTGCCACTCCCATCGCTCTGATCTGCGGGATCGGCAAAGGGGCAAGTTCCGGAATATTGATAAAAAGCGGAGCTGTCATGGAAGGAATGGCAAAAATCAAAGTGGTCGTCTTTGATAAAACGGGCACTTTGACGACCGGAGACTTTTCCATTACCGATATCTTCGTTGTCAACGAAAAATGGAACAGTGACAGACTCCTTGCCGTTGCTGCCGGACTGGAAAAAAATGTGACACACCCTCTGGGCAAGGCAGTTCTTGATGAAGCTGTCAAAAGAATGATCGAAGTACCGGAAATCAGCGGGATCGAAAATATTCCGGGATATGGTATCAAAGGTGTTTTTGCCGGCAAAAAATTTGAGATCTGCAGGGATGATGACAAAAATGCTTCCGCAAAGGGCAAAAGTTCCATGGTCCTGAAAGAAAACGGAATCACCATTGGGAAAATATTGCTGAGCGACACCCTGAGAGAGGAAGCCTCTGCCGCTGTCAGGACATTGCAGAAAATGGGGATCCGGGTGGAAATGCTTACAGGAGACAATCAGGGAGCAGCGGCAGCTGTTGCCGAAGCCTTGACCCTCGATGGATTCCATGCCGCATTGATGCCTGCAGATAAAAGTACCATTATCAAAGATTTGAAAGCTCAATACGGCGCTGTCGCCATGGTGGGGGACGGCGTCAATGACGCCCCTGCCCTGGCTGTTTCCGATGCGGGGATCGCTATCGGCAGCGGAACAGCATCTGCCATTGAAGCTGCTGATGCGGTATTGATTTCCAATAATTTAAAAAATGTTCCGGCGGCATTTGAATTGAGCCGCCGGACAATGAGGATCATCAAACAGAACCTCTTCTGGGCTTTCGCCTACAATGTGATCGGGATCCCTCTTGCAGCGGGCGTTTTCGGAGCGTTTCTGCCTTTTGCAGATGTCAGTCCGGTTTTCTGTGCCGCTGCAATGGGGGCAAGTTCTGTAACTGTGGTGCTTAACGCACTGCGCCTGAGAGTTCAGAACTTTTCAACGGCAGAGCCGGATTTACGGTAAAGAGCATACCGGCTGTCGCAGTTCCGCTGAGGGGTGTAAACCTTGCCGCAGCCGGACTCCATGGCGCGCTGGGCTGTGCAGATGTCGGGGTGGACTTTTGAGGCAACGGCGCCAAACATAGCCGCTCCCAGCGCACAGGTCTGTTCAGAGTTGACGATGGCGACCGGCATATTCAAAGCATCCGCACAAAACTGCATGACAAAGGGAGATTTCTTTGCAATGCCCCCTGTGGCTTTTATGCTTTTGATTTCCAGATGCTGTTCCTTGAAGCGTTCAAAGATGGCACGGGTCCCGAAAACTGTGGCTTCGACCAGAGCCCGGTAGACCATGGGAGGAGTCGTACCAAGAGTCAATCCGAAAAGAGCTCCGGTCAAAAGCGGATTGGAGTCAGGAGTGCGTCTGCCGTTCATCCAATCCAGAGCCAGAACTTGAGAATCCGGCAATGCTGCCGCCTCTTTTTCGAGGTCAGCCAGAGAGACCTTGCTGCCGCTCCACTCCAGAAAACGGCGGAACCAGGCATAGATGTCACCGAAAGCGGATTGACCTGCCTCCAACCCTGTAAATCCGGGCAGAACGGAGCCGTCCACCTGTCCGCAGATACCGGGGATGCAACGGTCCATGGAGGGCATGACGATGATATCGCATGTGGATGTACCAAGAACTTTGACCATTTCTCCGGGGGCGATCCCTGCGCCGACAGCTCCCACATGACAGTCAACAGCTCCGGCAGCAATGACGACATCCTTTGGCAATCCAAGTTTTTCTGCCCACAGGGGAGATATTTTCCCCACAGGAGTGTCTGCGGTAAAGGTTTCGTTGCCCATCCGGGACGGGAAGGGAGTCAGAAGGGGATCGACGGCGTTGAAAAAACTTTCAGGGGGCAGACCGCCCCAGGAGGCGTGCCACAGAGCTTTGTGGCCTGCAGCGCAGCGGCTGTTTTTGACTTCAGCGCCTGCAAGGAGTGCGGTGATCCAGTCGCAGTGTTCCACAAAGGAATAGGCTTTTTCACGAACTTTGGGGTTGACTTTGAGGAGATGGAGAACCTTGCTCCAAAACCATTCACAGGAGTAATTGCCACCGGAATAAAGGGTGTAATCACAAGGACTGTTCCATGCAATCTCGTTGATGCGCTCCGCTTCTGCAATGGCGGTATGGTCTTTCCAGAGAACGAACATGGCATCAGGATCCTCTTTGAATTCGTCTCTGAGACTCAAGGGGATGCCTTGTTCATCAACGGCGCACAAAGTGGAGCTTGTTGTATCGACTCCGATCCCTTTGACTTTGGAGGGATCGGCATGTTTCAGAACCTCCTTGATCACCTGTTCCATACACTCGATGTAATCAAGGGGGTGCTGGCGGAAACGGTATGCTGCAGCATCAGAGTAAAGCCCCTGCCCCCAGCGGGGATAAGGTGCCACGCTGTCGGCGATCTCTTTGCCCTCTGCAGTGATCAAAAGAGCACGGACACTGTCTGAACCGAAATCCAGTCCGATCAGTAATTCTTCATTCATAACCAAACAAGCTCCTTCAGTTTTTGTCAACGGTAAGCGATCAACCGCAGCAGCGCTTCAAGCATCACAGCGGGATGGGGCGGACATCCGGGAACATACATATCTACCGGCAGGATCGACTCAACGCCCCCTGCTGTCGTACCTGCTCCGTAAAGTCCGCCTGAAATGGCACAGGCGCCCCCGGCGATGACGAAAGAGGGTTTGGGCATGGCATTGTAGGTCTTTTCAAGAGCCAGACGCATGTTGTCGCTGACAGGACCTGTAACCAGCAGCGCATCGGCGTGGCGGGGGGATGCCACCACCTGGATGCCGAATCTGCCGATATCCCATGCAAGGGTATTCAAAACATTGAAATCCAGTTCACATGCGGCACATCCGCCAGCTGAAACCTGACGGATCTTGAAGGATTTGCCGCACAATTTCCGCAATTCCGGATTGGAAGACTCCTGCCAGGGCTCAACACCGGGAACTGTCAGGGCTTCGTGTGAAAAAGCGCCCATGCGGTGTTCTTCAGTAAAGCGGATCCCTTCGGGGCAAACTTTTGCGCATTTGCCGCAGAAGATACATCTGCCCAGATCGATCCTGCCGCTTTCTGAAATGGCGGCAACAGGGCAAATGTTACGGGCTTCATCTGAGACCTTTTCGGGAAAGACTTCAGGGCGTCCGGCAAAACGGTCGGGCAATACGGGGGGCGTTGAAGGGAATGATCCTGTCCGGTATCCCTGGCGCAGACGCGCCATAAATGCTTTCAACATCTTTTACTGCTCCTTATCATTAAAGATCATGCCCGCAATAGGACAGATTGAAACTTTTGTTGCAAATGGGGAAATTGGAAATTTCTTCGTTCCTGAGCGCCATCGCCAAACCGAACCAGTTGTGGAACGAGGGATCAACGATGCGGCATTGGGCAATATCGCCCTGAGGATCCGTCACCATGATCTGACACAATTCGCCTCTCCACGCTTCGGTGAGAGCAAAGGCGATGGAGTCAGGCTGCAGAGTGGTGATCTCTGCGGCGGAAATCTCTCCCTGAGCCAAATTGGCAAGAGTCTTTTCAATGAACTCAAGAGAAGCAAAAATCTCATGGTATCTGACTTTTGCTCTGCTCAAAACATCACCGGTCCCGCAGGGAACCTGCCGGGGAGCTGCTTTTTCATAGGGTCCGGAGGGTAAATCATGCCTCAGATCCAGCTGCATTCCGGAGGCTCTTGCCGCAGGTCCCACAAGTCCGATGGCACGGGCTGTTTCAAGCTGGACGCTTCCGGTATTTTCAAAGCGGTCAAGAACAGTGGGGGAGTCAAACATCAGATCAAGAGCATGTTTCAGTTCGGGATTCACACGCTTGAGATGCTTGAGCAGCTTTTCACACCGGGCAGGTTCTATATCATAGCGAACTCCGCCGGGAACGATACAGTTGCGACCGAAACGGTTTCCGCATATTTCGGCTGTCATGTTGAGGTATTCACCTCTGATCCTGCCGCAGAATGAAGCTGTAGGCAAATACGCCACATCACCCGCAAGAGCGCCAAGGTCGCCTGTGTGGTTTGCCACACGCTCAAGTTCAATGAGTATGGCACGGATCTGATTGGAGCGCTCCGGAATCGCACTCCCGCTCAGAGCTTCAATGAGGGATGAAGCTCCGGCGGCAGCAGCAGCGGCGGTATCACCTGCGGCAGACTCAAAAAGAGGCAGTGTTCTGGAGGAATAGTTGCCTTCGAGCAGTTTTTCCACGCCTCTTGACTGGTATCCGAGAGAGATTTCCAGAGAGTAGACCTTTTCGCCCATACACTGAAAGCGGAAATGGCCGGGCTCAATGACACCTGCATGAACAGGTCCCACGGCAACCTCGTTGACCGCATCGCCGGAGATGGTGAAATATTCCCCGTCGGCTTTGCGGATAGGTTTCAGCCAGGTGTGTCTTTCCGGCTTTATGCCGTATTTCTCAAAGAGCTCCCGTTCAAACCAGTGAAATGCCGGCGCTTCGGGGGTCAGAGCAAGAAAAGAGCTGCCAACGCTGCTGAGAGCGCAATAGAGACAGTGCTCTTCAGCATCTGTGAGCAAAGCACAAAGATATTTTCCGGCGCCTTTCTGCAAAGGGAAAAATGCCGCAACACGATGTTTTTCACATCCGGCACTTTCAATGAGAGTTTGCCGGAATTCATCAAAAGGCAGTACGGGCAAAGATTCAACTTTGACAGCGCTGTAATTGTTCAATTTCAAAAAGTTTTTCATAAGTTCACCCCGAAAACGATTCCGATCGCCAGTGCGGCGCAGATCCCTGCCATGGGGACCCAGATCAAGCGTTCCGCAGGAGCGGCGTGGATCTCAAGTTCACACTTTTTCCCCATGGTCATGGAAAGCACATTTTTCATCATACCGGCAAAAACCATAAAAAGCAGTACGGCTATGAGCAAGGAGAGCCAGAGCGGTGCCTGAGCAAGCAGTATCAGCTCAGTAAAGAAAAGAGGTGACGGAGGGACACCGCAAATCAATACGACGCCTGCCAGAAAAAGCACCGCATTCATAGGCATGGCACTGAAAAGACCGGAAATACGGGAGATCTGTCTTGTTCCGCACGCCAGAAGAAGATTTCCGGCAAGAAGGAAGAGAGACATTTTTATGGCAGAGTGTGCCACAAGATGGATCATGGTCATTTCAATGCCGCAGAGTGCGAAAAGGATCGCAGCGATCCCCATGTGCTCAATGCTGCTGTAGGCAAGCATCCGCTTGAAATCCCCCTGATGAATGATGAAAAAGGCGGCTGTGGCAAGTGACAGAACACCGAGAATGATAAGAAGCTGCCGGCAGAAATCGCCAACCTGATCGGGCGCCAGAGCCGCAAAGCGGATTATGCCCAGAAATGAACAGTTGAGAAGTCCTGCAGAAAGAAGGGCTGAAACAGCTCCGGGGGCTTCACTGTGGGCATCGGGCAGCCAGGTGTGAAAGGGAGCAAGTCCCATCTTGGTTCCGTAACCTGCCAGAGCAAGGACAAAGGCGATCTTGAACCATCCGGGATCCAGGGACTCTTTGATGGTAAGAAATTCAGAGATCCTCAAATCGTGGAGTTCCACGCCGCCAATTCTTGCGGCAAAGGCAAGAAAGAGAGTTCCCAGAAGGGCAAGTCCGATACCTACGGAACAGATAAGCAGATATTTCCACATGGCCTCCAGAGCTCTGCCGGAACGGTGAAACAGAATCAGCGGCGCACTGAAAAGCGTCGTTGCTTCAATGGCGACCCACATGACGCCAAAGTTTCTGGAAAGGATCACCAGTGTCATAGTCGCCAGAAAAAGAGGCAGACAGATCCCCAGGATCCAGAGGGAATTCCGGGAACACTCTTCAGCTTTGAGCCATGATGCACAGTAGCAGCTGACTGCGAAATAAAGCCCGGAGGTCAACACCAGCAGGATCGCTTCACTGTACGAGGTCAGACCGATCCAGCGGCTGTCGATCCGGATATCGAAGCAATAAAGGGCAAGCCCCAGATGAATGATGCTGCTGCTCAAAAGAAGCAGACGGCAGAAACGGCCCCGGCAAAGGGCGGCGATGACCGCTGCCAGCACGGGTACGATAATAAGAAGAAGGAGCATAGAGATCATTTTATTTTACCTCTCCTGTGTCAGTAAGCAGATTCAAACGGTCTGCATCGATATGTTCAAATTCCCGGCTGATCTGGAACACGGCAATACCCATGACGAAAACCAGCACCAGCACATCAAGCAGGATCCCCAGTTCAACGAAGAAGCCGTATTCAAGGTGCATGGCACATCCGAAAAGGGCGATACCGTTTTCAAATGCCAGAAATCCCAGAGATTGCGTGAGGGCTTTGCGGCGGGAGATAATGATGAAAAGTCCGGTAAAAACGGTAACTGCCGCTGCCGGGACTGCCAGTATGGAAACGCCGGGAATATTCAGAGAACGGGAAAGCCAGAGCGCCAGAGCGCCGGCAGCTGAGACGATCAGCAATGACCAGGAGTAACCGGCAAGAGGCTCCAGTTCCCGCTTGACTCCGGCTTTGTGCATGGCACGGACCAGCAATATGGGCAGCAGCACACCTTTGACCATGATATTGACGAATGCAGCGCCCCAGATTTCTGCGCCGGGAAGAGAACTCCCCCAGTTCCACATCAAAAGAGGCAGCACGCCCAGCAGGATCCCCTGCAGTGCCACCAGTCTGATGCAGTGGACCAGACGGCTTGACGCACTGAGCATCAGGCAAATGCCCAAAAACGCTGTTAATACAAGATCTATTGCCATATTCATTTCACACCTCCGGAAATAAGCAGTAAAGCCAGAGCCGCAAACTCAACGCAGAATCCTCCCATCAACATCTGGGGGACCTTGAGAAAACGGTATCTTGCCATCATGGATTCGGTGATCCCCACGAAAACAGCTGTCAGGAAACAGCCCGCAGTCATGACCAGCAGTCCGCTCCACGCCGAAAGAATACCTGCGGGAACGACCAATGCTGTGAGGATCGCGGAAAAGATCCAAAGTTTCAGACCGGCGCCGTAGTGGATGAATGCCAGATCAGGACCGCTGTTGTCAAGGATCATTGCCTCATGGATCATGGTAAGCTCAAGGTGGGTCTCAGGATCATCCACCGGCACCCGGCAGCACTCTGTCAGAAGCACCACATAAAGTGCCGCAGCTGAAAGGATCATGGAAGGCGCAGAGCTCATCCAGAAAGAGCCGCCTCTGCCGCAAAGCATGGTGCTCAATTCGCAGCTGCTGCTCTGGAGGGCGAGAAAAATCAGCAGCAGCAGCATAGTTCCCTCGGAAACCACAGAGAACTGAAGTTCCCGGGCGGCGCCCATGCCTTCAAAGCTGGAGGCTGTATCAAGAGCCCCCAGCACTGTAAGGATCCGTCCCAATCCCAGCATGTAGAGAAAGAGAAGAGCATCCCCCTGAAATCCCAGGGGAGAACTGCAAAATCCCAGAGGCAGAAAGAGTATGGCGATGAGCAATGCCGCCAAAGTCCCCACCGGAGCAAATTTGAAGATCCAGGTGGTACTTGTGCTGTACACGCTCCCTTTGCGCAGGAGTTTGAAAATATCGTACCAGGTCTGCATGATCCGGGGACCTTTGCGGCCTGCAAAGAACGCTTTCACCTTGTTGACCACACCGAAAAGTATGGGCGCCAGAAGCAAAGCAACAACGAGATTAAGAAGCCAATACATCATTTTCTATCACCTCAACTGACGATTGCCCAAATGACCATGGCAATGAGTGCCGCGGTCATGATCAGCACATATACATGCAAATAACCGGATTGGAATTTGTGCACCTTGTCTGAGACTCCGGCGGCAAACTTGAAAAGGGGAGCCCAGAAAAAGCGCTCTGAACCATCCGGAGATTCCCATTCAAAGGATGCCTTTGAAGGAAAGAGCCCCTGAGGTTCATCCACCTTGCGGCGGATTTGAAGGAAGCTGTTAAAAAGATCCGCAAGATTCTGAATGATGGCACTGCCGGTGTACTCCATTCGTGCCGAAGGCTTTGCGTAGCCGCAATCCCATGTGGGACCGCTGGCGTTTTCGCTGCCCCGCACCAGCAGAAAGCGGCGGAAGAACAAAAGTATGGCGCTCAGGATGTAGAAGAGTGCAGAAAATCCTGCCGCATAAGAGAGGATCTTTTCAACACCGGTGCCTGCAATATCAATACCGGGAGCATTGGCAGCTTTGATGATAACAGGGGCAGCAAAGGGAGCTGAAAAGACGGCGACCAGAGAAAGCAGCAGCAGACAGAGCATGGGAAGATACATCCAGGGGGATTCCTTTGGGCACTCCTTGATCTGCCGGGGCTCTCCCAGAAAAGTTCCGCCGATGGCTTTGGCAAATGCCACTACGGCACAGGCGCCGGTCAAACTGAGGATCAGCGCCGCAGCGATACCGGCAAAGCGCAGCTGAACGACGCCGGAACAGACCCCGCTGAAGGCTGCCAGATAGATCATCAATTCACCGATAAAACCGTTGAAAGGAGGAAGTCCGGAAAGTCCCACTGCCGCAGCCGTAAAACAGCTGCCGGTCACAGGGGTATTTTTCATCACGCCCCCCATTTTATCAATGGAAAGAGTCCCTGTTGAGCAATAGACCTGCCCTGCACCGAGGAAGAGAGTTCCTTTGAGGAGGGCATGGTTGATAATGTGGAACACACTCCCCAGCACGCCGAAAACGATCATGGCGTTGTTGTTGAAAGCCGCCCCGAGAAAAGTGATCCCCACAGCCATGGAAATAATGCCGATATTTTCAATACTGCTGTAGGCAAGAACTCTTTTAAGATTGTCCTGAGTAAAGGCAAAAATGATGCCTCCCAGACTGCCGATACAGCCCAGGATCAGCAAAGTCCATCCGCAGAGGGCTGCGTTGACTCCGGGGAAGACAAAGATGATGATACCGAAAAGTCCCAGGTTGATCATAGCTCCCGACATGATGGCGGAAACGGGAGCGGGGGCTGCGGGGTGTGCTTCAGGAAGCCAGATGTGCAGCAAGGGGAATCCCGCCTTCAAGCCGAACCCCGCCATGCCGACGGCATAAATCAATTCCTTTGATACACCGCTTTTGAAAGAAAGGGCGTAAAAAAGCATCAGCAGCAGACCGCCCGCTTCACAGGCAAGAAGGTAGATCCATGCCGGGCGTTTCAACTCCTCTGATTTGTAATTGAACATCACAAGCACAAAACTGAAAATACCCATCAGCTCCCAGACAATAAGGAAGGGCACAAATTCTCTCATGAGAGGCAGCGCCAGCATGGTGGCAACGGTCAGGTTGAAAAAGCACCAGTAGACGCCGGGATTGCCGTGACCTTTTATATAGGCTCTTGAGTGGATCGCCGCCATGGGCGCCAGTATCAGCGTCGGCAGCATAAAAAGCAGAGAAACGCCACTGGGGGGCGATGTGCATAATGTGACTGTACCGGCGATGGCTGAAAGAATCGTTCCGGCAAGTCCCACCACTCCGGCAAGACCGCCCCGGCGGCAACAAAGCAGCGACAAAATTCCTGCGGCAGCTGCAATGCCTGCACTTGAAAAGATCATGATTACCTAAACCTCCGATTTTAGAGGTAATTTCAAAAGTTTCTTTTGAAGTTGCCTCTGTAGTACATCTTATTAATATACCACAGAAGTCAGATTTTTTCAATAGCAAAATCAGCTTGCGGCGATATTACGAAGCAAATTCCCGCCCAGCATGAACGCTGCGATAATAAGAACACTATAGACCAATATGGTGAATTTTCTCTGATCGACCTTGCGGTGCAGAAAGTCTCCGAAAACCATCCCGGCGACAATAAAAGGCAGTGCGCAAAGGATCATTTTTCCCAACTGGGGAGTCCAGACAGTACCGGAAAGAGTCCATTTAGTGACCATGAGGGTGTTGGTCGTGAGCCACAACGAACTCAAGGTCGCCCGGAATTTGGATTTTTCCGGCAGCGCTCCGGCAGCATACATGACCACCACAGGTCCACCGGAACTGAATGCACCTTGAATAACACCGCCAAGTATAAGAACAACTCTTGAAAGAAGATTTTTCTTTCCCATGGGCGATCGTCGGGGGACTGAACTTTTTCTGAGAACCCCACACAATCCATTGATACCTGCAAAAAACATGAAACACACCAGTATGGCAATAAGCCATTCTTTTGGGAGAAAGTCCATCATAAAGAGTCCGCAAGGCACACCGATCCCCACATGGAGCACAATAAAAAGGTACTCTTTCCAATCCAGATCCCGCCATGAGCGCAGAACAATAAAAAAGGAAAGCAGCACTCCAAGGCTCGAAAGCATGGGCACCGCTTTATCAATGCCGATCAGCATTGCCACAAAAGGCAGAGCCATGACGGTCGCCCCGAATCCGGCAATCCCCTCAACGGTAAAAGTGGTAAAAACAATGGCTCCGGCAATGAGAATGATCATCCATTCATCCATAAAAAATCCCTCCCGAATTCAAACATAAGAGGTAATTTCAAAAGTCATTCAAAAAATGGCAAAGATGTCATTCGCAAAGAGCTGTAAAGGGTAGTTTGAGGCTGCTACCTGCAAGGTAACAGCCGAAAACGCTCCCTTTATCAGATCGAAGCGAGGGCGCTTTGACA
>JAZODE010000150.1:0-22206 GCA_045596885.1 Victivallaceae bacterium
AAAGGGTAGTTTGCACTTGCTACCTGTAAGGTAACAGGCGCTTGTCCCGCCGTAGCTTTATGCGAAGGCGGAAAAACGCTCCCTTTATCAGATCGAAGCGAGGGCGCTTTGACAATTTTGAGGAGTTTTGAAATTGCCTCAATAGAACAGCGCCTTATTTTTTCATTGCTGCCACGGCTTGGGAGACCCGCCAGTAGTCGTTGGTCAGGATCACATCGATCCCTGAATTGACGAGTTTGACCGCTTCGGCGGGATCTTCGCAGTGGAAGAAGTTGCAGATGATGCCGTGCCGGTGCGCTTTGTCGATCATTTCCTGATTGAAGTAAGGGGCGAAAAGTTGGACTTTGGCACACTTGTAATGAATGGCACGGTCAACGATCTCCCAGGGACCGGGGAATGCTCCGGCGCACCTGGGAATGTGTGGGGCGTACTTGAGGGCACTTGCCATAACGGCAACATCCCCCACGAAGTAGATGTGCTTTTCCTGACCGAAACGGTGGATCTCTGAGAGGATCTGCTCCATTCTGTCCCGGGGAAACTCCGGATCCCCCTCTTTTTCAGCGGTTTTCAAATGAAGATTGATGATAACCTGACGGGCGAACTTTTCAAGGACCTCATCAAAACGCAGGATCTTCAAGCCGGTGAATTCCTCGCTGAAACGGACTCCGAAATCCAGTTCCCGCAGCTCATCGTAGGTTTTTTCTTCAATGATCCCGCTGCCGTTGGAAACCCGCTCAAGGCGGCTGTCATGGGCTACGACCGGGACGCCGTCTTTTGAAAAACGGATATCCAGTTCTATTTCAGGCGCTCCCAGAGCGATGGCGGCTCCGAAAGCCGCCAGAGAGTTTTCTGGCGCCACTGTGTTGAATCCACGGTGGGCGCACACCCGGGGGTAGGACAACTCCCCATCACCGGGGATACTTTGAGCGGTCAGGGACATTGGATTTTCCTCGTCAGTTAAAGAGTTTTTCTTTCAGCAGTTCCAGGGCAATGACAATGGAAATGGGAGCATTGGTCCAGCCGGTGTAGATGCTGCCGGCTCCTCCTTCATAGCGGTCGCCGCCGCCCCAGCTTTGAGTGTTCATATCGTACATGCCGCGCCAGCATCCTTTAAAGTGGGGTTCGGGGGATTTGTCCTGAATGGAACAGACCAGAGCAAGGGCTTTCTGGAAAGGCTCTGTGTAAGAAGGTGAAAGACTTTTAAGTCCCAGCAGTCCCAGAAGCGCCCAGTTGATGGTATAGATGGTATCAACCAGATGGTCCCCCAGAGGGGCTTCATCGTGTTCAGAAGGCACATTGCCGTTTGCGCCCATGCGTGAAACAAGTTTTTTGCCGTAAAGTTCAGCAACCTCCCGGAATTTTTCTTTGCCGGTGTATTCATAAGAGGCGCAGGCGCCGATGATGGCGTAGCAGACTTCACTGACATCGAACTTGTCAGCGTATGATTCCAGATAAGCGTGGTAGGCATCGAGGAGTTCCATGAACTCAGCTTTGGGATCCTCACGGTAAGCCCGTGCCAGAGCCATACAAGCCAGACTTCCCCAGTGGGGATAATCGGGGCGTCCGACGAAGGTATTTGAGCGCCAATGCGTTTCGCCGTCAAGAACTTCCGGACCGGGCGCCATGGCTTCTTTCAGAGCTTTCGCCATTTCGGGCGCCAGCATCATGGCAAAGCGGCGCATTTCGTACTTTTTCTCAAGTTCCGGAAACTTTTCTGCGATCTCCAGGGCAAGGAAGATACACCATGATTCATCATCGAACCACACGGTAGAATCCCGTCTGATATGGGACCAGTTCCAGCTGCCGGGAACGAATCTGTCCTCCCTGCGCCAGAGGAGTCCGCTGCGGAAGTAGAGAAAGTCAAGGATGTTGACCGCCGTATCGTAGTAGAGTTTATCGCCGAAAAGTTTATAGCTCAGCAGATACATGTAAGCCGCCTGAAAATTGCAGTCGGCACGGCGCTGTTCAATGATACAGTGTTTTTCGTGGACCGTCCAGGCGGGGAAGGCATTCATCATTTTTTCAATGGCTTCGTTGCCTTCTGTGACGGCGACCCGCTCCGCCACGCCCCAGAGACCGTTTTCGGGGATCATGACCCCGGAATCCCGGAACCATGCCAGATTGTTCAAAAGGATCTGTTTCATCAGCTGTTTTTCCTTATTTTGAAATTTTTACCAGCGCCACAGCGGAGTTGGATTCATTGGCAAATGTGATGGTGTTACCGTTGATCTCAGCTTCAAGGCAGGGAGAAAGATTGTGGTTTTCATCCAGCAGCAGCACCTGACATTTGGCAGGATCGATGGTCTGATCCACAGTGACGGTAAAGGTATTGTCCCCTGTGGAGAAGGCTGAGATCAGCAGCGCAAAGTTGCCCTTTTCATCCCTGCCGCCCAGAACGGTGGTCTTTTCCTGATCTGCAGTTGCCGCCGTGCGTTCAGGATAGCGGACGATCTCGCCGAAAGCCTTGAGCCCGAAGTAAGAGGGCGTGGGCTTGGAACTGCCTGTGACATAGCATCCCCATGCGGAGGTGGTACAGGTGTAGTAGGCGCCGTAATCCAGCGGGGTATCCTGCCAGCGTGCCATGACGGCGGTGAGTGCGGCGGCTGAGTCGAGACCTTTCATTTCGTTGTTGTACATATTCTGCTTGTAGGTCGCGTCGGTACGCAGCCGGTGCCAGTCACCGGGGAAGTAGTGCCATTCGTTGAGGTGGATCTCAGTGTTGGTGTAGCCCAGTTCGTCCAGCTTTTTCCGCGCCAGTCCGGGCGTCTCCTGGATCCAGCCGAAGGGATCGGCAAAGTAGCAGTGATAGGAGTAGAAATCCAGAGGGACCCCGGCTGCGGCGCACTGTTCAAGGAACTTTTCGCTGCGGTACTCGCTCCAGCCGCAGTGGGCGGGACCGCCGAACTTCAGATGGGGAAAGCGTTTTTTGAGCTCTTTTGCGACCTTTGCGAAAAACTCAAAGAACTCCTCTTCGGTGCCCAGCCACATGAGATTTTTTGCGTTGGGATCCAGGCGGGTGTTGCCGCCGCATTCGGGTTCGTTCCAGATCTCCCAGTATTGAATGTTGTAGTGGAATCCATCCCAGAGACCTTCCGTATAGTGACGGATGATGTTTGAAGCGATGTCGATCCATTTGTCCACATCGGCGGGAGGCTCAATAAAGTATTTGTTCACCGTGTGGTCGATGGATTCACCCAAACGCCAGAAGACGGGAGTTTCCGCATCGACGATACAGTTGTGCAAGTAGTCGTCGGTGTGTTTGAAACGGTAATTTCTGGGATCGTTGGGATCCAGATGGAAAAGGGGAAAGATACAGTTGATATCCACAAGGGGACAGTTGGCATTGTCCAGAGGTGCGTCATGGAGACGGGTAAAGGCAAGGTTGAGCTCTTTGAAGCTTTTGCGGATATTGCGTCCAGCCATTTCGCCTGCGATACAGGGGGCGAGGTTGCCGCCGTTGAGTTTGCGGATCCTGCCGGTGATCTCACCGGTTTTCCATGTGATATTGATATTACCCATAATTTGAACTCCTTGCTGTTTTTTCAGTGTGACATTATGACTTGAGTATACCATAATCTTGCAAAGGTGAAATTGCAAGAGCACATTCTTGATTTTTCTGCAAATATCCTGAATTTTTCCAAGTCGTATGCTGAATATGGAGGATATGGATCGTTTGAATTAAATCAAGGGGATTGTAAGTGAAAAAAATCCCGCCGGAAACAAATCATTCCGGCGGGAGACATTCCGTGTTATGTCAGTCAGCAAACTCTTTAGTGGAACGGGTACGGTCTTTTTCCACTTCGCTGAAGATCCGTTCGATTTTTTTCTGTTCCATCAGAACTACTTTCCCGGAAGCGATGTCGTAGATCGCTCCCGTTACTTTGACCTTTCCGGCCTTGACCGCAGCACGGATGGCAGCACTGTTGTGAAAGAGCTGCCGGATTTCCCGGAGGACATTGAGTTCGGAGGCATATTCGATGAGAGCTTTTCCTTTAAGATCCGGACGATTTTTGCGCGCCCCAGCCACAACCGGGATTATCGGCTTGAGCAAAGCTGGTATATTGCGTTCCAGTTTGTGAGCGTGTCCATGTTTATCCGTCATGGCGACCGTCGCAGTGACCGCTCCACAGTCGGTGTGGCCCAACACCATCAACACGGGGGTGTGAACATGACCAACGCCATATTCAGCTCCGGCGATCTCATCGGTCTGAAAAACATTTCCCGGTACCCGGATGACAAAAAGATCCATGATTCCCGCGTCGAAAATCAGTTCTACCGGAACCCGGGAATCGGAACAGCCGAGAATCGTTGCGTAGGCATAGTCACCCTGATTTTTTACCGCAGAAAGCTGGCGGCGTGCAGGGGTGTTGCGGGGATGGATGGATTTCCCGGAGACGAAACGCGCGTTGCCTTTCATCAGCATTTCAAGCGCGGCGTCAGGAGTCGGTTTTGCGTAACTTGCGGCGGCGCAAAACAACATTGCGATAACGGAAATAATTTTTTTCATGGGATTTGCCCTTTCACTATTGAGGTTGTGATTTCAACGTTAAAATTCTTTTAATATAGCACTGAATTGTTGTTTCTGCAAGAGCGTTTTGTACAATAAATCATCCCTGGCGGCGCAATGGGGGCAATCCCGGGGCAAACCGGCGGATACCGGCTGGAAAATCTGGAAAAACAACGGCTTCTTCTATATTTACCGGAAATATTTGAAATTTTTTGTAAAAATACGGGGCATATTTATGCGAATCAAAATGTATTCTCCGTTACTGAGCAAAGCAGGAGTTGCACTGTTTTCAGGCATCTTTGGCAGAGAATCCAAGGAGTCGTGAGCAGTGGGCGGCTACGGAACGGGGGCAGGGGCTTTACCTTTGACGGGTTTGAGATCGACGGAAACGGTGGCGTAACCTTTGGCTCCAAAGTAGGCGATGGGGGCGGACAAGGTAAAGATGAAATCCTTGTTGCCTCAACCACACTCTCAAGTCTGACAACTTTTCCCAGAATTTGCAAAAGCTCCTGAAGCACACATTTCTCAATTTTCATAAATATCCGTTCCTTTTTTTTACCTGTATGAATTCATCTTTTCTTAATACTATACTCCCCCGCCTTGGACATCTTGTGTCCAAGGGAGGGGCGTTGCCGGAAAAATTATCCGTCGATCAGGTTCTCAAGCTCGTGAAGCTCATTATGATACTGGTAAAGCAGGATGCTCAAGTCATCCGGTTTGACTTGAGATTCTTCCGGAAAACTTCCGGCAAGCCGTTCAACCTGAGGAAATGCCGTATTCTGCAGGAGTTCGATAAGTTTTTTATGCCGCTCAAGGCGGACTTTCAGTTCCCGGCGGATTTTTCCCTGTTTCACCATAGATTCATCTTTTGCGACAGTGCGGATCAACTGCTGTGTATCTTTCAGCAAAATCATGCTGCGGGTGATGAAAATTTCAAGCGATTGAGCAGATAATTTCTTGCCGATTTTTCTGTTGGTAATGATCTGACAGAAATCATCAAGTTTGGAAATTTCCAGATTGCCGCTGCGATACTGGTACATCATGCGGTCCAGACAGCTTCCCGTCATAATGGGGATCAGCTTGTTGTCGGATTCCTGCAGATAAGCGATCCGCAAAGAGCGCACAGTTTCATCCGAACACCCCTGTTCAGGATCCGCAAGCTGAGCAAGGGCATGAATGAAGTAAGGCATGTTGTGTTTTTCGTCGGCTTCTTCGCCGAGAGAGACAGCCTTCCATGCGGCGTTCCGGGCTTCGGTGTAATTGTTGGTCTGCAGATGAAGCAGTGCCAGAAGGGTATTGTCCTTGAGCTGGTAATCCCTGTCGGTTTCAGCACTCATTTTTTCGTCCAAGATCTCAATGGCGCGGAGCAGTACCAGCCGGTTGTCTTCGGAAGAAAGAGCCTGGTCGGATTTGAACTCCTCTTTCAGATGTTCCATAGCGGCTTTGTAGGCTTTGCCTCCTTTTGTATTACGGGGAATGGGCAGAGTAAGCATGTTTTTGTTGGCTTCGACAAACTTGGAGTGGGTGTACTTTTCAAGAGCGGCATCAATGCTGTAACTGGCAACAACATCCGTCGAAAATGCCAACGCTGTGGCAAGAACTGTGACGCCTCCTGCAACGCCTAAACCTCCGGCGGCAATGGTACCGCCTCCCAGAAGTGCAAGTCCGAAGTTGGCGGCGGCAATGCCTGAAAGACCCACGGTAGAGCCGATCCATGTCCCTACGGCAGCCATCCATGCGGGAGCGGCGGCGGCACCGCCTCCAAAGGTGAAGAAGGTCACCGCCCCGACAGCGATGGAGCCGAGGATTATTCCAGCCCAACCCCAGAAGCCCAGACCTCCGGCAGAGTAAAAACTTTCAAAGGTTCCGTATTCGGCAGCTCCGGCTTGAGAGGAGATGACGACCAGCAAGGCAACGAGAAAAAGCGGTTTCAGAAAAGATTTCATAGTTTTTTTCCTTTTTAGTTGATCGAAGCGATGATATCAAGTTTTGCGGCAAGCTCCTGAGGCGTGCCGTGGATAAATTGGATATTGTGCTTTTTCAGATAGGCTTGGGTGAACTTGGAAGGTGCATTTTCAAAGCAGAAGACAGGTACTGTGTTTTTGATTTTTTTGCAGAAAGCGGCAAGGCTTTGAGCATCCGCCCGTGCCATGGCATCGGGGATCGTTCCGGAGTATGCCTTGCTTTCAATGGCAAAGTTTTTCCCGTTGCGGCAGAGCAGAACATCAAGATCCGTATCAGCACCTTTGGCGCCGTCGGCAAATTTCTGCCCCAGTGAAACGGTTTGGAACCCTCTTTGTCTGGCGTTCAAAGCGATCTCCAGTTCCCGCAGGTGACCTTTGACCTGTGAGGGGCTGACGGAGTTGATCTTGCGCAGGAGCGAGGTCAAGCCGGGAGTTCCCTGAAGATGTTTCAGGGTCCTTGCGGCAATTTCCTTTGAGAGGTGTCCATTTTGTACGGCGATCCGCAAGTAGGTGTCCTGAAGGATCAAGTGTCCGGCCTTTTCGCCGTACTTGAGGGGAAGTTCCATCTTGCCGAGGATTTGTCCCACTTCCTTCACGCCCCCTTTGCGGGAAGCGATGGCGGCAAGGTGGGTAATTTCATCATCAGGCAGGGCGTGACGGCACTTTCCCAGGACGGCGGCGCCTTGGACGCCCGTTTTCGCGGCAACGGCGATCCGTGCGGCACGGCGGAGATTGTTGGCGGTTTGGATAACCCAGACAGGAGAGGCATCAGCAAAAGTGACTGTCAGCATAAATGCGGCAGTTCCGGAAAGTTTGAGCAATAGTTCCATAACAGTAAAACTCCTTATATTAAAAGTATCAGCAACAAACAGCTACGGGCATGATTTCCAGAATCAGCGCGGTAAGCAAAGCCATCCAGTCAAAGGGGGTATATCCGAAAATCATACCTGAGAGTGTCACTTCCAATAACGGCGGGACAATGAGGCAGGCAGTCAACATTTTTGAGATCTCCTTTCTTTTCAGAACATGAGTCCGGTGAGAAATCCGATAGCGGCACCGGTGACGGCAGGTCCCCACCAGGGGGAGGTCGCGATGAGAATTGTAACCATTTTTCATCTCCTTTTATTTTAATTTGATGTTGGGTATTTCCGATTGTCACTTACTATTAAGCGGTAAATCTTTTCAAAATCCGGAACAATTCAGAAAAATTGCCATTTTTTGTTTTCGGAGCTGTTTTTATGAAACACGGAAACTGTTTGGAAATTCCGGCAGTTTTGTATTCAGTTCCCGGGGCGGTCTTTTGATGAGAATTTTTCTCTCACAGCTTTGTGCGTACATTTTCTCAAAGCCGGAAGACAGGTTGCTGTAAGTTGCTTTCAATGAGTTGAGCTGGTCTTCAGTGGCACGATAAAAGTCATCAAGAGATTGGGTGTGCTTTTCTGCGAGCCTGCGGATAACTTCGCACCAGATCATAGCTCCAACGAGTCCCCAGCCGAAAGCGGCGGAAACGGCAAAAAGACCGCCTGCGAGAGCTGACCGGCAGCTGTTCAGCAGGGCTTCGGGCGTTTCCTGATGCAGCAGGAATTTGGAAATGATGATCCCAGTTCCTCCTGAAAGAGCGGCACTGCCCAGAAAAAGATCCGGGGGAACATACCAGGAAAAGTGTTTCCATGCGGCAACAAGTTCCGCTATAAGGTTTTCGGCTCCCGCAGCCAGCAGCAGGGGATTGTGTGAATAGAACCCCGCTCCGATTTCCAGAGCTCCTTCACCGAAGGTATCGCAGAAAGAGGAAAAGTCCATGGGCATCTGTCCCGAAAGGGCTGCCGAAAGATCAGAACTGCCCTCAATAAGCGTCAGCCCCCCGAGCAATGTGTCTCCCAGATTGATATTCAACCATTTGGGTGAGACGCCCAAACTCTGCAATGTACCTCCCACTCCTTTTTGCGAAAGCAATGGAATTGGGATCCCCGCCTTGGTGGGAAAATCAGTCAGCAGGATATGTCCTGCGTGTTTGAGTCCTTTGCCGAAGCCCTGTTCCGTTACAGTCTTTCCCACATCAAGGATCAAATCATGACCGCCCCGGTAACGGTGGAATGCTCCTGCCAAGCAATCCGCCGTTGAATTTTTCGCAAGAGAAGGGAAAAGAGTGTCAACGGTGTGGCGGATCGTATCAGCAGGAACCGCCCGATACAAGGAGTCATTGAGGGCAATGAAAAGGGGAGTTTCTTTCATGCTGCCACCAACTTACTGCCGTATTCATCCCACATGGAATCCACTGCGGCACAGCAGCTTCCTTTCAGAGCCTTGAGGAATTTTTCGGATCGCTCGGCATCGTTGCCGCTGACCATAAAGTAGATTGCCAGACCGGTAACAGCTGCGGCAATGCCGGTGGCAATGTACTGTGCTGTAAATGAAGTTCCGATAAAAAATGCTGTGACTGCAGCAATGACACCTTTGCCCCACCCCAGAATGATGCCGATCTGAGCAATGATGGTCACGATCCCGGCAACGCTTCCGCCGATGGCTCCTGCAGTTTTCAAAAGCCGGATCTTGTTTATTTGGCTGGGAGCAACGATTGCTTCGCTGAGGAGACAGGCCTTTTCGACCTCCGCCGGGATCACTCCTGTTCGTTCCTTGAAAACGATTCGAACATTGGCAAGGATGTTTTGCGCTCCTGCGTAAGAAAGTTTACCGTCGGAACTTTTTTTCATTTCATTGCAAAAGCAGCAGTCAATGGTGTGCACAAGATCCCGTTTGAAGTTTTCCTTGTCGGCGTCAACGATGTTTGCGAAGGGGAAATTTTTTGGATTCTGCATAATAATGGTTCCTTTTTTGTTGTTTGTGAATTTTTTTCTTCTCTATATTCCTATATAAAGGTGACTTTTCTGAAAAATCCGGTGTAATAATGTTTTTTTCGGGATTTTGTGTGTCGTTGTCGTTTTTTCAGAAAAAAATGGAATGGCGACTCTTGTTTTTTTACCAGATAAATGCTATTGTATTGAACAACAGATTGCAGACTCATCAATCTTCCAGAGAAAGAGCAGGACAATATGGATACAGAAAAATTTTACAAGAAAAACTCCGGGAAGACAAAAGAACAATACCGCGGAGCAGGATATAAAGGTTATTACAGCCACCACCGGAATGACTCCGTCAGAAATAATGGAGCAGAGCGCGGCAATTACAAAAGTAACGGCAGCCGCGGGGAAGGGAAAATTCTGCCTGATAACCGTATGCAGGCACTTGCGGAACTTCATATCAACCCTACAGACAAATTAAGAAGAGATGAAACGGTTTTCTTTCAACTCTATTTGAATTATGCCGTTTACAATATCTGTAAAACTGCGGCGATCCCTGAGGATGTTACTTCAGATGGTGTCGTCAATGCAATCAAAAAGGCAGGAAAAATTTACAAACTGGCAAACTTTTTCTGGCTTTTTCAAGCAGATGAACCTGAAAAGAATTACCCTGACTACGAAAAATTTACTCTGGCTATTGCTCACAAGATCTTTGAGCTGCGGGAATATTTTACACATTTGAACGAAAATGGCGTGTCTCCCCTTGTGGTCGATGAGGAGTTTTATCACTTTGTCGGTGGCGTATTGGCTGCGCAGGCTCTTGAGGCTTCGGTCAAGCCGGGGATGAGAAGTGCCAAACTTTTTAAGATGAAACTTTTTGCCCGTCGGGATAAAGAAAAAAAGTTGTATGAATTCACCCGTCGGGGGATCATTTTTCTGACCTCCCTTGCCCTTTATAAAGATGACGCCTATGAGTTCACACAGAGTCTTCAGGATATGAAACTGCCCACCTGTGTCAAAGGCACAGAACTGTCTGAGGAGGAGTGCTGCTGCGAATGTGAAGATTTCTCCACTTGTTCAACAGCCGTTGCCAAGGCATTTGTCAGTATGTTTACCTACTTCAGCAACCGGCGGGGACGCTCTGTCAACCTTTTGGAAGATGATATGAACTATCTGGCTTTTGCCGACATTACCGGATATCTGAACAAAGTCCCTCCGGATGCCGCAAACTATCTCACCCTTGACGCTGAAACACAAATGCTGCGTGAAAGAGCTGATGAATCGACTGAAAGTGAAGAAAATAAAAGGTTCAAATATTCTCTGCACAAACGTGCCAAAGCCCGTTTCATTTCCTTGGCTGCAGCCTATTGCGAGGACTTCAAGCTCTTTCCTTCCATCAAATTCAAAAGGCTGGACACCAGTGAAAACATGGGGTGCAAGCGCTACACTTTTGGTGCATCAGCGGAATACTCCAGATACTCTGTACCTCTTTATCATATTGAAAACAAGGCGATCCGTTTTTCCTGGGCCCCCAAGGCCAAACAGCATTACGGTCCCATCCATATCACTTCTCTGCGCAGTGCCGTAAGTGCCGGAACTTTGAAAGAGATGCTCTTTGCAGCATTTGCCAAAGAGCCTGTCGACCGGTATCTTGATGAATACTTTACCGCCTATCACAAGATCCTTGAAACCATGCTCAACACCCGTGATACTGGGGATCTGGTACTTGTTTTTGAAAAACTTCTCCCTGAATTTGAGGTGATCAGCAATCACCCCCGGGAAAAAATCAAAAATGATATTTCTTTGCTCAATGGATTTTTTTCTGAAAATCTGCTCCGCTTTTTCCGTGGAGAAAATTTCCATATCGATGATGAAACTTTGCGCCGTGAACTGGTCAAAAAGATCGAACTTCAAATCTGTCACGCTGATGATTTTCTCGTAAGGATCAGCAAATTGAACGAATGGAAAGAGGAACTCAAAAAACGCAGGGAAAAAGATCCTGAAGCCCGGCTGCCTCAGCCTGTTTGTGACAGCAGCGATGTGAAATTCCCGCCCCGCAGCTGTGATATTTCAGAGTGTTCACTGATTGCCCGGGTCTTCGATTACTTCAATCTCTATCTTGAAAATGATCAAAAGTTCCGCCAGCTTCCGCCGGGGGAACAGCACCGGGGCGAGATCGATCACGAGTACCAGTTCGTTCACTCTCTGATCGGCAAATATGCTTTAGATCCCAAAGCTCTTAAATATTTTATTGAAAATAAAAAACAGGTCCTTTTACCTGCCTGGGACGCCTTGCAGCAGGAAATTTTAAAAATGCGGCAGCAGCTGCAGAAAAAACTTCCTCCTAAGTACAACAAATTCGGCCGTCCTGTCATGCCTCCGGCGACCCTTGCGATGCTGGGGGAAGGTGCGGTCAGGTGTTCAAGGGCGTATTTGCAGGAAAAACTTGCCCATTGGAAGAAACCTTGCTCCGGCAACCGGGAACTGCTTTACAAGGTCTGCCGCAAATTTGGGATCCGTCCGGGAATGCCTATGGATTGGAATTCCCTGATCAAAACAATTCTGCATATCGATCTTGGAGCGTGGATGCACGCTTTTGACTACACTGCCGGGGCAAACAGCGAAAACCGTTCTCTGGAGCAGGAAGGGCATATCGTCCCCCAGATCCCTCTGCCGGGGGATATCGCCCGGCGGCTTCTTGCTGTTTCAAAGAAACATGAAATGGAGCCATACAAAAAAGAGGGCAGCTTTGACTCCGGTGCCGCTATCAGAGCGATGGATCTGCCTGTCAGTTTGCGGGATTTTTACGATGTTTCTCCCCTTGTGGCGGCTAATATCTGCTTGAAGCAGGGAAAGCTGGTCACAGCTATTCCCGGATTGAAAACAACTGTTGAAGAGGGGGCGCCTCCCCTTGATCTTTCCCGGTCAGCCATTAAAAAGGCCATCGTCAACATCAAAGAAGCGTGGCATCAGGATCTGCTGCTGGCAAAGATGGCTTTGGACTACTGGGAGCGATTCCAGGAGCGAGGTGCTTTTATCAGCTGCACCAAGAAGAATAAAACAAAGCTGGCTTTGACCGGGAAGCCTTCGTTGTATGAGTATTTTGATGCTGCGGTACAGCTGAAATTTGACGATGCACAGGACGATCGGCTTATTATCATTATGCCCAACGATGTGAACAAGCCGATCCTCGCGCAAATCAGAGAAGAAGCGGCAATCATAGCAGCATCTATGGATGAAACGGGAACTCAGCGCGAGTTTGAGTTTTACGAAATGCTCAAAGAATACCGCCGTATCCAGCCCCGGGACCGTCAGAAAAGGTTGGCATGCATTCCCCTGCTGAATCAGTTTGACAATGCCGTCAGGATCCCTCAAAGCGAATATATCAAAGGAAACAAGGCACACAACCGTGAAATGGAATTCAGATATTACCATAAGGTGTTTCCGAAGCTTTCCTTTGAAGAATACAACTTTTGGGCAGATGGGCGCAATCCTGTATTCCACAATAAACTTGCCATTGAAGTGAGGGAACTTATAGAACTGCTGAAAAAGTATGTTTCTCTTCCTGAGGTGCCCAGAGCGGTACATCAAAAGGGAACGTGGATAAAAAAGTGATTTGCCGGAAAAGGATCCCGGTATTTTATGCTGCGTAAAAACTTTTGCAATGAAAGTTTGAACAGCTTTTGCTATATCGTCTGGAGCTGGGTACTTTTTTTTAAGATCTGTGATCTTTCTGGAAAGTGCCGGCTCCATTGCAGTGAAATTTCTGTTGCAATTATGGAAAAATCTGCCAACATTCTTTGAACGCGGTTTTATTTGCATTTTTTTTAAAAAAATGCTATATTAGGAAGTAGAAAGAAGAGAAAAAATCCATTTTTTTATCAGAATCTGAGTTGTAACTTACTGCATATAAATACTATGCAGTAAAATAGGCTGTGAACCGGTCTTGAAATGAGCCCGAGAACAGCTGTTGTCACTTCGATGTGACACAATTCTCGCTGTGAACCGGTCTTGAAATGAGCCCGAGAACAGCTTAATGTCCGATTCTTGGTCATCCTCATCGCTGTGAACCGGTCTTGAAATGAGCCCGAGAACAGCTTATTTTTCCTTTTTTTGTCACCGTAAATAAGCTGTGAACCGATCTTGAAATGAGCCCGAGAACAGCCAACAATCTGAGTAATTTCGACATCTTAAAGCTGTGAACCGGTCTTGAAATGAGCCCGAGAACAGCTACAAGTGTGTATAACTTCCGTCGTCTACCAGCTGTGAACCGGTCTTGAAATGAGCCCGAGAACAGCTATTGATTCTTCGATGTTACTCATAATAATGCTGTGAACCGGTCTTGAAATGAGCCTGAGAACAGCTTATAGCTTCGGTTGACATGGCTTCAACTCCGCTGTGAACCGGTCTTGAAATGAGCCCGAGAACAGCAGAATAGTCCGCAGATTAAAAGGATTCCTAAGCTGTGAACCGGTCTTGAAATGAGCCCGAGAACAGCCATGTGCTTTATCTGACTCAGCATCCCTGAGCTGTGAACCGGTCTTGAAATGAGCCCGAGAACAGCATCGGCCATAACTCCTCAGTCATCCACCGAGCTGTGAACCGGTCTTGAAATGAGCCCGAGAACAGCGTTTGAGGAGCGTGATCGTCCGTAAATCATTGTCCGGCAGCTTTGGACAGAGGACAAAAAAACTCCGGGAGAGGGAAATTTTCCTTTTTTTCTTCCTGGAGCCTTTTTCTTTCCGGAAATCATCGTTTTTCCGTTGTTATATTATGGTGAAAACTTGATAAACACACAATAAGGAGATATCACCATGAAAAACAACTTCAGAAAAACTGTTATCATCAATCGCGCGGTCCCCGGTTCCGGAAAAACATCTCTTGCACGCTGCATTACTGAGACTTTGACTCAGGCGGGGCTTTCCATCGCCAATCACTCCACCGATGAATTTTTCATGGAGGGAAAACGCTACTGCTTTGATATCCGGAAACTTTACGGATACCATCAGCGCAACCTGGAAAATTTCAGAAATTCCCTGCTCAAAGGTGTGGATGTGGTCATTTGCGACAATACCAATATCCAGCCCTGGCAGGCAACTCCCTACACCGATCTGGCGCGGGACTTCGGGTATCAGATCATTTTCCTCAATCTGACTCCCCGGGAACTGTGGAAACATTGTCAGGCTCAGATGGTCACTCCGGAAAAACCCGATGCCCACCAGGTCCCTGAAGAAAAACTGTCTGAGTTCATCCGGGATTTCAACATCTATGCGCCGCTCCTTTGCTCCACCGGCACCGTGGATCCCGAACGCCACCATCACTTTGTCTGGAACAAAGAAAAACTTTGCCCGGAAGCTGCAGGTCCCGCCAAACACTTCGATCTCGACCACATCGTGACTGTTCATCCTGACGAATATCATACCGCAAAAAAAGAAATCGGCGGGCACTTCCTTTCCCTTGTAAGAAAAATTTGATTTTTTACTTGAAATTATGCTCAATGATGATATAGTAGAAAATTGATTGTTTAAGCGCATAAATAAACAGAAAGAGTGTCTTTATGGAACTTTTACAGAAATTATTTGATGATTACAAGTTAGCGTTTTTATGTGAACTTGATTGCTGTTCTCAGCTGGAAGATGAGATCAGGCAGCAAGCTACCGCTCAAACTGAAACAATGCTCAACGCCATCAGAGAAAGTGCTGCAGCCTACAAGGGACTGCTTCAAAAGGCCTTTGAGATGGGGATAAACGGTGTCACAAAAGAGTCTCTTGATTTTCAGACTCTGCTTTCAGAGTGCAGAAAATACTCTGATCCGATTCTTGTTGAAGCCCTTTATACGCTCCATAACAAAGGACTTTCTGAATACACTCCCCCTGCTGTCATTGACGGTGATGCTCTCGCCGATGCCCTTCTGGGCAATGCCTTTGAAAAAAAGAACGATTTCTCTCAGAACAAGGCGAAAATTGCCTCTCTGCTTGCAGAAATCCGGCAATTCAGAACCTGGACCACCAATTTTGAAAAAATGCGCGAACTCAAGGAACATGTTGCCGCTATCCGTGCTATCGATCCCGCCGAAGGCGACAAAGCTCAAAAGCTTCTTGACGCAGGAGCCAAACTTGCCGATCTGGGCAAAGAGGCTTCAAAAGCGGGAATGAAACAGGAAAAAAATGAGCTTATCCGCATAAAAAAAGAGGCCTGTTCATGTGGCGCATCAGATCAGGAGATCGACAAACTGAACATGAATTTCAACTGGGGCAAAAAAAAGCAAAGCTTTTTGCTCAGGAAAGAAAAAAAGGCAAAGCTCTTCAGGAAAAAACAGCGTCTCTTGTTCCCTCTTACGAACTGAATACGCCTCATCCATTTTTCATCGGTAATCTTGCTCCGGAAAAACATTGGCGTATCTTCATTGACGAAACGGGGGAGATCTTTGATAAAAACGCTCTGGGGACAACACTCCCCAAAAAACTGCGTGGAAAACTTGCCGCCCTGTTCGTCCCTGAAAATTCTCCTCTGCCCCCATTGCGCTTTTACCACGCCAAAGACAAGTTCAGCGCAGACAATCAACAGCTCCTTATTGATCTTTTTACCAAAGGTAAAGGCGAATGCGGTCTTTTAGGCGTTACCCTTGACGGTATGGCGGCAGTGGATCTTGACTACTACTACACCGGACTTGAAAGGCTCATTGATATCACCTTGCGCTTTCTTTCCCCCCATGAAGAGGGATCTGCTCTGGAGTTCTATGTGGAAAACCGGGGAGATATAGATAAGACCGAAAAAACTCAAGCCATGCTCCAGCGCACCGCAGATGCCTGTTTGTACCGTTTTGCCAAAAGTTTTCCCGAAGCAGCTGATAAATTCACGCTGAAAATGCGTTGTATCGCCAAGACCGAGACTGAAGATGAAATTTTCCTTGCCCACAACGGATATGTGGACACTGTTGCCTGTTCCTGGAACGGCGGCAGAAAAGAATTGCTGGATATCCTGAAACAGAACTCTCTGCTCAACCGCTGTCTGCTGGAAGGCGATGTTCAGGAACTGCCCCTTGCCATGGATAAAGTCGCCCGTGGGGAAATCATTTCAGTACAACTGTGGAACATGCTGATCGCTTCTCCTGACAGAGCCGCCGTTGACTCCACCGCCAATGCGCTGCTCAACTCTCTCGGAACGATGCTCCGGCGGGACAGCGCAAGCTGGCAGCTCTTTGTCAATGAACTTCTTACCCATCTGGACTCCAAAGCGATCAATATGCGGCTCCTCTCAAAGCAGGTAAATTACCTTGCCGCCAATATGCCGGAGCAAACAGACCTGCCCCTGCGTCTGAAGGCAGTCTGGATGACCGCACAGCTGGCAGAAAAGAACCATCGGGGCATTATTTCTCAGAGTGATATTGCCGCACTCAATTCTCTCATTGACAAATTGTATCTTGAAGATGCTCCTTTGTGCTGCTGGAGCACGCTCCACATGGCTGTTGAGGAAACCAACGCTTTCAGGTTTGAAAAGGCAAAACAGATCATCCTTGATTTTGCCAACCGTTTCGGCTTGTTCGATGAAACTTTGACCTTTGAAAAACTTTTTCCCGACGGCGTACACATGGCTTCAGAGTGGATCCCCAAAGCGGCTCTTACCGGAGTCCGTTACTACGGGCAACTCTTCTCTTCTCTGGGGCAGCATGAAGCTTTTATGGGCAACTTTGAAAAAGCCGACGACCATTTCAAAAAGGCTGTTGCCTGTTACAAACTTCTCAGCGACGGCGGTTCAGGAGACATCGGACAGACCATGAGCTATCTGGTCATCAACCGTATGGACTATGAAAAGGACACCGGAAAAATGCTGTCCTTGATAGAGGAATATCTGGGTGGAAAACTTGAAGAAAAAGCCCGGGACTTTGCAGTTACTTCAAAAGATGAAGACAAATACTATCATGCTATCATGCTGCGCTACTTTATGGAACTCGGAAGTACCCATCCGGCGGTAAAAGCCTACCTTGAACTCCGGGAAAAATGGAAGTTTGAAGAAGGCCACCCGTGGGAAATGATCGGATTCTACCGCGCCTTACTCACCAATGATCCCCTTGAGAGAGATGAACTTCTTAAAAAGGCTTACAATATGGCTTTAGAAGGCGGGGCTACGCTGCATATCATTGCAAGTGTCATATTGGGAGGAATTTATTATTTTCTCCCTGCGGTGAAAGAAAGATTGGAAAAACTTATCGGTATGACCCTCAAGGAGATTCCTGACATGGGCGCCGCCCGCTGCAACGCTTTGCAGGAGCAGCTCCTCCGCCCCGTCACGCCCTTGGAGCTTGCCAAAAAAGTTCTGCCCTTCAACTTCAGATAAGGAGTTATGCCATGAATGAAGCAAAACTTGTTGCTTTGATCAATATAGGACGAAGTTTTCATTTCGGCACCCTCTGGTGGATAAAAGATCTCATTTGGAAATGTGTCAAACCGGAATTCAAAGTCAAAGCTCCAGATAACAAACATCCTGCAATCTGTATCGGCAGTAAAAAGATCACCTCTTTGTACCAGACTTTGCCTATGCTTCTGGGGTCTCACTCGATCCATTCTGGTGTGTGGGTGGAAAAGTTGACCCCCAAGGCGGAAGAGCGTGAAAAAATGGGCAAAGGTTACTTTGCCATACGTCCTTACAACATTGGAGTCTTTCATACCCTCGGCAGCGATCCCGGAATTGAACAGAACGTTTTTAAGCCGGAGCTTTCAAAAGAAGAAAAAGAAGAACTGAAAAAACAACTTTCCTACAGAGGAATTGTGATCAATGAGTAAGCAAGACAATGAACATAACGACAAAGCCCTGATTGCATGGAATGAATGGAAAATCAAGTGTGCCGTAGCAAACTGCGAAAAAGAACTGCAAGCGGTTCTATGCAGCGAAATCTATGAGGCTTTTCAGAAAAAATTCAAAACAATTTGTCCTCAGAGTGATAGTAAAATTTTTGAAGATGTCAAAGATCTTTGCCAAAAAAGAGAACAGGATGACAGTAACAAAGATGATGATTATGATATTTCACAAGATCCTGACTATACTCCCCCTGCAACGGAAGAACAGGTAATTGTAAAAAAATCGGTTTTTACTGAACCATCATTTTATTGGGCTTCTGTATTTGATGATGGGATCATCGCCAAAGCCAATGCCGTTTCCTCTGAAAATGCCCCGGAAGAGGAAAGGACAGCACGCAACGGAGATATTTGGGTCGGAACTGCCAAAAATTACAAAAACTGCACCTGGGAAAAACTTCAGCAAAGCAATGATCCTCCCCTGAAGATCATCCGCGGGACCCTGACAGGCCCTTGCGGGGTCATCAATGCCATTGCTGAATACTATCTGTGGCTCAATTATCCGATGATTTGGGAAAATTATACCAGTTACCGGAACTTCAAGCGGAACAAAAAAGAAAAATTTGTCACCCGCAGTGATGTATCTCTGGATGCCCCTTTGGGAGCAAGCTGCGCATACAATGGTGATGACCGGCAAAAAAGCTATGGGGATGCGATTGCCAGCCGTCCTTTAGAACGGCAGAAAGAAAGTTCAAAAGCTGTTCTGAAAGAAATTGAAGAGACCCTCAACAAGTTTACTACTTTTGAACTTGCTCTTTTGCTGGCACGGGCCGTTAAATTGCAGGCTGCGGAGGAAACCGAAGAGTTCCTGAAAGCCGGACATACAAAGATCAGTAATTATTGGAACAACATATTGAGAAGAAAAAGCTACGCGATCAAGGACCTTTTGGGACATAAAGCAACATATTGTTTGATTGCCAAGCGTATTGAAGCGGAAGAAGGGGGAAATTTGTTCTTATCTAAAATCAGAGAAACGTTTGTGAAGAATGGATTGGAGGATTTATTATGGTGACTTTACTGGAAAAACAACAGAACAATACGGACAAATTTCTGACTTCTTACGAGATTCGGAAAAAATTGAGCGAGGTTTCAGGTTATGACGAAACTCTTTCTCAGGAAACATCTGATACCATTGTTTCCGCCCCTGTAAAGGAGTTCGACACAGAGCTGAAATGCGGACAAGTCCGGCTGCTTGCTGATATGGAGGAGATCACTTATTTGTTGCTGCTCAAAAAATGGGATGACAACTCTTATCTGGCGACGGCTTTTTCCCACTACAACTTCCCGGCAACCAATGAGGAACTTGCTCTGGGGTGCTATGCCGGAGCATACCTCAATGTGCTTCAAATATGGAATACCAGAACTTTGCAGAACTCCATACTTGAAAAAAGCTGGGTTTGCGGCGAAGTGACTGAAAAAGTTTGCAGCGAAGCATGGCAATTCTGGACAAGTTTGATCAACGGGACCCGGCTTTCAGATGAGATCCTTGCCAGAACGGGAACTCTCATCGAAGATGAAGCTGATCCCCGAATCGAATATATGCGTGAGGAAATGAGTTTTTGGGCCCGGATCGATGAGATGGATTTTGAACTGGCTCAAGCCGCAGAAGAAGAACCTTCTTTCCCGGTCTGGGATGAAAAACGATTGATGATCCCCAGACTTTGGGCTCAGGAAGATCTCTCTCTGGCAGCAGGCGAAGAAAAGAAGAATATCTATCTGAATTGTCATATCGATGAACGTAATGAGCTGGTCAAAGTTATCTGGGATCCTGAAGAAAAGACCTTGCGTCTCACGATTTTTGACGGTGCTCAACGGACAAAGAGTTTGGACGGTGCCAAAGTTGTGGATGTCAATGAAAATTGTCTTGGTGTTATCGCTGAAGGCAAATGTTTTATAAAAGAACTCCATGATTTTGACGGCTGCTTTGCGTTGCTCCTTGAAAATGGTGAAATCGCATTGCTGACTTGTGATCCGGAGTGATTTTTGATGAAAACTTGTGATGACTTTTTGTTCAATCCCGAAACCGAGCTGGATAATTTACTCTTTTACCCAGAGAAAGAGCTTGTTTGTATTGCAGAGGAAAATCCGAGGGAGATATGCTGCAAGTGTGTTGCTGAACTTTTCCGCCGCTGGTTTATTACACGGAGCAGGGAAACAGCGGCTCTCATTGACTCGTTGCTGCCGAACGGGGAACGGGAATCGTTGAAAAAAGTTTTGCAAGATTTTTGCAATGCACTTCCCTCACGGGAGAAATTGACCGGCGATTTGTGGGAAACTAAAGATCCTTTTTCTTTGAAATGTCAGGCGGCAGTGCGTTCCACATTGATCCGGCTGTGCTGCGAAACGGCGGGGTTCATTCCTGTTTACATGGGGGAAAGGGCTTTTTTTATTCCCTTTTCTTTTGAAGAGGGCCCCCGGCAAGTGGTAGACCTGACAAGAAAACGGCTGGAAATATGGTCAGAAAGTTATGCCGAAGCCGTTGACGCTGACTTCGGGTATACTTGCGTGATCCATTGTGCTCAGGAAGGGCTTCCCCCTTTGACCGGCAACAGTTTGATGCTGCCCCTTCTGCTGGCAAGCTGGCGCAAAAAAAAGTCGCTCTCTTACAACCATTTGCGCCTTCTTGCCACAGGAGCAATCGAAAAGGATTCCCTCAAAGCTGTGGAAACGGCCGCCAAGGCGCAGGCTTTGAAGGCTGCTTTCCCCGATGCCGGATTTCTTTTTCCTGAAAGCACCAAATATTGTGCTGCCTCTCCCCAGGAGATCCCGCTGTCCGTTGGCATGACAAAAGAGGATCTGCGAACAAAAATACCTGAAATAATCGAACTTTACGGATTGCAGACACCAAACTTGCGTGATGCCATCAAACGTTTGCCCCGGCTGTTGGAGGAACGGGACGGGATCACCGACAAATGGGAAGAACTCCTGAAAAGGACTCGGCACCATCAAAATTCGATTTCAAAATATGATACAGATCATGCAAGAGAGTATATGCTTGTGTTGATGCTCGAAAGTTCCATTCTCTGCCACATGGGCAAAACTCAAGAGGCTTTGAAAATCAATAAAAAAGCTCAAAAATTCGCCGCCGGGAAACCGGAGTTGGAAAAACTGCTGCGCCGCATGGAAGTTGAGGAACTGGTGGAGCTTCAGGATAATGAGATGTTTGATGAACTTTTCAGCCTTGCAGAAGCCCTGGGGACAAACATTGAGAAACTTGAAGACCCCGATCTGTTGATGCGTTACTATGGAACCATGGGGCAGGCGTGGGCATACGGGACCCTGGCAGGAAGAAAAAACTGCAGCAAAGAACTTGCGAAGGAGTGTTTTGACAAAGCCGTTGAATACGCCGCAACACTCAACTCCCCCGGGGATCTGGCTCAGGATCTCAACTACCAGATGCTCTGGTACGCTCTTTTTGATCCTGTTTCAGAAGAAGCTGATGAGCATTACGGGGAAGTTGAAAAGTTTATTGCCGGAATCGAAGGGGATTTCAACGAAAATGTACGCAGCAAAAACCGCAATTACCTGCTGCGGCTCAGGGCATTGAGTTTTTACCGCGCCCTGCTGATGGGAAAGTGTTCCGACTTCCCTGATATGGAGCAATTTACACTTCCGGGGGATTGGTGGCTGCCGGCGACAGTGAACAAATACTGCGGGGCGGTATGTGCCGCCATTGGAGAAACAGACAAATCCCGGCAGTTCTTTGAAACAGCCTGTCAGCTCCAAAGCGACGGAGATCCTGCAATCGACATGATCCGGCTGACCATCTATGCTGAGATCTGGCGTTCCCTCGGGGATGAAAGCTGCAAGGCGCAAGCCCTGACTCTCGCTGAAGAACTGTCAGGCAAACTGCCTTCAGCACTCATCTGGCAGGAGTATCTGAAAGACAAACGCCCTTTCCCGGGCTTGGAATATTGGTATTGAGAAAAATTTGTAATATATGAGGCAATTTCAAAACTCCTCAAAATTGTCAAAGCGCCCTCGCTTCGATCTGATAAAGGGAGCGTTTTTCCGCCTTCGCATAAAGCTACGGCGGGACAAGCGCCTGTTACCTTACAGGTAGCAAGTGCAAACTACCCTTT
>JAZODE010000151.1:0-33486 GCA_045596885.1 Victivallaceae bacterium
TTCGCAAAGAGCTGCAAAGGGTAGTTTGAGGTTGCTACCTGTAAGGTAACAGCCGAAAACGCTCCCTTTGTCAGATCGAAGCGAGGGCGCTTTGACAAATTTGAGGAGTTTTGAAATTGCCTCGTTTTATCTGACGTGGATCAAAACACGGTCGCTTTTGAAGAAAGGACGCCAGAAATAGGTGTTGTTGCCTTTTGGGTGGTAACCGGGATATCCCGCCGTTCTGTGGGGCAGCTTGCCTTTAGAGAGTATAAGCGCCCCGCCGTCCACAAAAGAAATGGTGTTGCCGTTGTTGTGGCGGTAGGGATAAAGGGTCCCGTAGGCGGGGGAAACATAATGTTCAAGGATCACCGCATAATAGTTGGTATCTCCGGTGAAACAGGTCGCTGAAGGATATTTGACAAGATTCATCTTGTATGCCGCAGGCCCGCCGGAATTGTAGGTACTTGTGGCAGGATTCCCGAATATTTCGTTGATCCCCAGAGTCGCATTGCGGGAATCTGTACGGGGATTGGGCCCCGCACTGGGACAGACATAAGGACAATTATTTGAACTGCCCTTTTCCTGGCTGCCGATCAGCAGATTGGAGGAACGCACGATGTTGAGATATGAAGCAAGCATCTGGCTTTCCACAGAAGAACCCAGCACATAGGTCTGTTTCCCGTTGCGTAAATGAGGCGTGGGGAAATACTCCCGGTTGTCACTGATGTAGGAGTGCAGCGCCCGCACCAGACCTCCCTGATTGTTGACACATTTGATGGAGCGGGCACGCTCCCTTGCCTGCTGCAAAGCGGGCAGCAGCATGGCGGCAAGTATCGCAATAATTGCGATAACAACCAGAAGTTCAATCAGCGTGAACGCTGATTGAGTGAAGATGTGAAGGTGTGAAGAGTTTGCCTGCGGCAAACGTGAAGTGCGCCCTGACGGGCGTAAGGATGTGCAGTTTTTATAAATTATTTTGAGGTAATAAAACGGCAAAACCCTAACTTTGCAAGCAGCACTCACCAAAAGTTCAATCAGGGTGAAAAAGGATAACTGCTTTTTTCCCATAGACATTTTCTCCTTCAATCAGATGAATTTATTTGATTTCGACCACCTTGACTTTATCTACCAGAACTCTGCCTGAGGCGTTGCGGAAATAGAACCAGACAGCCGGAGCTTTCAGCTGTGCGGGCGTTTTGACTTCAAAGACATATCTGCGCCAGGGCGTATTCCCCGCAAGCATATTCGGGAAGGCACGGAAACTTTTGCTGTTCCCGTAGCCCAGCATGACACCCACTCCGGCGTAGCTTTTGAGTTTTTTCACATTCTCCAGTTTCAGATAGAAGGAGAAACGGTAACGGGTGTCGGGCTTGAGCTGAGTGAACCACTGGGTCAAATCGGTATTGACAGAGTCCATGATCACAGAGGCGCCCCCTGAGACAAAGGATTTGCGGTCAAAACGGACCTTGACTTTTCTGGCTCCGTTCCAGCCGGAGCGTTTCCCTTTGGCGATGCCGCTGAAACGGGAGAAATCTTCGTCATCCACCAGATTGACAGGCTGTTTGACATTGGTTATGATGCCGCACTTCTCAGCCCGCAGAGCACCGGCGAAGGCGCTCCATGTGTAGAAGGGGGTCTGCACTTTGAGTTTTGCATCAGAAAGCTGACGGTGACGGGTGATGTTGAACATGAAGGTGTCCCCCAGTTCAGGCATCGCTTTGCGGGGGATACGCAGTTCAACGGTATAGTTTTTGCCCGGAGTGACAGCGGTCTTGAATTTCATGCCGCTGCTCCACTTGGTGTTGACAAGTCCGGGATAATTTTTCATATCCGCCCACTGCCCGGATGAGGTTATCATGAACTGATAGAGGTATTTGGACTTGGCATTGGGCGCAAAGAAAAGCTCCACCAGATTATCCAGCCACATGCGGGTGTCATCCACATCTCGTTTCGGGTGGACCATGGCGGCGGTATGAGGTTCGTCTGCCTCAATGCCGATGTAGAAATACTCTTTGTCGCGCATGATGCGGAATCTGGTGTAAACTTCCACGCCGCCGTTGACCTTTTTGCCGATCTCCCGGGGGCGCAGATAATAGACAGGGGCACTCTGCCAATCTTTTTCGTTGAGCTTGCCGTCAATGGCAACAGGGGCGGAGCAGCCGGTCATCTGACCGATCCAGGAGTCCCGGTCGTCGTTCTGTTTGTTCCACGCCGCGGCGTGGTCAAGGACCTTCTGCCAGATCTCGCTGCGGATGAACTTCACCCGGGCAAGGCACTCTTTATCTTTGGCGGCGGCCTTTTCGGCGCGGTCAAAGAGCGCGGAGATGCGCTTCAACTCTTGGGGAGAGTAGATTTTTTCCCACACATCGATATAGGAGGGCTTGGAAAGAACTGGTCCCAGAGGGGTGTCAAGGTAGCTGTTGCAGATCTCGTTGAGAAAATGTCTTTCCCAGCTTTCACGGATCTCTTTCATCTGAGGTGCCGCAGGACCGAACATGCTGCGGTCGTGGTCGGCAAGAAGTTTATCAACATCAAGGGAGTTGTCCCACATCACCTTGGAAAAGACATAGCAGTTCAGATAGGCGAAAAGCCAGGTTTGGGCTTCAGCCTCCTGGAAGGCACCGTAGATATAAGGGGCGGCCTCTTTGTAGAATTTACCCGTTGCCGCAGGGGTGGCATGGGGAACTTCAGGGATCCCCCGTTCTCCGGCGTTGATCATGTAGGTCCAGAGCTGGATCTTGTGGTTCACCTTTTTGGTCAGATCAGTGATGGATTTGAATTTTTCAGCGGCGATCTTTCCCTTTGCCCAGGGACCGGTCACGGCGGCACGGATCATGAGATTTTCAGGGATCTTCCGGGCGGGGATGATGTGGTAGGGATTGTAAAGCATGGTGGTCACATAGACTTCTGAGGTCTGTTTGCCCACAGCCTCGGCAATGTCGATCATCCAATCCCAGATAAAATCGCTGCTTGCTTTGTCGGCTTTGCCTTTGGCGTAAGAGACGAAATGGGGCGAACATCCTTTGCAGGCGCAGGCGGCGGCGCAGTCATTGGGCATGATGCAGAAGAAGGGGCGCAGAGGTTCGCGGAAGTTGACAAAACGCCGGGAATTGTCGGGTTTGCGCCATTCTCTGCGGTCAAGATCCTTGCCGATCCCCCATTCCACGGCATCTTTGATCACCTGGGCTTTCAGCCCCGGATCGCTGAAACAGATCTGTCCGTTGAGATCGCTGGGGGTGCGGACGACAGCAGTACCGTCGTAACGGCGTCCGTCTCCGTGGAGGGCGAAAAATTCAGGATTGGTTTTGGCAAAACGTTCTTTCAACCCCATGTGGGCAAGACCGTGGGTAAAGTGCATGTCCCGGGTGATGAAACGGCGCTGGTACTCCTTGTCTCTGAAGTGCTGTACAGTTGTCATGCCCTTGTACATGTAAAGGTGTCTTTTTTCCTTTTTACCGCCGAAAATGGTACTGGATTTACGGTAAATGGAGTCCGGACGGTCGGCGATGTCGATACCGGGGAGCACCCACCGGGTTTTCCGGGGAGTGACGATACCCATATCGCCGGGGAAAAAGTATCTGACATCTGCGAACCGTTCAAGGAATTCGTAGACGCCGAAAAGGGACCCCCGTTCAAAGTAGCCGTGGACCCGGGGGTGCGCCTTTTTATCATCGGAACCTGTGATGAAGATGTTCCTGCCCACGGTGCGGATAAAATATCCGTCCCGGTCAAGGGTGCTTACATCCATGCCGTTCTTTTTGGCAAGGGCGGCATCACCGATGATGATGGCAGGGAGCTTGCCCGAAGCTTTCTTCCCGGGGGTGATCTTCACCCCCAGCACCTTGGAAAGCCGCACAGCCATTTCTTCCGCTGCATACTGCGCCACATTGGTGGGGCCGTAAACGATCTCAAACATCACCTTGTTTTTGTCAAACATGACCTGCCGGACTTTGGGATCGATACGGATGATCCGTTTGGAGACAGGGGTTCTGCTGAACTTGGGAACGGCACCGCCGCAGAGCGATAAGGACAGCAGCAGTAAAAAACAGCTTCGGGCAAGAATCTTCATCTGGTGATCTCCGTTATTATTCGTTTTTCAGGAAAAGCTCAATGACAGGCACAGGGAGCTCGGGAGAGGTCACGGGCAGTGCCAGTCGCAAAGTTCCTTCTGCAGGATTCCGGGGACCGTTGACATTACCCGGCATGTGCTCGGTGAATCCGATCTCGCCGCCGTCGCAGAGGAGCTGGGCGTATTCCACTTTGTGTCCCAGTCCGGGCAGATCGATGCGGCGGTCGGGCCATGAAAGGATGTGCAGATAGAGGGTGTTGCGCTCCTTGTTGTAGGTGTAGCGGCAGCCTTCGGGTTCGGGGAACTCGGCGGGGGCGCCGGTACAGTTGTAGATGGCTTTGGAGTTCCACTTCATCCACTCGCCCAGACCTTCCAGCAGTTCGACGGTGTGTTTATCCAGCAAGCCGCGGGAGGTGGGCCCCACATTCAGAAGCAGGTTGCCGCCCCGGGAGGTGTGGCGGATCAGCATCTGGATCAGTTCGGGAACGGTCTTCCAGTGCTTGTCGCGGATGTAGCACCATTCGCCGTGGAGCACCTGACACCCCTCCCAATGGGCAGGGCTCCCGTCTGCGTTGAACATGCCCTGCTGGGGGATGTTCTGCTCAGGGGTCTGGAAATCATCGTAACCGGGCAGACGGCTGATAAGGATCTCAGGCTGCAGTTTCTGCGCCAGCGCACGGAGTCCGGGCATATCCCAGATGTGGGCGGTGTCGGGGTAGGAGCCGTCAAACCAGATCAAATCGACTTTCCCGTAGTTGGTAAGGAGTTCACGGACCTGATTGTGGAGATATTCACGGTAGGGCATGAAATCGCACTCTTTGGGGATGTCACGCTGGGGATGACGGGCATCGTGGGGATAGTTGGGGTGGTGCCAGTCAGGCAGAGAGTAGTAGATACCCACCTTCAAGCCCTCGGCACGGAAGGCATCGACAACGCCCCGGAGCAGATCCCGTTTCTTGTACTTGTAGTCGGTGTACTGACTGTCAAAAAGACAGAATCCGTCATGGTGCTTTGAGGTCAGGACAAAGTATTTCATTCCGGCGGCTTTGGCTGCCTTTGCCCACTGTTGGGGATCGAAAAGATCCGGATCAAAGTGATCGGTGTATTTGTTGTACTCTTCGGTGGTCAATCTTTCGTGGCTCTTGAGCCAGGTGTACCGGGCACCACAGGAATATGCCCCCCAGTGGATGAACATTCCGAAACGGGCTTCGTCAAACCATGCGAATTTATCTGCCATGAGATAATGCTCCTTCAAATTGTTGATTGGTGATATTTATTGAAATTCAGAGGTAATTTCAAAAGTCATTCAAAAAATGGCAAAGATGTCATTCGCAAAGAGCTGTAAAGGGTAGTTTGAGGGTGCTACCTGCAAGGTAACAGCCGAAAACGCTCCCTTTATCAGATCGAAGCGAGGGCGCTTTGACAATTTTGAGGAGTTTTGAAATTGCCTCATTCAATTCACTGTTTTACTTTACATCCACGACTTTGATTTTTCAAGAAAAAATGGAGAAAATAAGGTATTTATTTTTTCTTCCGGAGTTTCCAGAGTTTTTCAACGGGATCAAAGGCAACACGCAAGGCTGTACCTGAACGCTCGTGCCAGATCCCTTCCGGTTTCAGCTTCGCCCGGCTCACCAGAAGCGGCACATCCTCTTTGGGACGGTAGAGGTCAAGGAGCGTTCTGCTCAAAAGCAATGGCAGAGTCTGCTCCGGAACTTCCGGGGAAAGTGCCCCTGCCGAAAAGCCTTTTTCCTTGAGCAGTGCGGCACACCGGGAGTTGGTTACGCTGAGGGGGAAGGCGCTTTCAAGGGTGATTCCGGGGGCGTTTTTGAGGAGTTCCAAAGCATGAAAGCCCCCAGCCCGGAACTTCCGGCGTCCCTTTTTCAATTCCTGAGCGATTTTTTTCTCCCATTCCGGAAGATCGGTTTCGCTGATGAACCCCGGTATTTCAAAAGCATCTTCCGACTCAGAGAGCAAAGCGCCGGGGAGATCTTCCGGCGCAAGGGAGTCAGTAAAAGCTTTCAAAAGCTTCTCTTTTTCTGCGTCGGGATCGAAATTTTTCAAAGCCTGAGCAGCTGTCTCCCAAAAGGCGCGGCGCAGGGATTTCAACACGGCACCGGGGAGAAAGAAGGGCGCACCTGTAAATAAAACAAGGCAAGTGCCCACCTTCCACGGGGCGGGGACTCCTGAGGAAAAGGCTTCAGAGATCTGTTTTTCATCTGCGGGATGGTTTTCCGCAGGGGAAAAGTTTGTCTGCTGCTGCCAGAGGAATCCGGGGACCTCTTTTATGCGGCACTCCCAGAAAGAGGGGGAAACCTTCAGCTCAAGGGTCACTCCCTGCCGTCTGGGGGGCAGCGCCGCCGCCTGACGGCTGAAATCAAAGCCGTTTTCCCCGATCTTGTAGATGAGCCACCCGGGAGTGGCGCTGAATGAACCGGGGAAAAACGCCATGCCGCCGGGGCGCAGGGAATTGATCCTTTTCTGGCGGTCTTCCATGGAAACAAGGGAAAAACTCATGCCTTCCCCGCCGTCGGGGGGAACCAGCCTGAGACGGTCCCCCAGATGGATCTTGGCAGTGGCTTTGGCAAGGATGCCTTTGCGGTTGATGTTCTGCACCATGCCCACCTCTCTGCCGAAAACGCCGATGCGGCGGGAGTCCACCATCTTTTCAGCTGCAAAGGAGCTGATTTCGTTCCGTGCCGAGGCGGCGTTGAGGAGTGTTTCAGCTTCATTGAGCAAGGCGGGCGTTATTTTCCCAGCCGGGGCATCCAGCAGGAGCCGGTAGGCACGGACGCATTTCCACACATAATCAGGTCCTCTGAGTCTGCCTTCGATTTTCAGTGAAGCCACCCCCATTGCCTTGAGTTCCGGCAATATGGCAACGCCGTTGAGGTCACGCATGGAAAGGGGGAACAACTCCCCTTCTGCCGTTTCAAAGGAGCGGCGGCAGGGTTGTTTGCAGCACCCCCGGTTGCCGCTGCCGCCGCAGAGTTCGGCAGAAAGAAGGCAGCGCCCGGAGAGCGAACAGCACAACGAACCGTGTACAAAGACTTCGATCTCAATGGGGGATCTTCTGACGATCTTTTCCAGTTCATCAAGAGGGATCTGCCGTTCAAGGATCACCCGTTGGATCCCCATATCTGCCAGAGCTTTGACGCCGGAAGAGTTGTGGATACCCATCTGGGTGGACGCGTGAAGCGTCAGAGAGGGAAAATATTTCTTCACCATCTCTATGACACCCGGATCGTGGACGATGAGAGCGTCAGGCGCAAGCTGCACCAGATCTGAAAGCATTTCGCCTGCAGCTTCAAGTTCATCTTCAAAGAGGAGCGTGTTGAATGTAAGATAGAGTTTTTTCCCTTTGCTGTGCATAAAGTCGATGAGGGAGCCCAGTTTGCCGTTGTCAAAGTTTTCTGCCCGGCAGCGGGCGTTGAAACGCCCCAGTCCGCAGTAAACGGCATCGGCTCCGGCGTCGATGGCAGCCAGAGCGCACTCAGGATTCCCCGCCGGGGCAAGAAGTTCGCAAACCCTGTTTTTCATTGCTGCTCCCCTTTCAGTTCTGCAAGGATCCTTTCAGCCAACTTTGCGGCACGGCAACTTTCCCTTTCAAGAGCCTTTTGGACCATGTCGGCGTTTCCGTAAATGGTGATTTTTTTTGCGGCGCGGGTCAATGCTGTGTAAAAGAGTTCACGGGTCAGCAAAGGGGTATCCTCTTGGGGCATGGGGAAAGAGACTTCGTCAAAGCCGGAGCCCTGGGCTTTGTGCACCGTCATGGCAAAGGCGCTTTCATGGGGGGGCAGGTCGTGGAACTGCAGAGGAACGACCAGATGTTCAAAGCAGATCCGGACGCCGCCGGCTTCTTTATCGGCAAAAACGATCCCCACATCTCCGTTGGAAAGACCGGTGCGGTGGCAGTTCTCTGTGATGAGCAGAGCCGACCCCGGAGAATAAGCTGAAGCAAGCCCCAATTCTTTCAAAATCTTTTCATTGAGTTTGCTGCACCCTTCCTTGCCCACTCTCTGAGCGGTGAGGACCCGGAAGGATCTCAACACCTCAAAGGCTTTTTTAACGGAATCTTCTGTGATCTCTTTGCAGAGTTCCGGCAGCTTCTGCCAGCGGTTTGCAGCAGTGCTTAAAATTTCCTTTCCGGTATTGCTGCTGCTCTTTTGGAAAGAATAATTTGCCGAATTTTCAGAAATGATTTTTTGGCAGAGAGAAGAGATCTCCTCCTTTTCCCGCATTGCTTTTGCCAGACCTTGAATGGTGGGCGCCAGCTTTGAACGGTAGTTGGCAGTCAGTTCGACGCCTGCTTTTTTCAAACGCTCAGCACCAGGGGAGTTGTCAGAAGAAAAGGTCAGAAGTGAACTCAGCACAGCCCCCGAACCGATGGCTTCAAGCTGGCGGTGATCCCCTGACAGGATGACCCGTGTTTCCGGGGAAAGTCCCTGAAATACTTTGGCTGCCACATCAAGGGAGATCATGGAACACTCGTCAACGATCAGCAAATCGCACTCCAGAGGATCGGAGGCGTTTTTACCGAAGCGTCCGGAACCGGGACGCGCCTTGAAAAGAGAGTGAAGGGTGTGGGCTTTTACCGGATAAGGACCGCCTGAGAGACCTTTGGTAAGGAGTTCGGCAGCTTTCCCTGTGGGGGCTGCGATTTCGATTTTGATGTCGGGATCGCGTTCTGCTTCAAGGGCGACCAGAGCGGCGATAATGGTGGTTTTGCCTGTTCCCGGTCCCCCTGTGATGATGGAAAAACAGCTTTCAAGGCAGTTGGCAACGGCATCGATCTGGTTTTCATGGGGTTTGAAGTCCGGGGCATCAGGCTTGAGAAATGCTTTTGTTATCTCTTCTCTTGTGTATTTTTTCAGCGGAACTGTTTTTTTCAGGCGTTCCGCGATGGCGTGTGCAAGTGTCACCTCATTTTTGTGCTCCCGGTAGAGATAGAGTTCTTTCCCCTCAAGGACGAAAAGAGCTTTTTCCCCCGTCAGCAGATGGGGATTGCCTTGAAGCGCTTCATATTCCCCGTCATCAAGGGTGATGAAACTGTCCCCTTTTTCCCGGGCAGTGATGAGTTTTTCGCCCATGGCAGCCATGATTTCCGGGGCAGAAGTACTTTTCCGTTTGAGAAAATCCCCGAAGATCCGTGCCAGAGCGGAAAGCTCCTCTTGGGGAAGTGTTTCAACACTCCGGGTATCTGTATTTTTCATTTATCCGATGATCTCCTCAATTTTTTTCAACATTTCCCAGGGCAGACGGTCGCTGAAAACGCCCCGGTTCTCCATGCCGGTGAAGCCCCGCAGAAAGATGTAGCACACTCCCCCCATGGACTTTTCGTAAAGTTCCTTTTCATCCCCTGCCTGATCGAGACGCTCTTTCAGATATTTGAAAAGAGCTGCGGTATAGATCATGTACTGCAGATAGTACCGTGAATTTGCCATGGCATGACAAAGTTTTCCGTTGTCATAGAGATGAGGGGCGGCAAGTTTGTTGGTCTTCCAGTCGATGATGTAGAAACGGTTTTTATACCTGAAAAAAAGGTCGATGGAACCGTTGAAAAATCCGTTGTCAAAGGTACTGCTCTGGTCGGTCAGTTCGGGGCAGCGGAGTTTGAATTTCTCTTCAAAATAGCCATTGGCTGTTTCAAAGAGGGTGGTGTTTTTAAAACTTTGTCCGAATTCATACAGGAATTCAAATTCACACTTTTTGTCTGCCGCCGTGATCTCCGAGAGTTTGAAAGTGCCGCCGAAACCATCGTCAATGGGTGTGTTGAGCATACGGTGGAGCATCTTTGTTGTGACAGCGCCGTGCTTTTCCCCGGAAAGCCCGTGGATATTCAACTGCCGCTGAACAAGGGGGAGAAGCGACTCTTCTGAAATATCGTAATCGCAGAGCTCAAGGGTGGTGTGGATCGCATTTCCGAAGGCAGTCCCAGCAGGCAGTGAAAAGGTGTCAGGGAGCTTTTCTTCTTTCCTGTCTTCTTTCTTTTGAGGCGTTTCTTCCTCCTGTTCACCTTCATCGTATTTGTCTCCGGTGAAGGCATTGTCAGCTCCGCTGTGGGGCGTGATGGAAGTGAAGCTCAAAAATCCGCTCCGGGAAACCAGATAGGGCATGAGATCCGGACGGCGCAAAAGGTCAGGAGAGGGAGGGGCAAACTTTTCCTCAGGGGGTTCTCCATCTATTTTTACGGCGTGAATGGGGTATCCCTGTTCAATTTCAGCCGTTGCCGGTGTTTTGGCGGGCAGGAGCTCAGCTGCGTTTCTTTTTCTGAAAAGCCATGTGGTCGGGGCACAATGTTTGCTCCCCTTGCCGCAGTAGATCCGGCAGTAGTAGCGGGCTCTGGTCAAAGCGACATAGGCTTTGCGCAGATTTTCCTGAAATGCCTCAAAACGGGAAACTTCCCTCTGGTTGTCATCAAGGTAAGGGGCATAGCACAGAAGATTATTTTTATCGTGGAAGGTCTTTGACACCTTGTCTGCATCAAAGGATTTGCCAAGATAGAAGAGATCCGGCAGATAGACGATGGGATAACTCAAACCTTTGCTGCCGAAAACAGTGTCGATGAGGACCGTCCCCTGATCCGTTTCGGGACGGGCGGGGAAGTTCTCCTTGTCGTCATCGGCGGATTGGATATATTTCTGCAGTGTGCGCAGCAGAGCCCCGGGAGTGAGCTTCTTTGTGAAGGCTTCTTCGCAGAGGATGTCGGCAATGGTGTTGAAATTGCTCAGATCACGGTTCCCCCCTGACTCTTCAGACAGACGGTCGTTGACCCGGAATCTGATAAAGAGCTCATTGTACATGACCATGAATGAACGCTTGTGCCACAAATTGTTGAGTTCCAGCATCCAGCGGGCGCGTTCGGTGACAGCGTCTTCGCTGTTCAGCATCTCAACGGTCAGATCGCCCAGAGGGGTGATCAGCGCTCTGAGCAGAGCATCGTGGTTGTTGCAGTTGAGCACCCCTTCAAGGAAGATCGCCAGCTGTTCAGCCTGCAGTGACTTGAACACATTTTCGTTTTTCATCAATCGTGCGGGGATCCCCAGTTTTTCCAGCTCTTTTCTGACTTCCCGCGCCTTCGCCCAGGAGCCGGTCAGGACGGTGATGTCTCCGGACTCCACCGGGCGTTCCGGACGCTTGTCTGCGGCGGGGAGGCGGAATCCGTCTTTAAGGAGTTTGCAGATGTCGGCGGCGCACCACTTTGAGATCTCGCTTGAGGGAAGGGCAGTATCGTATGCCGCTTCAATGGGAAAATCGATTTCCACTCCTTGAGGAGTCAGCAGAACCCGGGAACCTGGCAATGAATGCTGCTCAGGCATATCCATGTTTTCCATGGCGAAGGCGCCTTTGGAGAAGATCTTGTTCAGCTCTGTGATATATTTTTCCCCGGAACGGCGGTTGGTGTTCATGGAAAAGCACTCAGCGTTTCTTTTTTTCTCCATCTCCTCTTTAGCACTCAGATAGGTCTGGATATCGCAGTTGCGGAACCGGTAGATCGCCTGCCGGGGGTCCCCCACCACGATGAAGGTGCTTTCAGGATTTTCCAGAAAGATCTTGCGGAATATGGCAAACTGTGAATCGTTGGTGTCCTGAAATTCGTCGATGAGCCCCACGGGGAAACTTTCTCTGAGTTTGGCAGGAAGATGGGAGCCCGGCTGATACAGCGCCTTTTGCAGTTCCAGAATCAGATCATCATTGCCGAGGAAGTTCTTCTCTTCGCAAAGGGTACGGAACTCTTTTGAAACATATTCAAAGGTTTGTTCACACAAAAGTTTCAGGAGTGCAATGTGGCTGTTCAGACGCTTTTTCTGCAGTGTTTTCAGCTCTGCATCGGTTTGTTTTTTGAACTCATCGACTTTGTCCTGAAGATACTGTAAGGATTTCAGATCGGCCTGTTTCCGGGAAAGTTCTTCCTGCAGTTCCGCTTGTTTTTCAAGATCTTCGTTACTTGCATTTTTTTCAAGCTTCTTTCCAAGCCGCGTCAGCTTTCCTTTGATAGTGCTGCATTCTTTTTTCAGCCCCTGATAAGGCAATGCATCGTTTTCCAGAGGGGTGAGCTGTTCAGCCCGTTCCTGCGTGTAGAAACTGATTTCCGCTTCAACTTTTATATCGTTTTTTTCCTGACACTGAAAAAATAAAGCGGTGTCGGTGAAAACATCTTCTGAGAGTTCCGGAAGATCCCCCCATCTGATACTCAGTTCCGGATCAGCCAGACGTTTGAAGACATAATCTGAAATGGTCGAGAAAAAATCTTTGGAAGCAGCCTGAAGCAAGGGCTTCAAGGGGGAGTGGACCGGGTCATAGAAAAAGCCGCGGAGATGATCTTCGCAAAGCTGCAGTACGATCTTTGCCGTGTTTTCGTTGAGGGTGAATCCGAATTTAAGACGGCTGTCAAAACCGTTTTCGCTCAGACTCCGCATGGCGAAACTGTGGATGGTGCCGATCATGGCGCGGTCAAAGTTCAAAAGAGCCACTCTGAGCCTTTTGCGGATCTCTGTTTTTGAAACTCCTTTGTCAAGGGCAAGCTGGATCAGTTCATCTTTGCATCCCTCTGTCTGGACCAGCTTTTCAAGTTCTGCCAGACGCTGGCTGATACGGGTTTTCAACTCTCCTGCGGCGGCACGGGTAAAGGTGACAATGACCATCTTGTCGATGGTGACATCGCTGCGTTCCATAATGATACGGGCGGTGATGTTGGTGATGTTGAAGGTCTTTCCGGTACCGGCGGCAGCTTCGATCACTGAACACTTGCCCCGATGGATATTACAGTTGAGGTAAGGGGTGGGTTCGCTGTTGTTCATAATTCTTCCGGCTCTATGTTTACGATGTCAGAAAAGATCGCTGCTGCCAAATCTTCAAATTCGCCTTCGCAGAAGTTTTCTTCATCAAAAAACTGTTCTATGACTTTGTTGTATTTCAGATCTTTTTCCACAAATTTTTTCTTTATATTTGCGGATGACGGATCTTTTGCACACTCAAGAGAAGCTTCCGCAAAAACGGGCAGGGGCTGGGGGGCGGAATATGTGCGCAGAGCGATCCCCATGAGCTCTTCCAGCTTCGTCCTTGCATCGGCAGGGAAAATGACAGGGAAAGAACGGAGCTTGTTCTTCTCTTCTTTGGCAAATACCAGTTTCCCTGTGACAGAGTGTTTTTCCCCCATTTGGCAAGTCAGCAGCAGATGTTCCAGATAGAATTGGAAGAGCTTTTCCCCGGAGGAATGGGAAAAAAGCACCATGTATCTGCAAATATTTTCCCCTGTGGACCGGGGGAACTCAAGAGTGCTGAAAAGAGTTACGCCGCAAAAGGTTTGTTCACAAAGAAGCGCTGTCTGCGTTTTGAACGCTTCAACCAACTCCTCCGGCAGATCCGTGACGGTTTGTTCAAGTTCCGTATAGGTGCTTTTCCCGTTGACAGGGAGCAGCCGCACCCGTTCCACAAAAGGACGCCACTTATCTTGGGGGATCCCTGCGACCCGCATGGACCAGAGTCCCTTTTGAACAGTTGATGTATCCAACGGTCCGAGGGTTTCGGGATCATCGGTTTGAGGCGGCTGTTTTTCGTATTTCTCATAATCAAAACCGCAGCGGATCTTGAAAAATCCTTCGCAGTTTTGGGTAAGGAGTTCGCAGAGTTTATTGATGTGCATTTTTTCAGGGAGCGGCACTTCCACTGCAGCTCCTTCTGCTTGAAGCGCCGGGCGCTCCTTTTCACTTTGCCGCCAAAGGGCAAGGGCGTCAAGTTCAAGAGATTGGAGAGGGATCCTCTTTTTCTCAATGCCGAACCCTTTTTTGAGCACCTCTTCCACCGTCACCAGAGGAATGGCAGGGGCAAGTTCTTCGCCGTTGTCAAAACCCACATAAGAAAGTATCAGATGTTCCCTTGCCGCCAGAAGCGCTTCAAGGAAAAGGTATCTGCCGTCATTGCTCAAATTGGGGTCGTTGCGGCGGATCTGGGCAAGAAGATCAAAGGAGTTGCGGCGGTCAATGCCGGGGAAAGAGCCGTCGTTGAGCCCCAGAACGGCAATGACTTTTGCCGGGACCGCGCGCAAAGGAACCAATGAACAGAATGTGATCTTGTCACGCAGAAATTGCTGTTTGCCCCCGGGTAGGGAGAATTCAGACTGCAGACGGGAAATGAAAACTTTGGAGTCGATGAGCACATCTTCAAGAGCCGCTGCCGCATCACTGACGGTTTTGCCCGTTGCCCGGCGCAGTTCGTTGACTTCGGGCTGGAACTCCCGGGCGCAGCCCGCAAAAAAGTTGTCGATCCACTCCCCCATGAACTCTTTCCACGCTTCGGGAGTACGGCTTTTGTGGAGCTCTGCGCGCCACCTTTTCAAAAGGTCGATGAATCCGGCAAGGATGGCGAGATTTTCAGCAAGTCCGCCGTCAATGCCCCCTGAGTCTTCAATGCCGGTGATAAGGCTTGCATCTTCGCCCCGGGCGAACTCTTCAAGGAGCCGGTCGATCCCGTCCTCCCATGAAAACTCCTTGAAAGGTGTCATGCGGAACTTTTGGTGTTCCTTTTCATCGAGTCCCCAGCTGATACGGACGCGGGCGACAAGGTCGGTCAGTTCGGGGATGTCTTCGCTGCTGATACCCAGTTTGGAGCTGAGACAATCGAACTCCAGCAACTCCAGTATCTCAAGGGAGTTGGCTCTTCCCGAAGGCAGTTCAAGAAGCCGCTTGAAACATTCGATCACCTGACTTTGCGCCGCACTGCTGCGGTCGCAAATGGCGTAATGCCCCTTGAAGGGACCCGCCGAAAAGACCGCATCGATCATGGGGGCTGCTTGATTGATGTCAGGGAACATGACGATCACATCTTCCATCCGCAGAGCATTTGTGACCTTGACGGCGCTCTTGTCATGAGAGGAGTTGCCTTTGGTGTAAAAGAGTTCAAGAAGCTGGTCGTGGAGTATTTCAAGCTCCCGCCTTGCATCGCTGCAGCAGTTGATCCTGATGGAGTCGTCACTGGGGGCGGGAATAATCTTGTTTTCATCGTTCCGGACCCGGGCGTTGAGGATGTCGGATTGGAAGATCTGCAAGGCTGTTCCTTTTTCTTCCGGGGCAGGATCTTTGTAGAGCTCTTGGGGACCGCTGCCGGAGAAGCAGTCGGAATCCAGAAGCAAATTGAAAAACTCTCTGCCGATGACTCCCAGATCTGCCAGCAGCTGGTTGTTCCCGGCGCTGTCTTCAAGGAGTTCAGAGACTCTTTCGGGATCTTGTTTCAGCTCCTTGAGGGATTCTCCGGCGCTTTTGAGGTCGCCCCAGTACTCCTGACAGGGGGAGGGGCAGAAAAGAAAGATCTCCGAATGTTCTGAAATTTTCTGCAGGGCATAGAGATAAAGTGCAGGCATGGCGCCGATACCGAAAATGCCGACTTTTTCAGGGAGTTTTCTCACGGGAGCGGGGGCAGAGAAAAAGCGGGTGTAAAAAGAGTCGGGATCGGGCATGAGGGCGCAAAGTTCGTAATAAAGTTTCCCCTGCAATGTTTCACTTTCCTTTGAACGCCACTCCTGCAGTTCAGTGTGGCCTGTGACGGAACTGCGGTAAAGCTGGTAACGGTCAAAGTTCCCGGCAAGTTCACAAGCCAAAAGGTGGCGCCGGGTGGGATCATCGGCGCAGTATGCCGTGAACTCCCCGTACTTTGCCCCGTTTTTTGACAGTATGGCGTCGATCTGCCAGCTCAAGCTCCCCGGAGACCAGAAGCGCATGGAGCTGCGGAATTTTTCACACTCTTCCTCATTGAGAAAACAGCAGATGCTTTCCATAAGGAATTTTTGCAGAAAGGGGGCTTCTATATTGGCGGCGATCCCCAGATTTTCTTTCCGTGCCAGATGGCGCTTGAGAAAGGCGCCCATACCGCCGTTGGGAACCACGCCGCAGACGGACACAAAAGGGTCGCTCCCCTTCAAAGGCAGACAGAGCTGTTTTTTGAACTCTTCCGCCAGGGTTTCCAGTGAGTTTGAAAGATAAAGGTGTAAAGCCATGAGAAAAATTGCTCCTGTACGCAAAAAGTTTACAGCGTCAGAGAAAAATCATTTGAAATTGGCAATATCGTCGCACGCCCATTCGCCGTTGGTTTTGTAGGTGTTAAGTACGGAAGTCGGGTTGGGGGAGGACGGCCGTTCGGTGGGATCATCTGTGCCGGAAGAGGTTGTAAACTCTCCATCAGCTCCGGGGGCAATGATGTCAAATTTGACAGTATTGACAGCACCGGGATAACAGTATCTGATATTTCCGCCCCAGGCGTCTGTAAGATTGCCGTTTGAAACATATTTTTTCAGATTTTCTCCGTCAACGACTGCAAGAAAATCTTTCAGTTGTCTGGTGTCCGTAATAGCTTGAGCTGACCCGAAAGTGATACTGTCGATCAGTCCTGTGGCGTTGATGTTTACTTGAATGTTGCCGTAAGAGGTACTTGCCGGGTAAAACCCGTGTTTTGTTTTCAGTGTTTCCAAACCGGCGCCGAGACGGGTGATGAGACTTTTTGTGGCGGCTTCCTTGCCCCGGTATGAAGCGTAGGAGTAGGCGGAAAATCCGATCCCCGCCAGTATGACCACCAGACCCACGGCGCAGAGAAGTTCAACAAGAGTAAAGTTTTTCTTTGTCTTTTTCATAGTATCCTCCCTTGAAAATTTGTACTTGACGGAATATAATATGTAAAAGCAAAAAATTCAATACCAAAAATGAAACTTGACGGAAAAAAAGTGCTGATCACCGGCGGAGCCCGGCGTATCGGCGGAAAACTTTCCCGGAGCATGGCGGCTCAGGGAGCAACTGTTTATATCCACTGTCACAAAGGCATTGCCGAAGCTGAAGCCCTTCTGAGAGAACTCCCCGGCTCCGGGCACAAGGTTTTTACCGCAGACTTTTCACAGCCCGGCGCTGCCGCTGAACTTGCTTTGCAGTGCGGCGAAGTGGATGTGCTGGTCAACAACGCTTCTATCTATGCAAGGACCCCTGCCGATCTTGCCGAAGAGGAGTCAAGACACTACTTTGAGGTCAATTTCTGGAGTCCCCTTGCCCTTATGCGTGTCTTTGCTGCTCCTGAAAGAAAAACTCCCGGCGTTGCGGTCAATATCCTCGATCAGGAGATATTGCGCCCAGCCGTCGAAAACGGCATCTACGCCATTTCACGGAAAGCTCTTGGTGATGCCACCATTGCCTTTGCTCTGGAACACGCCTCCAGAAATTTACGCTTCAACGCCGTCGCCCCCGGTCCCATGATCCCGCCCCCCGGACTTGAGAACTCCACCATGTCAAAGGTGCTGAAAAGCGTTCCCACGGGGAAAAGGATCGAACCTGACGATTTGGTCAAAACAGTTTTGTACATCATTGAAAACGACTCCCTGACAGGAGCGGTCATCCCCCTTGACGGCGGACAGCATTTGAAAAATTATGAATACCTCTGAAAAAATCATCCCTTCTGAAAAACAGTCCCCATGGTTCCGGCAGAAATGGTTCCGGGATCTGGTGCTTTTTACCCTGACGGTGGTGTGGTTCGGCACCATGGCGCGTTTCGGATTTGATCCCCACCACGACGGCATCATGCTGGGCGCCGCCGCCGCCATTGCTCAAGGGAAACTGCTTTTCAAGGAGGTTTTCTGCCAGTATGGCCCTCTGGCGGTGCTGATACAGAGTGTTCCGGTCTTCTTCTGGGGCGCTGAGGATATCGTTATCAAGTGGACCACCGTTTTCTTTTACGGACTTTCCGCCGTCGTGGGAACAAGAGTCTGGGAACGATTTCTCAAACCCCCTTTCCTCTGGATCTGGTACGCCTGCTTTTTCATGCTCTGCCCCTTCTATCTGGTGCCCTTTCATCCCTGGTCAAGTGTCTACGCCCTCTTTTTCATGCTGCTGGGGGTGGAGTGGCAGTTGCGCTTTTTTGAAACGGAAAAGGGAGCATTTCTTGCCGGGGCAGGTCTTTGTGCCTGTGCCGCATTCTTGTGCCGTACTCCCTGCGGTCTGGTCGCCTTTGCTGCCGGAACCATGACCCTTTTCTTGAGAGGCATCGCCGACAGAGAAGCAAAGCTGCGTTTCAATGCTCTTATTCCTTACGCCGCAGGTTTTGGGGGTGGCAGCGCTCTTTTGGCACTCTATCTGACTTGCGCCGGAGCATGGGGGGATTACCTCAGACAGTGTTACGGATTTATTTTCGGATTCGTGGTCAAGCGCGGGGGCAGCTGGTCGTGGGAGCAGTTTTCCGACAGTATGATCCCCCTGACCGGCGCTTCGGGGTACGGCAACTGTATTTTTGCGTTGCTGCCCCTTCTTGCCATCGGCGCCTTTTTCCTCTGCATGAGAGCCCTTTTTTACGGCAGGTGGGAGGAGCTGAAAAAGAAGATCCCTCTTATTGCCGTGCTTCTTCTGGCTCTGGGGTCATGGCACCAGTATTTTCCTGTGCCCTGTGTCCGCCACCTTTATTGGGCGGGGATCCCCCTTTTCGGAGTCTATGCCCTGACAGCTCAAGGCATCTGGGATCTGCCCCGTCCCAAGGGTATGCGGATCCTTTTCCTCTCTCTGCTGGCGATCCCTCTGCTTTACTGTTTCCATTTCAGAATGGTGGTCCTTTGTCAGTACTTTGAGAAGATGTACAAGCGTGTCACCGCCACGGCGCCGGTGCTCCGCAATTTGTGGATCTTCCCCGGGGAAAATGATCTTTTCAACACTTTGAACGCCATTTTTGTTTCGCTGCCCCCTGAGATCCGGCAGCGGGGCGTGCTGAATCATACTCCGGACGGGATCTATTCCTGTCTCTTCCCTGCTCCCCCGGGATCCAAGCACCCCATGTTCGTCAACTGGGGAAGTGATGTTTACCCCGATTACGCAGAGAGCGTGGAAAAGCTGATCCGTGAAAAAAGGTGTATTGTTCTTTCAACGCAGTTCACTGAGATCCCCGGATATGTTATAGGATTCGGATTCAAACACTTTGAAAAAGAGTTCAGACTTTTTATACCGGAAAACTAACAAAGAAAGGAAAATAGAAAAATGTTCAAAAGAATCTTCATGCTGCTCATCGCCCTATTGCTTTTCGGTGCCCTTGAGTGTCAGGGTGCCTCTGACAGCAAAAGCAAAAAAAGCACCTCCAAAGCCGCCAGACAGAAAAGCAGACGCGCCAAAAAGAATCAGAAAAACAAGGCGCAGGCTCTTGCTTTTATGGTGCGCCGGGAACTCAAAAAGATCCACGGGCTTCAAAAGGAGCTTCTGAGAAAAAGTGATGACGCTGAAACGGTGAAAGAGTTGAAAAGCTCCATCAACAGCATCATGAAAAAAGTGACTCCCCATCTGAAAAAGATCGGCGATCTGCCCGGCGCCAAGTTCATGGCAGACATCGACAATCTGGTCAAAGAAGGCAGAAAACTTGCCTCTGAGCCCGATAAGGTGAGCGCCGATACCGCTTTGGAGCTTTTGCAGGAAGAACAACTGGATCTGGTGGAAAAATTCCGCAAAAAGGTAAGTGAGTGAAAAATTTGTCTCTCCCCAGTACTCCCGCAGAAAAAAGGGACTTTTTTACCGGGATCCTCTGCGCTCCCCGGGCAGATGAAAAGCTCAAAGTTTTGGCAGATTCAGGGGTTTTGGAAGATCTTTTCCCTGAGATAGATGCCATGCGGGGCGTTACCCAGCCCCCGGAGTTTCATCCCGAAGGCGATGTGTTTGAGCACACTATGCTTATGCTCAGACACATGGTCTATCCCGATCCCCTTCTGGGGTGGAGCGTGCTGCTTCACGATGTGGGCAAGCCCCTGACCCGGAGCGTTGAGGAGTCCGGCAGGATCCGCTTTTTCGGACACGAAGAAAAAGGGGCACTCCTTGCTGCAGAGATCCTTGAACGCTTTGAGTTTGGGAAAAACGATATGGAGTTGATCGTCCATGCCGTCAGAAACCACATGCGCTTTGCTCATGTAACAGATATGCGGCAAGCCAAGCTGGAAAAACTCATGCGGAGTGTTTCTTTCCCTCTGGAACTTGAGCTCCACAGGCTTGACTGCATCAGCTGCCACGGCAAGATGGCAGGTTTTGATCATTTGCTTGGCAAATATCTGCTTCTGGCTCCTCCTGAGCCCGAAAAACTTGTTTCAGGCAGGGATCTGATAGAAAGGGGCGTCGGATCGGGGGTGCTCTGCGGCGCCATATTGAGAGAAATAAGAAAAGTCCAGCTTTCCGGAAAAATCAATACACGGAAAGAGGCTTTGGAATATATGGAAAAATTGATTTCAGAAAGGAATAAAATAATATGAAAATCGTTTTGATCGGATACCGCGGCCATTGGGGATATGTCCTTAAAGATCTGGCACGGCTCCCCGAAGTCGAAGTCGTTGCCATTTCAGGAGGCGGCGACCCCACTGAACCTATGGCAGAAATCGTCAGAAAACATTACACAGGGGATTTCAAACTTTACGAAGAGTACCGGCAGATGCTGGATGAGGTGGAGTGTGACCTTGCCGTTGTGGATGGTCCTTTCCATCTCCACGCCGAAATGTGCACCGAGTGTCTGAAACACGATCTGCATGTCTTCTGCGAAAAGCCCATCGCTCTTACCATGGAAGATCTGGAAATGATCGAAGAAGCCTACGATAATGCCGCCCCCGGCACCCGTATCGCTTCCATGGTGGGGCTGCGCACGGAGCCTGCCTTCCACGCCGCCTACCGGGCGGTGAGTTCCGGCGCCATCGGCAAGGTGCAGATGGTCAACACCCGCAAATCCTACAAACTGGGACAGCGCCGTGACTTTTTCAAAGAGCGCAAGACCTACGGCGGCACTATCCCCTGGGTGGGGAGTCACGCCCTTGACTGGATCTTGTGGTTTGCCGATTCCCCCTTCCAGACCGTCAGCGCATTCCACAACAGCGCCGAAAACCGTGACCACGGCGATCTGGAAATGACCTGTGCCGTCATGTGCGTCATGGAAAACGGCGTTATCGGGACCGCTTCCATCGACTACTGGCGTCCCCAGACCGCCTCCACCCACGGAGACGATCAGGTCCGTGTCGCCGGTACCGACGGCGTGATCGAGGTGGCGCACGGCAAGTGCACCATTATCAACGCCGGGGGCGAAAGGGAGATCGCTCTTACTGAAAATGAAGGTATCTTCCGCTGCTTTGTCCGTTCCATCATCGACGGGACGCCGGGGATCGTTTCCTCTGAGGAGACCTTTGAACTGACCCGCGCATGTCTGGCAGCAAGAGATGCTGCCGACGCCAATCTACTTGAAATTTAAGGATCGTAAATGCGGATCATTGCAGGAAAAGCCCGGAATCTTGAACTGAACGTCCCTGAAGGCATGGGGGTGCGCCCCACATCAGGCAGAGGACGCAAAGCCCTTCTTGACAGTCTGGGGGAACTTGAAGACGCAGCGGTGCTGGATCTTTTTTCCGGCTCCGGCGCTTTTGCTCTTGAATGTGCCTCCCGGGGGGCGGAAAATGTTACCATGGTGGAGCTTTCCACATCTCATATCGCCGTGATCCGGGAAAACTGCCGCAAGGTGCAGCGGACCGGGGTGGAGTCAACTCTTGAGATCATTCAGGGGGATGCACGGAATGTTTCACTTTACAGGAGCGTCCCCGCCGATCTGATTTTTGCGGATCCCCCTTATGCAGAGTCCGGCAGGTTTTTCAAAGAGTTGACCGCAAACCCTGAATTTCTTGAAGCCTTTGAGGGCGCCTTGCTGGTGTGGGAGATCCCCGACACCCCCGGCGCCAGAGGGGAATTTATCGACTCAGGTTTTGAAGACGGCACCTTGCGCCAGCTGGGCGGCGTCTGGTTTTTCATAGGAACGGTTCAAAGGTCATGAGCAATACAAGTGTCCCCTATTGGCGTTTTTCTTCTGAAAAAGCGCGTCAGGAGTTGAGAGACGACCCTCTTTATCTTCTTGCAGGAGCTGAGGAGGTCAAGAGCAACACCGTTCGTCAGGTTTTCCGCAGCGGGGCGTATTACATCAAACTTGACCGCCGGAAGGGGAAAAGTTTCAGCGGTGAATTCAACGCCGCAAAACTTTGCACCGCCGAAAAGATCCCAGTGGTGGAGCACCTGGCTTACGGCAGGAGCTCCGAAGGCTCATGGCTCGTTACCCGTGCCGCTGAAAACTGCGTGGAAGCTGCGGCACTTTTCAAAGAACGCCAAAGTCCTGAACTTTACAGCGCTGTGGCGGCGTTTCTCAAAAAAATATTTGCTTCAGGGGTCTATCATCCCGATCTTCATCTGGGGAATGTGCTTCTTGATCCTGACAGCTGCCGGGTCTTGCTGGTGGATCTTCACGGTGTCCGGAAAAAGAACTTTTTGGACTGTTTCAAAGTGTATATGATGCGCAGGTGCATTATGGAGTTCCGCAACACCCTTGCAGATGGTGAAATGTTCGATCTTATTGAGAAGTGCGGCATAAAGCGCCCCGAATGGTTCTTCCGGAAAGCCCTCGCCCGGGAAGCCGTATTTCTGCGGAATGTGACCCCGAAGCGCCGCCGCCAGATCCTCAACGGTTACTTCAAGTACACCCGTATCGCAGGGGATGGCAAACTTGTTGACATTGACGCTGAAGAATCAGCACTCCTCAACTCAGAAGTGATCGAAACGCCTGATGCTGAAGAGCTGTTTCTTTTTCATTTTTTTCTGACTCAGGCAAAGATACCCCACAGACGCATACTGGCATTTGATCCGGGGAAGAATACTATTCTCATGGAGTCTGAATTGCCTGAAAAATACCGTTCTGCCGCAGGAGCTTCTGAACTTTGCCGCCGTTTGAAATACAATGGTGTCGTCAGTTCCGAAGAGGATTTCAAGGCAGGCTGTCTTCACAATGTTGCCGGAGTTTTCCGGAACAGCCGATAGATGAGGAGCTCTTTATGTCTGTAAAATGTTTTTCTGCCGCAGTTGCCGGTATCGATGCCGTGCCGGTGGAAGTCGAGGTCAAGATCAGCGCCGCCAATATGCCTGCCATGAAGGAAAGCATGATCACCATTGTGGGATTGCCCGATGCAGCTGTCAAAGAAAGCCGTGAGCGTATCACAGCGGCTTTTTCCAGTTCCAAATTTGCTCTGCCACCCGGCATGGCGGTGGTGAATCTTGCCCCCGCAGACTTGCGCAAAGAGGGGGCGTCTTTCGATCTTGCCATAGCCCTTTGTTTGCTTGCCGAGGCAGGCGTGGTGGATAAAGAGCGCATCCGGACTTTCGGATTTGCAGGCGAACTTGCCCTTGACGGTTCTGTGCGTGCCGTCAAAGGCGCTCTGCCTCTGACCGATGTTCTGGGGCGCTCCGGAAAAGTCAACGCCGTGGTGGTCCCTCTGGGGAACGCCTGTGAAGCCGCCCTTGCCGCCGGAAAAAAGTTCCCGGTCTTCGGCATAGCTTCTTTGCAGGAGGCGGTGGATCTGGTGAACAACGGCGATTTTCTCCCCTGCCGGGCGGAGCTGAAAGAGTTTCAGGAGGAGGAAGAAAAACTCATGCCCGACTTTGCCGAGGTCAAGGGGCAGCAAATGGCAAAGCGTGCTCTTGAGATCGCCGCCGCAGGAGGACACAATATCCTTATGTGCGGACCTCCCGGAACAGGAAAAAGTATGCTTGCCTCCCGTCTTCCGGGGATCCTTCCTCCCATGACTTTGGAGGAAACACTTGAAACAAGCCGCATCCACAGCGTCCTTGGTATGCTGAGTTCCGGGACCCCCATATTGACCCGCCGTCCCTTTACAGCTCCCCATCACACGGTTTCAGATGCGGGACTCCTGGGAGGCGGACACGATCCCCGCCCCGGAGAGATCAGTCTTGCCCACAACGGCGTGCTCTTTCTGGACGAGTTGCCCGAATTCAAACGCAACGTTCTTGAGGTGCTGCGCCAGCCCCTTGAAACAGGGAGTGTGACCATTTCCCGTGCCAGCGGCAGCTGTACCTTCCCGGCGCGTTTCATACTCTGCGCCGCCATGAATCCCTGTCCCTGCGGCAGAGGGGAGGTGGAATTGGGCTGTGTCTGCAAACTGGAAGAAAAAAGGCGTTACCTCAAGAAACTTTCAGGACCTCTTCTGGACCGTATTGACCTTCATGTTGAGGTGCGGCAGCTGAGTCAGGATGAACTTGTCAACGTCCCCGCCGGGGAATCCAGCGCCGTGATCCGTCAGCGGGTCATTGCCGCAAGAAAGATCCAGGAAGAGCGTTTCGCCCGACACAAGGGGATCTACTGCAACGCCCGCATGGGGAGCCGGGAGCTGCAGCTTTACTGTGCATTGACTCCGGGCAGTGAAGCGCTGCTGCGGCAGGCGATCAACCGCTTCAAGCTCAGTCCCCGTGCCTACGACCGGATCCTGAAGGTCGCCCGCACCATCGCAGACCTTGCAGGAGTGCCCGAGATCCCCGAAAGCGCCATCTTTGAAGCTATCAACTACCGTAAAGCAGGTTTTTAAGAAAAAAATAAAGGAGTCACATATCAATGAAAAAAATCATGGTTCTCTTTTTGTGCTTTGCCTCATTGCTGCTGTGTGCGGCTCAGGCATCTTCCCAAAAAGAAACGAAAAAGCCCGGAGACGCAAAAAAGAAAGTTGCAAAGCCGGTGCTTTCTGTGGTCTGTACTCCGGCGAGTCATATCGCCAAAGAGGGGGAAAAGGTCGAATTCAAGATCACATCGACCACTCAGGATCCCATTACAGTCACCATTTCACTTGACGGAAGTCCTGAAAAGATCTTCAAAAAAGTGACAGTGAAATTTCCCGCTGTGGTAACAGCTTCACTTTCCTACCCCGGATTTCTCCACTGCCACGCAAAAACCAGAGGTGCTGCACCTTGCCGCCGCGCAGTGGCTGTTGCACCTGAAAAGATCCGTTACGCCAGAAAAGCTCCTGCGGATTTCAAAAAATTCTGGGAGTCCGCCCTTGCTGAATCCAAGGCTCTCCCCCTTGATCTGCAGATCAAAGCCATCAATCCTGATAAAGATTACAACTCCTTTGTTGTGAGCTGTGCCAACGTCAACGGCAAGCGTGCCTACGCTCTTTATGCCTATCCCAAAAACGCCAAAGGCAAGGTGCCGCTTCAAGTCATGTTCGGCGGCGGCGAAGCCTATTTCGCCAAAGCCATCGTCCCCGGCGGAGCCAAAAGTGCCAAAAGCCGTTTCAAACAGGACATGGCTGTTTTGTTTCTCCATTTGCCCCCCTACGAGCCTCAGGATACCTGGAGTAAGGCAAGAGAGTTCCACAAGGAGTTTCTCAAAAAACTCGGTCTGCGGCGGTATATCCTTGCAGGTATGGATGACCCCAAAAAATTCTACGGATACTCCGCAATTCTCGGATGTCTGCGTCTGTTGGAAAGTGTGGCAAAGCGTCCTGAGATCGACCGGGAAAAGATCGTTTTCCACGGTGCCAGCCACGGCGGGATGTTCGGCGCATATCTGTCTTACTTCTTCCCCTTCAAGGCGGCATTTATCGGCGTTCCTTCAAACTGCGAGATCAACGCCTTTCTTGAAGGCAGATACGGTTCAACTGTCAGAGAGTGGAAGAAGTACTGGAAGAACACGGAGTACTATGAACTTGTCTACTTTGCTCCCGGTATCAAATGCCCCGTTATGGTTGGGGTCGGATTTCATGACCGCTCCTGTCCGCCGACGGGGGTGTACTCTTTTTACAACGCTCTTCCCGAAGGCAAAAAGCAGATCTTCAACAAGATCCGCAACGGACACGGCGATGCTCCCAAAGAGTATTCCCCTGCCACATGGAAATTTCTTGCAGATCACATCGCACCTCAGGCGAAGAAGTGATTTTTTCCAAATTTTCCTGCGGGTGCGGCAAACAAAAAAGCAGAGAAACTCAAAGTTTTACTCTTTGACAAGGATCCCTGATTTTTCCTCTGCGGTGCAGGTGATTTGAGGCTTGATGATATCTTTATTGAAACACTTTTGTTTTGATTCAGCGATAAATCTTTGCCATTTAGCGCCTATTCGAAACTCCAAACATTTTTCCAAAAAAGTGACATTATGACGTTTAACGACGGACAGGGCATGGGCGCCAAAGGCTCCGTGGTCTGCACGGGGGGCGGTAAGGAGCTGAATCTGATCCTGGCAATTTGACTAAATCCGTTAAAACAAATTAAAAATTGTCCAAACTACTTGACAACAACCCGCATTTATGTTATATTACCGGGAATAAGGAAGAGATGATACAAAGGTTGTGAAAAATGAATGTACTTAGTTTATTCAGTGGATGCGGCGGATTGGATTTGGGATTTGAACGTGCCGGATTTGATATTCCTGTCGCCAATGAATTTGATTCAGCTATATATGAAACTTTTAAGGTGAATCATCCCAAAACTCATCTTGTGGAAGGTGATGTCCGCCAAATTACGAAAGAGAACATACTGCCATTTGTAAAAGGAGAAATAGACGGCATTATTGGGGGACCACCTTGTCAATCTTGGTCGGAAGCGGGTTCTCTCAAGGGAATTGAGGATGCGAGGGGACAACTTTTTTTTGATTATATCAGACTTTTGCAAGAACTTCGTCCGAAATTTTTTCTGGCAGAAAATGTCAGTGGGATGCTGGCTGACCGACATAGCGTTGCGGTACAAAATATCTTGAACTTGTTTGAGCAATCTGGTTATGATGTCTCTCTGACTCTTGTCAATGCCAAAGATTATGGTGTCGCAGAGGAAAGAAAAAGGGTGTTTTATATTGGTTTCAGAAAAGATTTGGGGATAAATTTCCGTTTTCCTAAGGGTTCTACCACGGAATATGATAAAAAATTGACTCTGCGGGATATTATTTGGGATCTGCAAAGTACTGCTGTTCCAGCCGGACCTAAAAATCATCACAACCCGGAAGCCATAAATAATAATGAGTATTTTACTGGTGCATTCTCGCCGATATTTATGAGCCGGAATCGCGTAAAATCATGGGATGAACAAGCCTTTACCGTTCAGGCATCCGGACGTCAATGCCAACTGCACCCACAAGCTCCCAAAATGGAAAAGTTTGATAAGAATGATTGCCGTTTTGTCAAAGGTGCAGAACATTTGTATCGCCGTATGACAATTCGTGAAGTCGCCAGAGTACAAGGTTTTCCTGATGATTTTAAATTTATTTATAAGGATACCAATAATGCTTATAAGATGATTGGTAATGCCGTTCCCGTTAATTTGGCGTATGAGGTGGCTGTCGCCATAAAGTTGTTTTTAGAAGGCAGAGGCGAAGAAGTTGTTGGCATCGATGACGAAGGGAGATTGTTTGCATGAGTACCCGCAGTAATAATCAAGGTCGTGCTTATGAGTTTGCATGGATAAATGCGTTATGTAATGCTTTAAAACAATATCGCACAGTTCGCATTGTTGAAAACTCAAGTTTGGAGGCGAATCAGAGTGCGTGGCATTTGATTGATGCTGAGAAGCAAGAACTTTTTGAAATTTCAGCAAAAGCTGCTCTGAAAACTGTCGTTGATTTGGAACCTAATCTGGTCGAGAAAACTTCTGATGAATTGTTGCTTGAATTTCAGCAAGATCAAGCCGGCGTAAAAGGTGATGTCAGGGATATTGTTGTTAAATGCGATTCCGTAGAATGGGAAATAGGTTTCAGCGTCAAACACAACCATGAAGCTGTAAAGCACAGTCGTTTAAGCCATGCGTTAGACTTTGGAAAGGAATGGTTTGATATTCCATGCGGAAAAAATTATTGGAAAAAAGTTAATCCTGTTTTTGACAGACTAAAAGAGGAAAAAGAGAAACAGACAAAATGGTCAAGCATTCTACAAAAAGATGAAACCGTGTATATCCCTTTGCTTAAAGCCTTTATATCTGAAGTTAAGAGAGCATACAGAACCGATAAAAACCTTCCTCGGAAAATGGTGGAATATCTGGTCGGGACCAGAGACTATTATAAGATTGTTAGCAAGGATAACAAGCGGCTGACCATAATCGAAACATTTAATCTTCATGGAACGCTTAATAAACCGAGCAAAGTCAAAGTTTCTGCAATTACAGTTCCAGTTATAGATTTGCCTACGGAACTGATTGCACTGAAATTTAAGACAGGAAGTAAAAACACTGTTGAAATGTACCTTAACAACGGCTGGCAGTTGAGTTTCCGAATTCACAATGCCAGCAGCGATGTTGAGCCAAGTCTTAAATTTGACATCCAATTTATCGGAATGCCAGTTTCTGTATTGAGCATTGAGTGTAAGTGGAAATGACAGAAAGATAAAATGAAAGCGAAAAGCATTACATTGAGGTAATTTAAAAAAGTTATTGTTTAACCATAAAGGTGGAGTGAGGAAGACATTGTCAACATTCAATCTTGCGTGGATGTTGACATTAAGAGATAAAAGTTCTTGCTGTAGGGGGTGAGCATTGAGTAGCCCCTGACAGATAAGCACATTGGAATATGGTGATATTTTTACCAGATATGATGATCTGCGCTCAAGTTACAGAAGCGCCGTATGCCAAATGTACATACGGTGGTGTGAGAGGAGCTCTGCTCAAATAACGAGCAGGCTCCTATTTGATTGGTGCGGCGTTGAAGAAAGAACGGCAAAGTTTTATTCTTTGACAAGGATCCCTGATTTTTCCTCTGCGGTGCAGGTGATTTGGGGCTTGATGATACCTTTGGAAAATTTGAGTTTGATTACCATGACTTCGTTTTCCATGTCGTCAACGGGAACATCTGTGATGCGCAGTGCCGGGGGCAAAAGCAGCGAGTAGGGGACAGGCTCCAGTGTGGCGGAAAGCTTTTGTCCGTTGTTGAGGAGCGTGATCTCTTCCGGGAGCATGTCGATGCCCTCCAGACGCAGATCGGAACCGTTGGGGGAGTTGAGCAAAATCAGATTCAGCTCCTTACCGCCCCCCGTGCAGACCACGGAGCCTTTGGAGCCCAGACTTCCCCCGTTGCAGAATGCCATGGGGCAGGGAGCGGCACGCAGTGCTTCTTTGACCTTGTTGTACCAGCTGCCGATGGTCTTGAGTTTTGCGGTGCTCAGGGGATCGATGGTGCCGTCAGGGGCGGGACCTGCGTTGAGAAGAAAGTTTCCTCCTAAAGCGGTGTAGAGAGCGATCTTGCGCTCCAGATTGCGTGTGGAGTAGAGGGCTCCGTTTTCCCGGTATCCCCAACTGTGCATGTAGAGGGATTCACAAGCCTCTACCGGCTTGCTGAAAGGGGTGATGTCATCGTGGTACTGACGCTCCGGAGTTGAGTAATCCCCCGGACCGTAGCCCCGGTTGTTGACAACGGCGGCGCTCTGAAGAGAACGGATCAGCTCGTGGACCGAAAGATCAACGGCTTCAGGCACATTCATATCCCACCAGATGCCGTGGAGTTTTCCGTAATTGGAACAGAGTTCGGCGATCTGTTTTTTGAGGAATCTCATGTACGCTTCAAAGTCGTGCTGTGCCGGATCTGTTGTGATCTCATGGTGGCGCCCCAGATTGGGGTATGCCTTGTGGTGCCAGTCCACACAGGAGTAGTAGAACTCCAGAGGGAAATCCCGCTTGTGACACTCATTGGCAAGCATGGCGCAGACATCCTTGCCGTAGGGGGTGTGCATGATGTTATAGGAGGTCTCTTTTGTATCCCACATGCAGAAACCGTCGTGGTGCTTGGCGGTAAAGACCATGTAATCCATGCCGCACTCTTGGCAGAGATCCAGCCATTGAGCGGGATCGAACTTTACGGGGTTGAACTCTTTTGCATATTTTTCATACTTTTCTGCGGGGATGTTCAACCGCCACTGTTCCTGTTCATGATATTTCCCCAGAGCGTAGATCCCCCAGTGGATAAAGAGTCCGAACCGTTTCTCAAGGAACCAGTCCCGTTCATCATGGAAAGAAAAATTCATTTTTTACTCCTCAAAAACACCGTAGGAATCCAACAGGAACTTTGCGGTCTTGTAGGCGAAGCTCAAACACTCCCGCCGAATCTCAAGGGGGACCTTCCGGGCGGGACCGCTGCTGTTGACATGGTTCATGAAGCCGTCGATCTCGTAGGTGAAAAATCCTTTGAAATCTATTTCCACAAGGGCTTTGACCAACGCTTCAGGATCAAGTTTTCCGCAGTAAAGAGGCAGATGCTCGTCAGAAAGGGCGTTGTTGTCGTGGATATGGACCGCCGCCAGATTTTTCCCCAGAGTACGGAACTCCTCCGTCTGGTCGTATCGTCCTTCCATAACGGCGTGCCCTGTATCCCAGCAGCACTTCAAAAGGGGATGTTTCATGAAAGAGAGAAAATCAAGCATATCCTCAGGCGTCCGGGGAAAGTAGCAGCTGCCCATGTTTTTGGATGAGGTGTTTTCGATACAGATATTGGTCCCGTACTTTTCAGCGCATTGGAGCAGGGGGAGCAGGAACTTTCTGTTGTATTCAAAGTAGGGTTCTTTATCCATGGGGTAAAGGTGCTGCTGCCCGAAACTTGTGTGGACAACGATATTGGGGATATGGAGTCTGCCGCAGGCTTCCACTGAGCGGCACATGGCACGCAGGGAGCGTTCATAATCCGACTTCCGCAGGGGATTGTATCCGGGGGCGTGTGCCTGAACGAATTGGAATCCGCACTCAGAAGCTGCGGCAGCAGTTTCTTCCACCTCTTTGATCCAGCAGCTTTCATCATCCTGCATGAAAGGAGATTTTTCCATATAGTCGTTGTAGAAGCTGTAGTCCAGATAACGGAAACCCGTTCCCTCATAACTCCTGACCGCCTCAGCAGGGGAGGCAGTATGAAGATACATTTCACCGATGGTCGTTGCAATTTTCATAAATCAAAAATCCTTGTTTACTATTGCGTCTGAGCTTAAAATACACGCTTCACGAATAAAAGTCAAGAGAGGTGATTTCCAAAGTTCCTTAAAAAATGGCAAAGATGAGATATGCAAAGGTAATTGAGTGTACTGTTTTCAGCTTTTTTCAGGCAAACGACAGGGGACTCCCGGAGCTTGAAGAGAGCTTGAGAAAAACAAAAATACCGAAAAGTACATACTTTTTTCCAAAAACTCCTTGAAAATATTTTTTCAGCGGGGTATATTCTAATCAAGTATATTTCAACAGGGGGATTTTCCCCTAAAAAATCTTTAAGGAGATAAGAAAATGGAAGTCATCATCCGCCCCACCGCGGCTGAAGCTGAAAAGCTCACCGCCCGTATCATCGCCGATGCGATCAACGCCAAACCCGAATTCAAACTGGGTCTTGCCACCGGCGCCACCATGGAAAATGTTTATGCCGAGCTTTCCAAACTGAACAAGGCCGGTGAAGTTGATTTCTCCCAGGTCCGTTCCTGGAACCTTGACGAGTATGTGGGCCTTGCTCCTGAGCACGATCAGAGCTATCGTTACTACATGAACAAGCACCTTTTCAACAATGTCAACATCGACATCCGCAACACCCATCTGCCCGATGGTCTTGCCGAAGACGAAGAGATCGAAGCCGCCCGTTATGACGACTCCATCGACGAAGCCGGCGGCATCGATCTGTGGCTGGTCGGTATCGGCTGCTCCGGACATGTGGGCTTCAACGATCCCGGCACCAGCTTTTCCAGCCGCACCCATGTGGCTTATCTGACCAACACCACCTATGAGCAGAACAAGATCTACTTCAATCCCCCGGAATCCATGCCCCGCCGCGCCTACACCGCCGGTGTCGGCACTGTTCTGGATGCCAAGAAGGTCGTCCAGCTCATCACCGGCAAGCGCAAAGCCGCTATCGCCGCTGCCGCTATCGAAGGTCCCATGACCGCCATGATCTCTTCCAGCGCTCTGCAGCTGCATCCCGACACCGTCATCATCCTTGATGAAGAGGCTGCCGCCCAGCTGAAGCTCCGCGACTTCTACGACGAAGTTTTCATGAACGATCCCAAATGGGCCGCCTACCGGTAAGATCTTTTTCTAAGGAGTGACAATCATGGCTGAAGTGAAAGTTGATTGCCTGTACAAGCCGGAGCTTGATCCGGAGTTCGTGCCCGCTGTTCTCTGGAACAGAGAGTACCGCAAACTGGTTGCTGCCACTGCCGGTTCTCTGAAGATCGCCATTACCCTTGAGCGTTCCAACGGCGCCGTTTCCCGCTTTGATACGGTGCTGCTGCCTGAGACTGAAGAATTCGCCGCTTTGAACTTGCGTTATGTCGAGCGTATCGTCAAGTTCATGCTGTGGAGTTTCGGCGGATGGCACGTTACCGTCGCCGGTGCCCCCAAGGTCGCCGCTGATCTTGCCAAACTTTACAGCGCCGACGGCGAACGCGCCTTTGACTATCAGGTCATGGGCGAAAGGATCTACGACCGTCCCTTTACGGTGGATTCCTGCGCTTACGAAGCCGCTGCCCCCGAAAAGAAGGTCGCCATGAAACTTGGCGGTCACTTTGAAGGATGCCGTATCGGCTTTGACCTGGGCGGTTCCGACCGTAAATGCGCCGCTGTGAAAGACGGCGAAACGCTCCACAGTGAAGAGGTCGTCTGGGATCCCTATTTCCAGAGCGACATCAACTATCACTACGAAGGTATCCTTGACTCCCTCAAGCGCGCCGCCGCCAAGCTCCCCCGTGTGGATGCCATCGGCGGATCCGCTGCCGGTGTCTATGTGGAAAACCAGCCCCGTATCGCTTCTCTCTTCCGCGGTATCCCCGAAGCTGATTTCGCCACCAAAGTGCGTCCCATCTTCCTTGAGATCGCCAAAGAGTTCCCCGGCGTGCCCTTTGTGGTCCTCAACGACGGCGAAGTCACCGCTCTTGCCGGTGCCATCAGCTTCAAGTGCAACTCCCTCATCGGTCTTGCCATGGGAACCAGCGAAGCTGTGGGATATGTCACCCCCGAAGGTAATCTGACCGATTACCTCAACGAGCTTGCCTTTGCGCCCATCGACTACCGCACCGTCAATCCTCCCTGCGACGAGTGGTCCGGCGATGCCGGTGTCGGTGCCATGTATCTTTCACAGCAGGCTGTGGGCCGTCTGGTCAAGGCGGCAGGATTCGATTTCCCCGCCGACACCAAGCTGCCTGAGATCCTCAAGCTGGTCCAGAAGGCAATGGCTGAGAACGACTCCCGTGCTGCCGCCATCTACCGCACCATCGGGCGTTATCTGGGCTATGCTCTGGCACACTATGCCGACTTCTACGATCTGCAGAATCTGCTGCTCCTGGGCCGTGTTTCCTCAGGTGAAGGCGGTTCCATCATCATCGAAGAAGCTCAGAAACTTCTCAAAGAGGCGTTCCCCGAACTTTCCATCAAGTTCCATCTGCCCGACGAGACCTTCAAGCGTCACGGTCAGGCGGTCATCGCCGCAACGCTGTAATTACCTCTACAGCTTTTTCAAAAGCTCCTGTTTCTGCTGCTCAACGCAGTGGAGACAGGAGTTTTTTTGTCGTCAGAGGCAATTTCAAAACTCCTCAAAATTGTCAAAGCGCCCTCTTCTTCGATCTGATAAAGGGAGCGTTTTTCCGCCTTCGCATAAAGCTACGGCGGGACAAGCGCCTGTTACCTTTCCCCCTCCGCATAAAGCTACGGCGG
>JAZODE010000152.1:0-21382 GCA_045596885.1 Victivallaceae bacterium
CATGGCTACGATCCGACTTCCCAGTAAAAGGATCATAATCAGCGCCGCCGCCCATTTGGGGAAGCTCCCCTTTTTAGGAACTTTGGCAGATTTGATCTTCTTGCCCCCCAATGCCGCCGCAAAGTCGGAACAGTTTTCAAAACGGTCAGATGGTTTTTTGCTCATGGCACGCATAACAGCACTATTGGCTGTTCCGGGGATATTTTCCAGGGGAATCACTTTGCTTTTAAGCACAGCTTCACGCAGCACGGCTGCATCAGAACTTTCAAAAGGCAAGTGACCGGCAAGCATTTCATAAGTCATCACCGCCAGAGCGTACTGGTCAGCCCGGGCATCCTGAATACGACCTTCCCACTGCTCCGGAGCCATGTAGGGACCTGTGCCGCTGGTCCCGTGATAAGCCATGCTCACACGGGTCAGACTGGTATGGATCTGTGCCGCAAGTCCGAAATCCAGAACCTTGATTTTACCAGACTGGTCGATCATAATGTTGCCCGGTTTGATGTCACGGTGAATGATCTTCATTTCATGGGCATAATCAAGAGCATCGGCGACCTGTTGGATGATGGGCAGTACATCCTCTAATTTAAGAGCCCCCTCTTTGCGCTTTCTCCGTATCCAGCGGCGCAAATCTTCCCCTTCGCAGCACTCCATAATAAGATAGTAGTTGCCGTTGGAATCATCTTTTTCAAGAGTATTGGAACTGGCGATATTGGGGTGATGCAGATTATGGACAAGCTGGAAATTGTCTTTGATATCTTCCATTTCAAGTGTATTGTGCGAAAGTTCCGGAGGCAAAGCCTTGAGTGCGACTTCGATTCCGGCAGTCTCGTCAAAACACTTGTAAACCACGCCCATGCCCCCCTGACCGAGTTCCGCAAGGACTTTGTAGCGTCCCATAATGAGGTCGCCGACTGCGAACCTGCCATCCGGCTTGCGATCCCGCTTGCCGGGCATCGTCTCATCATCCGCACCGGAATTTATTATCCCCCGCTGTGGTGGAATGGTCTTATCAATATCGTCCATAAAAATCGATCCTTATTTTTTTATTCTGCTGATCGTCAGCATCTGAAACAAAACAGCTTCAAACTCTGTTGTATAATTTTTCTATGCTTGCTCCGTAAAATACAACGGTCCCCGGGGCTGTATCACAGCCCCCCCAGCCCCTTTCTCATTGTACCGGAACCACTGCGACCCGGAACCCTATGTAACAGTTTTTGTTTGACGGAACTTGAAAGGTACGACTGGCGGACCGGCAAAGATGGGGATGGTTGCCCCAACTGCCGCCGCGAAGAACACGCTTATTACCCCTCCCCGGTCCTGACGGGTCAGTTACAGAAATTTCCTGCAAATCATCATACCAGTCGCTGCACCACTCCATAACATTACCGTGCATATCATGCAGCCCCCAGGCGTTGGCTTCTTTCAAACCAATTTTCTGATGATTTTTTCTGCCGGAATTTAATGAAAACCAGCCGAGCTTATCCAGATTGGAACAGAAACGCCTCCTTGAACTCAAGTTAAGCTGTGTGCCATTGTTCAAGGCGGATTGGGTACCGGCGCGGCAGGCGTACTCCCACTGGGCTTCGGTGGGAAGAGCGAACTTGTAGCCTGCGGGAAGAAATGCGGCATATTTCCGGTTCAGCATTTCACAGAAATCTCTGGCATGGAACCATGAAACATTCTCAACAGGATGTTGCGGATGACGGTACATTGATGGATTGGAACCGGTAATAAGCTGGTACTGTTCCTGCGACACCTCATATTTTCCGATCCAGAAATCCTTGGAAATCGTGACCTCGTGGAGTGTTTCGTTGCTTGATCTGCCTCTTTCTTTACCCTCAAAAAACAGCCCTTTCCCCGGAGGACTGCCCATCGTGAACGAACCTGCCTTGATTTTGACCATTTTTAATGTGATCCCGGGAGCAAGTTCCAAAGCGCCCATATTGAATTCTTTCATGTTGACGGTGATTTTTTTCTCTCCTTGCCAGTTACACCGGAATTTCAGCGGCTGGACAAATTTTTTCCCGTCTTTCTCAGTAACAATCAGGCAGGAATATGTATTGTTCACGGAAAAGCCTCTGAAAACATTGCCAGCGGCACCGGAAATACCGGAATTATCGAAAAGCACTTTTGCAGGCAGCTCCTGTCCCTCCGTCAGGATGAGGAGTTTCAACACCGGCGCAACTCCCCTATCCATTTGGCGGCGCAGCTCCGGCAATTCAGGATGCTCCGGAGCAAGTTTCTCAAGCTGTACGATCGCTTGCTGAAGAAGAGGCATATCTTTGGCAAGAACAGCGGCTTTGCCAGCTTGCAGATGATCTCTGATTTTATTATTTCTTGCCGCAACTTGAGCTTGTTCTGCTGCCTTGATCGCCTGTTGCAGTTGCTGTTGTGCCTGCTGGAACATTTGCAGACTGCCGGAGTAGTGCTCATTACGCAACTGCTCCTCTGCGGAATTTAAAACTTTTTCTGCTGCTGCATAATCAGATGCCGCCCAATGTGAAACATTTTTGCGGTACGCTTCACCTTTGAGAACAGTTAATGTTCGTTTGTATTTTATACATTTTCCGATAATTTCCCCATTACTTTGAATGAATCGGGCTTCATCAAGAGCTTTTCTGAAAAATTCTCCGGCAACTGCGTGTTCGTTTCTGTTAAAAGCATTGTGCGCAATGGAGAGATATTTGTTGAATGAGTCCATCCGCTTGGGAAAATTTTCTTTGTTTGCCACTGTATTGATCCTCTGACGGATCTCTTCAAGGTCTGCCAACAGCTGGTAATTTTCCCGTTTGAACTGCTCTTCTCTTTTTATTTTTTCCATGTTTTCCAATTGGACTTCAATGCTCTGCTGTTTCCGGATCTCCGCAGCACTTTTAACGGCTTCGGCGTCATCTTTGGCTATGTCTTCCCTGACGATAACTTGTGGCGGTTGCTTTTCTTTCGGAACCTGTTTTTCAACGGTTTTTTGGGGTTCAGCAGTCTGCAGATTTTCAGTGCTGCGCCTTTTTTCAATGCCGTTCTTAAAATTTGCAGAGGGCTGCGCTTTTTCTGCAGCCTTTTTCCGGTAGCGGCTGTAATATGCAAACCCCGCGGAAGCAATCAGAAAAATCAGAACAAGTGAAATTGCCGGTACCCATTTGCGGAAAACATTCCGGGAAAAAGCCGGAATTGTTATTTTATTTTCAAGGGCATCAGCAAAGGCGTTGCAGGAAGAAAAACGGTTCGCCGGATCTTTGCTCATGGCTTTGTCAACTGCATGTTGCACATATTGGGGGACAGCAGGCAGTTTTTCCGCTTTCTGAGTCAATACGATCTGCTGCAGCACTGCCGGATCAGGATTTTCAAAAGGGAGATGTCCGGAAATCATTTCATAAGTTGTGACTCCCAGTGCGTATTGATCTGCGGCAGCTCCCTGAGCCCTGCCGCGCCATTGTTCGGGGGACATATAGGGACCGGTGCCGCTGACACCATGGTATGCCATGGAGATCCGGGACATACTGTTGTGGATCTGAGCGGCAAGACCGAAATCAAGGATCTTGACATCACCGGCAGCTCCGACCATGATATTGCCCGGTTTGATGTCGCGATGAACGATATTCTGGGCATGGGCGTAATCCAAAGCATCAGCGACCTGCCGGACGATCAAATTGATTGCAGCAAGATCCAAAGTATTATTTTTGCGCTTGCGGCGGATCCAATGGCGGAGATCTTCGCCGTCGCAACACTCCATGATGAGATAATAGTTCCCTGTGGCAGAGTCCCTTTCCAGATTGTTGCTGGCAGCGATATTGGGATGATGGAGTTTATGGATAAGCTGGAAATTTTCCTTGATTTCTTCCATTTCCAATGAGTTGTGACTCAATTCCGGCGGCAGAGCTTTGAGGGCAATCTCAATACCGGCTGTTTCATCAAAACATTTGTAAGCGATCCCCATTCCCCCCTGCCCGAGTTCGGAAAGTACTTTGTACCGGTTGAGGATCATATCACCCGGAACGAATCTGCCGTTCGGTTTGCGGTCACGCTTTCCAGGCATCGTCATATCAGAGGATGAATCCTCTGAGTGTACATATATTGAAGAGTGGTTCATATCTGGCTCCTTAGTTTTTTATAAAATTTCAAAACACATCAAAATTGTCGGCGTGCCCTCTCACCGATCTGCAGAAAGGAGCGTTTCCGGCGTTTTCCCCGCCCCAAGCGCCCTTTTTTCTTCCGGAACAGCCCTGGCGGTACCGGATCGTTTTCACCTTTGCAGTTCTTGAAAACAGCATCTTTACCTTCATTTGAATGTTCTTTGAAATAATTTCTTTACAACAAATTTCTGCTGAAACGAGTACACTTCTCCCATGCACTCGTTTCAGCAGAACGGGCAGAATGTATTGAAACATTCCGCCCTGAACCGTACAGCAGAGAGTATTCTCAGATCGCCTTGATGCTGTTTGCAATCAGCTGCGTGGGAGAAATTCCGCGGGTCAACCATCGTTCGATGGGAACTTTTCTACCGACTCCCTGCAGCAGATCAATACGGAGTGCGCCGTTGATCTGTACTGCATTGGGGCGTCCGTCAGGATCGGTATGACCTGAATTAAGGATAGCCACGGCTTCCCCATCTTCATCAAATATGACGCTGCCGCTTGCTCCGCCAGTTGAAGGCAGGTTGTGGCGGATCCAATGGTTGTTCTGAGGCAGACTCTGTTTGAGATCGAAGTCAGAAACTGCGACAATGGCTCCGGACTGCAAAGTAGCAATGGGGCTTTCCACATTTAAGTTATCCTTGCTGAGATAACTCATCGGAAAACCGAGGAAGGCAATATGCCTGCCAGCCTTAAGATTGTAAAGTTTCTCCATGGAAGCCAATTTGAAATAGTGGTTGTGGGGTTCCCGCACCGTAACAACTGCAACATCAGGAGAATGGATGCTCTTGTAATCAGGATGGATCTGCACAGCGGTGATCTGGCAGGATTTCATTGCCTGTTGGTTGATAAGGATCCTTACGGAAAAATTGGTCCGTTTGATCGCAGAGGGAACATAGGAAGATATGAGTTGAAAAGCCTTGTCTTTACCGAATTTCTTAACGGCAGCAGCCAAATTGCTCAGTTTCAGATCCTGGAGCGCCAACTGAATTGCCACTTTGGCGATCTGTACGTTTCTGGTCTCAAAGAATCCGTCGACAACATGAGCGTTTGTAGCAAACTGATTGGGAGAAAATGCCCACGCAGATCCGATGGGCAATTTTGCGATAAGTTTATCATCCAACTCCGCATAGATCGTAACCACACCCACGGCATATTTTTTCATTTCAGCGATCGCTTCAAAACTCTGACCGGAATTGGATGAAGAGAATGAAGGCAGTTGTATATTCTGCGGCTGAACTGAGGTGGTCGTTTTCTTGCGGATCATAACAGTGTTGCTGTCCTGATCTATGGTAATGAGTTCGCTTTTTTTGACCTCAGAGGCAGGTCTGAGGAAAAGGCAGGCGGCAACCACGACCACCAACACGACCGCAACCGCAAAAATCACGCCCTTATTGGAGCGTTTCGGCGGCGGCACAGGGGGGGCAGACTGGGGAACATTTTCCTGCTCCTGCCGGAAACCGGGCTGATATTTTTTGCGTTCTTCTCTCCAATTATACTCTTTCATAACGATAAATCCTTTCTATTCTATGATTTATGTGGTGTAAACTTAACGGATATAGAAAAATGAAAACAGAACTTTCATACCGGCAAATATGGCGACGAGAATCACGACTCCGACAATAAATCCGGCGATATAAAGCAGAATCCGCAACCAGTTATCGGCGATATAACCTTTGATAGAGTTGGGGATATTTTTAAAATCGTCATCATTGATTTGTCTGATTTCTGCTTCTGAGAGCAAAGTTTTCTCAGGTATGATCTCTGAGATGGTCATGGTCTTGCTCCAAAGGACGGCTCCAGTTTTTGCGTCTTCCAGAAAAAGCTGCATGTCCGCTTCAACTTTGAAATTTTTCACACGATACATCTTGTCGGCGCTGTAGTACTCCTCTTTGAGATCACGGGAAAGCTGACGGACAGAACCGTAAAAAATCCCATCGCTGCCCAGTTTTTTGTCCCGCGCTGTGGAACGGACCAGGGAGAGGGTTGGGATCATGGGATTTTTGGGAATCATTTTTGTCCGGGCAAGGATCCCGAAAGACAAATCGGTCATGTAATTGCCGACATCGCCTGCCAGAGGCACTACGGTAACTGTCTTGATATTTGCCAGTTTTCCGGCAAATTCCCGGGAGTTCAGAGAAATGTAGGCATTTTCAAAGTTTTTTTGCAGCAAAAGCCGCTGATCGTTGGTCAGAGTGACAATGTCCTGAAGTTTCTCGCCAAAGTAAAAACGATGAGCGAAATTGTCACCCCAGATGTGTTGTTTGGTAACAATATCAGTTGCATGAAGTTCGATTTCAGCGTAAATGCGTTCTTTGGTTTTGTCAATGGTCAGAAGACGGCACTGAAGCAGGATCTGAGCTGCCTTGAGTTTGCCGAATTTTGCAAGGGTTGCCGGATCAAGAATGTCCTCTTTGCGCTCATCCCAGGCAATTTCCTTGATGATTTCATCCCACATGGGATCTTCTTTACCTTCGACACAGATAAAACCGGCTTTGGTGACAACATTTTTCAAACGATGCACCAACATGCCTGAAAGCTCAGGAGACACGCCGCGAACCGGCAATATCGCCACGGTCTTTTTGCCGAAAGGAGCATTTTTGATGGCTGAAGAAGCCTGCTCAATGGTGTTGTAGAGCGCCTGCCGTTCCTCATCGGAAAAATGGGGTTTGGCTGATGCAGTGCAGATCAAAGCACTCAGCATCAATATTGTCCAGATTTTTTTCATTGTATGAGATCCTTCCCTTTGGAAATCTTATTTGGTTTCGAGTTTAGAATTGATTGCGTTGACCAATCCCTGAGGATATCTGTCTTTGAGATAGACGATCCGGAATGTCACTTTTGCCTGAGAGGTGTGCTGAGCAACATTGGTATAGTTGATAACACCGGGCATTGAATTCAATACGGCGCTGATCTTTTCGACCTGCCGGGAGATGGCGGTGGGATCGGCATGCTGCCGGATGTTCTGCAAAGCAAAACGCATTTCTGTGACGGAAACATCGTTATTGCTGATCTTTTGCAGCTCCTGCCCCAGATAGGAGGACAGAGCATTGACGACCGGATTCACATACTGATTTTTAGCATTTTCCAAGCCCAACTTACGGGGCATGGCAGGGGGTTCAATGGTTTTGGCGGCATAAACTTTGCGGGTAGACATGATCCGGGCGGATACCTGCGTACACTTGACCCGGAAATAGCCGCCATCACTGTCAATCAGCTCAAATTCCGGAACCAGAGTCACCACAGCATCACAGGGATCGTTGAGAGTCAGTTCTGCCTTATCAAGCAAAACGGCATTGGCAAGGCGTTCTGCGACTTTTCGGGAAAAGTTCTGCTCTGATACTCCGAAGACGATTTTCAGACGCAGTTTGGTATTGACTGCACTCTCAATAGAAAAAGAGTCTTCAGCAGATTGGGTTTTGAGCCTGACCGGACTCTGCACAGCAGACTGCGGAGGCAATTGTGAAGGGACGTAAGTCTCATCGACATGGAGACGGCAGCCGGTGAACATTACATTCAACGCACAGCAGGCGACCAATATTTGCTTTTTCATAATGTTTGGATCCTTTATTTGAGGGTTGTTATTTTATAGAACGGGCAATGCCATGGGGAAGTTGTTTTCTCCGGTAAAGCACCCGGAACGATACGATTTTGCCTTTGGGATCGACTTCGATGGTACGCACATTACAGACACCTTTGATTTTACGAAGCTGGTTGAGTAAGGTGCGATGTTCAATTTCCATACGGGCGAATTTGACATCAACCAAATAATGGGCAACACGGAATCTGACCACGGACACAGCTAAAGACTGCCCATCGCCTGTGATGAAGATATTTTTCAACCAGTTATTTACGCCGCGGGCAGCAGAGAACAAAAGTTTGCTGCGGCACTCAGAATCACTTGAAAATGCTTCAGCGACTTCACTTTTGTGGGACCAGCGGGAAAGCATCGGCAAACCTTCAGGTGATGAAGCGTCGATTTCCAGAAGGTGATACATACGCAGTTGAGGAAGCGGAGCGATAAGTTTGAATTCAGAGTGAACATTGATCTGCAGATCGTAAGGTGCGTTGCCGTCAACAGTATGAACATAAGAATTGTTCAAACGGGATCTGATCAATTCGCTGAGACTGCTATCCTGTGAGGCAAGGCTGGGAACGACCCGGACCGCCAGCGGGGCATTTTTTTCATCAAACAGTTCGTTGTCCCCCCAGATGATCGGGAAATGGATCGGTTCGGTGTAAGGACCGGAATTGGGGTTGGTTACAGGTTGTGGATGTATAGAACAACCATAGATAAGAAATACCGCGGCAAAAATCACCATGAAACGGAAATTTTGTTTTTTCATTTTTACTCCTTTCTGTAAATCCATTTAAATTATAAAATATTTAACTTGAATTTTTTGCCCATTTGATTTGATTTCGTGTCCCGGGCGCAAGTAGTAGAAATCCTGCTCCGGTGTGCGGATGAAAAAGGCATGGTTTCTGAAAAACACATTCCAGTCGGCAAGTTCCGGAAAAATCCGTCCCAGTTCACAACATTGCCAAACGAGGAGATAGCACTCTTTTTCACCATCGCAGCGTTCAAAAGTCATGGATTTGATCTTGTTTGCCTGACAACTCTGACAAATATTTCTGCTGGAACGCATTTCACAGTGCTGCAGATTCATCTGGCAGTGGATATCGCCGAATTCGATCACCGCTTTATCTGGAATCGGGATCCCCCCACCATCGGGTTTTCTGCCGTTGATATAGGTCCCGTAAGAACTGTGGTCGAAAAATTTGACCGTATCGCTGCAATACAAAACCTCTGCATGAAGCCGACTGACCGTGGAATTCGGATAATCACGGGGGCCCAGCTTGCCGCCGCCTGCCCGGATCACCAGATCGACCTGTTCAGCGGATCTTCCGAATTTGACATTATCTTTGCCCAGCAGGAAAATATTATACCCGTTCCAACTGATGCAAAGCTTTTCGGTGGGATAGATATTCCCTTTGACAAAAACGTCTTCCGGACGCCAGGTCGTTTCTGTCAAAATCTGCCTGGCGTAATCCAAAGGCAGGTCGCTGAGGCGGTCGATCAGTTCATGAACGCTCAAGTTTTTGTCTGCGATCTTTCTCAGACCGTCACCGATATTGTCATGATAGTTGATATCCGCCGCCTGTTTGGATTCAAAGTTCTGATTGATGACGATTTGGCTCAAGGTACTGCCGGCCTGCTCCGGATCGTACACTTTGTGCTCAACGGAAAACTGATAGTAGCTCAAACCTTTTTCTGTTTGACAACCGATATAGAAGACGAAAGAAAGTCTTCCGGAGATCTGTTGCGGTTTGTAGGAGATCTGCAAAGTAAAGGTCCGATCCATTTGGAGTATCTCATTGACCGGAATCTGACGGCGGGTCTGCTCCTCGGAACGCATATTTTCCATGAAGATCAGAAGGTGCTTCAGCTCACTGGTCTTAGGCGTGATCCGCAGTTTCATAACCGATTCCGAACCGCTCAGAAAAAAGAGATTGCGGTTATATTCGACCTCCACAAAGGGACATTCACTGGTGGAGTGCAAAGGGATTTCCATATCTTCGATATTATCAGCGATTTCTCTGGCACGGGCAGAGAGGCTCCCGAAAGATTCCCGGGCGTTGATCACATCAGCTTGCGGAGACTCCAGCATTTTTTCCGTGTCGGCTGCGGCAGCACTATGAGAAAAGATGGCTGCGAAATCGACTCCGGCAAAAACATTTTGAGCCGGTTGTGCCCGGCTTTCCTGAGCGTCGCCATTCTTGAGCTCAGAGCCGCACTCCGGGCAGATTTCACTTTCCCCGGGGATATACTCCACTGAATGTTTGCAATTTGGACATTCCATGATCGTTGTATTCCGTTTCTTACTTGATGATCTGAGTCGTGGAGCCACTGCCTTTTTCCGATGCTTTTGCCATAGATTCAGCAGCTTTGCTGAACATGCGTTCACTCATTTGAAGCATCTGTTCATAAAGGGCTTTATTTTCGGTCTTGCTCTGTTCGATGACACGCAGTTGTTCCTGATTCAGCGAACTCAGGGCTGCTGCGGCAGCCGGATTGCCCCGGGCAGCTGCGGCGGCAAGGAGCAGTTCGGGAGTCATCTTGGACTGCAGTTCCTGTTCATGCAGACGCAAAAGGTGTTCGCGTTTTGCCGGATCATCCTCTGCCATGAGCAAAGATTTTATATCCATATTGGCTGCAGCCTGCATCATTTCGATCTTTTTCTGCTGATTGAAATCCTGTTTCTGCTGCTTGATATCCAGCCATCCTTTCGTTGTTTCCTGTTCAGCGTCAGCCTTAGCCTTTTCAATCTTCAGTCTGATTTCCTGAATCTTAGCTTCGATCTGCATATTGTCCAGGGTGGAATTCTGTTCCATCAGACGGCGCTCCAGTTCTTTTTTACGCTGCAGACCAAGAACTTCCTGTTCATGTTCAGCATCTCTGTAATCGCGCTCAAGCTGGCTTGCCTGCTGAAGATCATCAAGTGCGTTTTCGTGGGCGAGAGCCTCTTTCTCTTTCTTCTGCTCCCAAATGTATTTCATGCGCTCCAGTTCCTGAATGCGCAATTCATCTTTGATTCCCTTTTCATGAGCAAGCTGGGTCATGTAGTCTTCCATTTCAAACTCGCTCATGGCTTCCCGGCGGGTTGCATCGTTGGCAAGTTCATCTGCCCGCCGCATGAATTCGATTTCCCGGCGTTTTGCTTCCACCTCACCGGAGAGGGAACGGAGTTCCTCAAAGACCTCGGATTCAAATTCAAGATCCTTGATCCGGACAAACCCCACACCTTGAGAAACAAGGGTACGGCTCACCCTTGAAGCAACATAATCTTCCAATGTGATCCGCAGGTCGGGATTTTTGAAGAGTTCAGTGACCGTATGCGCATCGCAGAATTCACGGACAGCACTATCGAGTTCCTGCAGAAGTGAACGGGCGATTTCATCATATCCCACTGCGGAAATCAAACCGTCGCCGCGCAAATAAAGGCTGTTGCCCATCAGATTGCGCATAAATTCATTGACATTGCTCTTGTCAAACTGCAACACCGCCACCATGTGCAAATCAGCTTCGATATCATCGCCTGTGCGGAGTTTGCCTACACAAATCGGCAACATAAATTCCGAATTATCGACCATTACGATCGTTTGTTCGCCAACAGTTCTCTCCTGGGGTTCAAGTTTGCTGACAGGGTAGAAGCCTTTTTCAAGGACCTCGATCACGACACCGCCTTCCAGCAAGACCGCAATTTGATTTTCCTGAACATTCAATCCCTGACCAAGCAGTGTTTTTACATCTGCATATTCAAAACCTTCGGCGAAAATCTCTTCATTTTTCTGCCAATGTCCATCAGCCATATTCAAACGGCTGGAGAGATTCTGGACTTTGCCGCAATGGGGACAGGACCGGGAATCATTGCCGACCCGTTTACCGCAGCCGCCGCACCGCCACCAACCATGCGGAGAAGCGGAACCGCATTTGCTGCAGAACTTGGCAGCAATATGGACGCGTTTGCCGCAAATCCGCACCGGATGTCCATCTTCATCCACCAGCAATGACGGCGAAGCAAAAAGGGCGCGTTCCGACACATAAGCGCTGCCGTTTTTATCAAACCAGATTTTATACCCTGAAGCAGTGGCTTCCCTCAGGGCTTTTTCTGCTTTTTCAAGAGCTTCTCCTGAAAGAGCCCTGCCATTTTTCCCCACTAAGGAGGTACACTTGTTTGTGTAGAGCTTTTCAATCATTTGTATATCCTCATAATTTTATATGTTAATTGTTCTGCTGATGGATCTCGCAAAATTCAGCCTTATCATTTTCGATGCATGCTTTACAGAGTTGAGCACCGCATTCTTTACACTTACCGGAAATAGACAAAGCACTGAAATACCTCTTGCCACACCGGGAACAGATGTAACTCTGTTCCCCGGAGGCGGGGGCGCCCACACTCTGGCGGTCCATGTACTCTTTGAGCTGTGCTTCGGACACACGGAACATCTTTCCGATCCTCACACAGGACAGCTCGCCGTTTTTTACCAGCTTATAGATCAATTGATAATTCACCCCAAAAAGGTCTGCAACTTCTTCCAATGAGTAAAATTTCATATCCATTGCGATATTTTCCCTCCATTTAGGTCTGTATTTTATTTCTTTGAGATAATATACACCAAAATAAATAAAATGCAAGCCTAAAACAACAACAAATATAAAGAAATATAAAGAAAAATCAATTATTTACTCAAAAGTTTGATCTCCCCGGGGTTATATTCGTCGGCAATAAGTTGTTTTTCCAGCCGCATCGTCCCGGCACAAGCAAATCGTCTTGCATTCGATCATGTTTTATGTCAGGAGCTATTGTTTTATCAAAGTCATTCATAGTGTAAATTTATTTGTTGTGGAGCGGATGATCATGAGCTTTCCCATTATTAAAAATCCCCTGATCATCCGTAAGCCCGCCGATCCCACAACTTACCGCTGCGGAATCCAGTTTGTCCGGAAAGGTTCCAAATGCAAAAAAGCGCTTTCAAACAATACACTCTGAGCTCTCTTCGGCTGCTTGCACTGAAATACAGACAATGCCCGGAAAATAGACTGACATGATCCAACCGGATACATTTCTCTCATTTCAGTGCGAACAGCGACACTATTTGTCAAGTACCAGACTGTATATGCTGAAATACAACAGTTATCAATTAGCCACTGCAAAAAAAAGGGACGCCCCCCCTCTTTACAGCAATGAGTAAAATATATCACAATAAATTGTAATTACAAGAAGAAAAGTAAAATTATTTCCGATATTTTTTGATTTTCCCGGACTTGCGTATCGAATACATTGCCTGAAAATTTCTCCGGCACACATAATAATATAAAATCACAGCATGACACACTTATTCAAATGATCTCAAGAATAGTATTTACTGTTTTATTGCAATAAAAGAATTGTCATAGTAAACGCACACTGCCCTCAAAAAGAGCGTGCGTTTACTTTTGTATGTTATATCTTACAATCGTCACACCGACTTTTTTGCAATTTTTTTAAATCGGTAACGGGATATGATGTTGAAAAGTTGAAAAAATATGCTATTGTATAGATTGGGAGGGAACTTTCGTGTCAGATATTTAAGAACCCGGTTGTTTTTAATACATAAATAAGTCCCGATCATTCAAAATAAGTCCGGAATTTAAGAAAGTTATACTGGTTTTGCCATGAAAAAATTTACATTGATCGAACTGTTGGTGAGTGCTACTTGTCAAATAGGTGTTTTACCGTTGTATTGCCTCAAAAAAATTCATAAAAACTGCACATCCTTACGCCCGTCAGGGCGCACTTCACGTTTGCCGCAGGCAAACTCTTCACACCTTCACATCTCCACTCAATCAGCGTTCACGCTGATTCAACTTTTGGTCGTTATCGCCATCATCGCCATTCTCGCCGCAATGCTGCTGCCCGCCTTGCAGCAGGCACGGGAGCGGGGGAAAACATCCACCTGTATCAACAATATGAAGCAGCTGGGTATGGCTAATGCCACATATATTTCCGACAACAAAGACTGGCTGGTTCCCTATCAGAATTCCTTTAACAATGGTGAGGCCACCACCATCCCTTATCAATGGGCAAGCGCCTACGGCGGCCGCCCTCTGGGTAAAGGATATATGGCTGGGCATGGCACAGGATTGCTTGCAGAATATCTGGGGCACAATCGTGACTCCGACATCGGCGGCACCCGCAAACGCAGTGCGACTCAAAGCCCGGAGGTCAGCCCTCTTGCATGTCCGGGGTTGAACGTGGAAGCTTTGCGTGCTCACGATGCCGCAAACTGCGACAGGGGATATCTTTTGAACTACTACATTTACAAAGGGATAAAGCAGTCCAGAGTAAAATATCCCTCTCAGTTGAGTCACTGGGGAGAATCTCAGAAAATGCCTTCCAATCCCTTTGAATTTGAGTCCGGATTCGGAAGAGTCTGCTACTCAGGCGGCAGCAATCCCGGAGGCGCCACACTGCCTTTGCGGTTCCGTCATAACCGCACCACCAATGTTCTTTTTGTGGCTGGACAGGTCACAAATATGGCATATTCAGAAGTCCCCGGAGAGTGGCGGGTATCACAACCCAACACCTACAAGTTTTTCGACAACACTTGGGGCTGGCGGTGAGCCCCTGCAAATTGAGGATGAAACAATGCACAAACATAGAACACTTTCACTTTTCACGCTGATCGAACTGTTGGTGGTTATCGCCATTATCGCCATTCTCGCCGCAATGCTGCTGCCCGCTTTGCAGCAGGCACGGGAGCGGGGGAAAACATCCACCTGTATCAACAATCTCAAACAGTTTTCTTTTGCCAATGCCTCTTATGTCAACGACAACCGGGATTTTCTGGTTCCGCTCTACAACAGCGGGATCTCCACCAGCGCCCATATCACAGCGACTCAATATCATTTTGCCTCAGCTTACGGCGGTCGGCCTCTTGGAAAAGGTTATGTTGCGACACAGGGGACCGGACTTCTGGCAGGATATATGGGGCATGACCTTGATTCTGATGTAGGCGGCGCCCGTAAAAGAGGTGCTGCCAAGCCAACATATGTCAGTCCGCTTGCGTGCCCGAACTTTAATGCGACGCCCATCCGTCAGTATCAGGGCTCTACTGCAGATCCGGGCTATGCTTTGAATTATTACGTTTACTCTCTGGGCCATAAGATCAACCGGGTCAAGTCCCCTTCACGCACAAGCCATTGGAGTGAAACCTCTAAAGCTGCCTCCAATCCCTTTGAATTTGAGTCGGGATTCGGAAGAGTCTGCTACTCAGGCGGCAGCAATCCCGGCGGCGTAACGCTCCCTTTGCGGTTCCGCCACAACCGGACCATCAATGTCCTTTTCATCGCCGGTCAGGTCACCAATCTTTCCTACTCGGAAGTCCCCGGCGAATGGCGGGTCACCTATCCGAACAACTACGCATTTTTCGATGAGAATGCGACCAAATGAAAAAATCTGTCTGTATCTTCAGGTAAATATAATTTAAGAAGGTGTATCTGTTATGTATTTGAAGTATTTTCTTTTTCTTTTCTGTTTGACGGCAGCTTGTGTGCTGAGTGCTGACGGATACAAATTCTTCCGGGATCCACAGTCTCCCCGTAAGATTTCCGTTGACAACACAAAAAAACGGTCATGTTCAAAAACGGCAAGGTCTGCTTTGAGATCGTTCAAGGTAAGACTTCCGTTGCCCGCTATGGAGCAAGGGAGCTTGCCTATCAGCTTTCACGGGTCCTGGGAGTGAAACTTTCTGTTCTCTCCCGTCCTTCCGGGAAATACCCTGCCATCATCGTGGGGGACAAAGCCTTTGCTCAAAAGCACGGCATGAAACCTGAACTCCTTGACCGTGACGGATTTTTCATCCGCACCGTGGGCAAAAATATCATCATCATCGGAGACGATGCCCCCAGAGCCAACGCAGAACGCCACGGATATTTCAAAAGGGGAACCATCTTCGGTGTCTACGACTTTCTGGAGCGTTTTGCCGGAGTCCGTTACTATTTCCCCGGAGACATGGGGACTGTTGCCCCCCGGCTCAAAGAGTGGCAGCTCCCTGCCATTGACATTACAGAGCGCCCCGACAGCCAGTACCGCCAGATCTACGCCGTTTACAGCGGTCCTGAGGAAAAGCGCTCCGGCTATCTTTACTCCAACTTCACCCCCTCCGACCACTACCGTGACCGGGAGTATCAGCTGCGGCTCCTCACCCACAGTATGCACAGCACCCACGGTCTTGCCCATATCGGACTCAAAGAGCGCTTCGCCAAGAGCCATCCTGAATTTTTCGCCCTCAGCCATGATGGGAAACGCTACAACGGAACCGATGTCCTGCGGGGAAGCCACAGCGACACTTTGGGGCATATCTGCTTCAGCAGCAAAGGACTCCAGGAGGAACTCGTCAAAGACGGCATCGCTTTCCTCAGCGGCAAAGGTGCCAAATCAAGGGGTGCTGTCAATGCCAAAGGTTTTCCCTTCACCACCATGCGTGACGAACACCGTCCCTTCTTCTGTATCATGCCCAATGACAGTATGGCGCCCTGCTACTGCAAAAAATGCGCCCCCTATTTCACCTCTTACGCCAAAGGGCAGCCCGACCAGAAATGCAGCGATTTTGTCTGGAACTGGATGATCGACCTTGCCGAAAGGATCCAAAAGTCCGGCGTTCAGGGCTATGTGACCACCATGTGTTACAATCCTTATCATCTGATGCCTCCCCGTCAGCTGCCTTCCAATGTGATCGTCCGTCTGGCGCTGCCGGGGCCCTGGATCAAGAAGGAGCGCATGGCACCCGATATGGCGAACTTGAAGGCGTGGCGGGATAAATCCGGCGGCAGGATCTGTCTGTGGATCTACATGATCAACGCAGGAGCCCGCAACCATTCAGAGATCCCCCACATGACTCCCGCCGCCGCCGGAGCCTACATGAAAGCCACGGCGAAAAACTCCTTCGGCGTTTTCATGGAGTGCGAAAACGAAAACTATCTTTCCGCCTATCTGAACTACTATGTGGTCGCCAGAGTCACCTGGGATAAAAACACCGATGTGAAAAAACTCCTTGACGAACACGACCGTCTCATGTTCGGTCCGGCGGCAAAGACCATGAAGCAGATCCGCGAACGCTGGGAAAAGCTCTGGATGGAAAAGATCGTGGGCAATGTCATCGACACCCCTCTGGGACCGGTCAATGTGCGTCCTTCCAAAACAGAGCTCTGGGAGCGTATCTACTCCCCCAAAGAGCTTAGATCCATCACTGCACTCTTTGACAAAGCGGAAAAAGAGTGCGGCAGGAACAAGGAAGCGCTCCAGCGTGTAAAATTCATCCGCAAAGAGATCTGGCAGCACACCCTTGACGGTGCGGCGGCATTCTGGAAACAGTTTGACGACCGGGAGTCCTGGCAGGCGTTCATGCCGGAACGGAAAGGGGAAATCACCCTCGACGGAAAACTCAATGAAGCCGACTGGGTCAAAGCTCCCGCCGTCTGGATGCTTTCACGCAATCTGGGGAAAGACAAGTCCGGCAGAGTGGAGGTCCAGACCAAGGTCAAGATGCTTTACGACAAGGAGAACTTCTATTTCGGATTTGAATGTGAAGAGCCCCACACCGCTTTGATGAACCATCTGGAACGCAAATTCGACGACGGCAGAATGTGGATGGATAATCTGGTGGAGCTTTTCCTTGCCCCCGGTCGTAAAGGAAACAAACTCTATCAATTCATGGTGACATCCAATAACAGCCGTTCCGACTTGCGGAATTTTTCCGGCAAGACCAACTACGACTGGAACAGCAACTTCAAAAGCGCCGTGTCAGTTGTTCCGGGGAAAGCATGGTTTGCTGAAATCGTCATTCCCCGCAAATCCATGCCCGACATCAAAGGCAACCGTATTGCCGGTAATTTCACAAGGGGACGGATCCTCACCAATGCCAAACTCCACACGGCAGTTCCCTATTACACCTGGAGTGCCTTCGGTCCCCAGACCCCTGAAAACTGCGGGATCATCCGTCTGGAAACGCCTGTAAACCGCTCCATCGTCAAGGACGGCGGTTTTGCCATCCCCATGCGCTGGATCAAAGGGAAGTACAACTCCCCCTGGTTCGGTGCAAAAGGGGTGAAGGTGCCCTATTCGACTGAACAGTTCCGTACCAACGGCAGAGCGGTCATACTTGACAAGTTTTCCAATACACTCCTCCAGTACATCCCTGAGGTCAAGCCTTCCACAAAGTACCGTTTGAGTCTCTATGTCAAAACGGAAAATGTCAAACCTCTGAAAGCCGGGGGCGGTTTTACCATGCGTCTGGGCTTTATGAGCAACAGGAGCATCTACCCCTTTGCCAGAGCTCTCACAGGCACTGCCAACTGGCGGCGTTATGTCTTTGAAGTGACCACGCCAAAAGATTTGGGAGACAGAAAGCGTGCTGCCATCGTCTTCTATTTCAGAAACGCCACCGGCAGAGTGCTTCTTGACGAAGTAAGTTTGACAGAGGTCAAATAAAGCGTTGATCCTCAACAAATCAGAAAGGGCGGGAAACAGATCCCGCCCTTTTTTCAGTATTTTTGTTTTCCTCTGATCTGCTCCAGCAATTCCTTCGGTGAAAGAGACTGCTCATTGCGTAAAAAGGCGTACAAATGGGTCAGATGTTTCATTCCCACCTCGTGGGCGATCATCTTCAAGGAAAAATCGCTCTGGGCAAAAAGTTCCATGATTTTGTTCATGCGCCGGTTGTTCCGGTATTTCCCGGGAAGTATGCCGTACTCTTTGAAAAAGAGTTTCCGCATATAAGGCAGAGAACAATATCCCAGACGGTCATTGAGTTCTTTAACGGAGTATTTGAACATGGTATCTGCGTCAATGGCATTTTTCATCGCTTCTGCCGCCGGTGAGCGCTCCGCAGAAAAAGTTGTGTCTGCCACCAATTCCGCCAGCAGTGCACAAATCTGAAGTTTTGCTTTTTCCGCCCCTCCGGGGTGTCCTCCGGAAACATTTTCAACGATCCCGGAAAATGTCTTGCTCAATGCACACATCTCAGGGGGAGAAAGCTTTTTCACCGGCACAAGAGGAACTCCGTTCAAAAAGGAGCTCAAAGAAGAGGGGGCATACTCAATATCAGGCAGTTCCAGCATAGCCACAAAGTTTTCCCGCTTCTTCCCGGCGGAAAAATCCAAAGTGACCTCAGGGGGGATCAGCATAAGAAATCCCCCTGTACTGTCTATCGCCACCTGGGGCAAAGCCGGAGTTCCCCGGAATGAAAAACGCATATATTCAAATCCGTCAGTAATCAGGCACAGCATGAAATGGGTCAAATACTGCGTGACCTTTTCCGGACGGGTAAAGCGTCCGGCGTAAAAAATACGGAGATCCATAAAAAGTTTCCTTTTATATAAATTTACATTGCTTTTCTATAAAATAAAGGATAAAAATAAATTTGCAAATATATAAAAACAGTTTTATCTTAAAAAAAGTGAAAAAAATTTAATATTCCAACACAACCATCATCAGGGAGGCAAAAATGAGCAGAATATTTGAACAGGAAAAGAAAATCCGGCTTGGTATCTGGGGGCTTGGAAGAGGACGGGCATTCACTCGCCAATGCGAAGAACTGAACTTTGAAATCGTTGCCGGATGTGACTTCAATGAAACTTTGTGCGCCGATTTCCGCAAACTATGCCCCAACGCCTTTATCACCCGGGACGAAGATGAATTTCTGAAACAGGAACTTGACGTTGTCCTTGTAGCCACTTTTTTCACCAATCACGCCAAAGATGCCATAAAAGCTCTGCGGTCCGGGAAACATGTCATCAGCGAAGTCTCAGCTTTTTTCACCCCCGCCGAAGGCGCTGCTCTGGTGGATGCCGTGGAAGAAAGCGGCAAGATCTACTGCCTTGCTGAAAATTATACCGACCAGTTTGTCAAAAAACTCTGGCGTGAAGGGTATTTCGGGGAACTTTCTTATGCTGAGTTCGATTATGTCCACGATTGCCGCGGGCTGAGTTACTCCTACTTGTACGGCGATCCGATCCTGCCGGGGAACATCGCTCACTCCTGGCGTTCATGGCTGAATTTCCACTATTACTGCACACATTCTCTGGGAGCAGCCATGGAAATAACAGGGACCCGCCCCGTCAAGGTCATTGCGCCCCGGGGCTGCAAGATGCTTCCCGGTTTTCTTCCCGGCAGTGAAATGGGCTCCATGAAGCCTTCCATGGTCATCATGGACAACGGTGGTGTGATCCGGAATCTGATGGGGGCTTCAACGGCAGACTCCCACGTCCGCAGGATCTGGGGGACCCGTGCCTTTGTGGATCTTACTGAGCCCTCCCCCACTGTCCAGCTGGGACAAGCCGGTCAGGGGCTGAAAATCAAACTGACGCCCCAACAGAACGAATTATCCGGATTGGCGGAAAAAGCCGGACACGGCGGCGGCGACTTCTGGATGCTTTATCACTTTGCCGACACCTTTTACAACGGCACGCCCCTTTACTGGGATATTTACACCGCTTGTGATGTGACTTTGACAGGTATTATGGCGGTCAAAAGTGAATATGCAGACGGGCTCCCGATGGAAGTGCCGGATTTCCGTAAAAAAGAGATCAGAGACAAGTACCGCAACGATCACTTCGCCCAGCAGCACCTGGATCCCCGTAAGATCTTCCCGGAAAATCAGGATGTGAAAGAAACCGGAAGATTTTCCCTTATTATGAACGATCTGGCACACCCCTGGGAAACCAACGGTATTCCTTTGCTTATCTCGGCTCTTGAAGGGATCAAACTCTATCCCTGTATTACAGACACAGAATCACGTCTTGCGGTACAAAATCAGGTGCGGCAGCTGCTTTTGAATATGAGTTCCATCACCGAAGCCCTCAAAAATGCACGGCATCTGGCAGAAAAATATCCTGACTCTCAGGCGGGGCAAGCTCTCAAATCCTTCCTTGAGGCAGCTCCTGATAAAATCAACGACCCCAAAGCCCTCTGTGCGGAGCTTAGCAACTGGCTTCTTGTCGCAGATCTTCCCGATCCCAGACAGCTTCGGATGCGCTATGATGTGAAGAAGAATGACATTTCTGTGCCAAGCGTTCCTGAAAAGTTCACCTTGCGTACCTTTCGCGGAGGGGATGAAGAACAGTATATCAAACTGATGCATCTTTCCGGATTTGTGCAGTGGGATAAGGAACTTTGCCAAAAGATCAAATCCTCCTCTCTTGATGAAGGTATCTTCTTTCTGGAAGAAAAGAGTTCCGGAAAAATCGTCGCAACCGCTATGGCAAACCGTGTCCGCCCCGGCGAAGAGAGTCTGGGGGGAGAACTGGGCTGGGTGGGGGTCGATCCCGAATTCCGGGGCCAACACCTCAGTTCCATCGTCTGCAGTGCCGTTCAGGAACGCTACCGCCGGGAAGGGTACACCCAAGCCTATCTGCGCACCGATGACTACCGTCTTCCTGCAGTCAAGACCTATCTTGAATTAGGTTGGCAGCCCCTGATCGATTCAGAAATCATGAAAAAAAGATGGGAAAAAGTCTGCCGCAAACTGGGAAAAACCGTTCCTGAAGAGGCATACGCTTCTGTGTTGTCAAACTCCAACTCTATTTTCACCATCAACTGACAGATTCTCCTGTCTCTGCCGTTTTGAAAATAAATAGAATGGCACCAATTAGCACTTCCGTGATTAATTGGTGCCATTCCACATAAAAAACTTTCTATCATGCATTT
>JAZODE010000153.1:0-44829 GCA_045596885.1 Victivallaceae bacterium
GGAGGTAATTTCAAAAGTCATTCAAAAAATGACAAAGATGCCATTCGCAAAGAGCTGTAAAGGGTAGTTTGAGGTTGCTACCTGTAAGGTAACAGCCGAAAACGCTCCCTTTATCAGATCGAAGCGAGGGCGCTTTGACAATTTTGAGGAGTTTTGAAATTGCCTCGTTGGACAAAAAAAACAGGCTCTGACAGATTCCCCTTACGCAAAAGGAGCTGTCAGAACCTGACTTTTCAGGGCGATCGCCCGGACAGAACTCTTACATATTCTCAATAAGACGGCGGAAATCTGCCACCATGGATTTAAGATCCTGAGAAACTTTGATGCCGCCAGCCAGACACATGAATCCGGCAAAGCTGGCGCAGCGGGCAATGGAGATCATCTCTTTGATCTCAGCGCCGCCCCGTGCAAGTTCGGTCACAGTGCCGTCGGGCAGGATGTCGTTGATATCCAGCTGACGCATGGTCTTGATGAAACGCCCGCTGCGGTAGATGGTGAAAGCACGCTCCCCAGCCATGACAAAGTTGGCAGGGTTGAAACAGATCCCGCAGTCGGCGATCTTCTCTTTGCGCCGTGCCAGTGCGGCATTGGCAGCTTTGCTGGTCAGATTGGCGTTGAAGAAATCAACGGCAATACCAGCAGCGGCACAGGCGGCGGCAGCTTCACCGGAAGCGGAAAGGGGCAGGATCACGCGGGTGATACCGGCAGCTTTCACTTTGGCGGCGAAATCTTCAGTTTTGTCGGGAGCAGCAAAGGCGCGCAGAGCGCTCACTTCGATGCCGTCGGCGGCAAGTTCAGCCACAGCGGCGGTCAGTTTGTCTGCGGGCATGGAGGCTGCGGGGACTCCCTGAACAAAGTCAAGCTCAATGAATTTCACTCCGGCAGCCTTGCACTTTTCGACCATCTCAGGGACGTAACGCCCCGCCAGACGGGAGGAAACGGTGAGTTTAAAATCCTCTTTGCTGAAAAAATCGCTCATAAGAGCTGCCCGCTGTCTGACACAGTCCTTGCATCCGGGGTTGTCGCAGAGGATAAAGGCAGGGTCAGCCGCCCCCAGTTCCATACCGCACTCCCACATGCCTTTGGCGTCAATAAGGCGCACCTGAGAGTTGCCGATACGGGTCTGTTTCATGGCGCCCCGGGCTTTCAGCTGGTGGTCAAGAGCGATGAAATCCCGGTGGGGACCGGGATAGTATTTCCAGGTCTTGTTGATGGTCTCGCCTTCGGGAGTGGTGTACTCCCGGGTGGTGGAGCCCAGATAGGCAAGGCGGAGTTCCGCTTCAATGCCGTGGAGAGAGGTGTTGCGGTCCTGATCCACCCCCATAAGGCAGACATAGCCGCCTTTGTCGGCAAGGCGTTTGAAGGGAGTCCCTTCGCCGTGGCAGCTGACAGGTTTCCAGTGATCGCGGCAGAGCTCTCCGGCGTCTTTGCCCAGAGCGGCGACAGTGCCCACGGGACAGGGACTGACCACAGCACCGGGACGGTTTTTCAAGGTGGTGGTAAGGATCCCCAGATCACCGAAAACGGGGACGAGGAGCGTTCCTTCACTGCCGATGGTCTCAAGGAAGGCGTCGATAACGGCATCGGGACCGCCTTCAACATGTCCCAGACTGTAGAGAGAGCTGTGGAGCAGAACCAGATCCCCCTCTTTCAATCCGAGAGAACGCAGCCCGTTGATGATTTCCTGTTTGGTCATAGTGTGTTTATTCCTTGTTTTCAGAGGGAGTCGGTCAGTTTGCGCATGGCGTCAAACTGCTCTTCGATGGAGGCAACCAGTTTCAGCTGGGTACGGCAGCGGTCAAGGTTGTGTCCGGGGCGTTTCACCTTGAAATAGACATCGCCTGAGAGGTAGTCGGTCAGGAAGCGGATACCGATTTCCATGGTGATAAGTTTTCCGGAGAAGGGCAGAAGGGATTTTTCCAGAGGATTGAGGAACTTGCCTGCGGCGGAAAGATAGCCGCGGAGCAGCGCTTCAAACATCTCAAAGCGCATACGCACCTTGCTGAGATCGGTCTCATCCTCAGCGGCGGGGCTGGTTCCGGTGCGGACCATGTCGCCAAAGTCGTAGTGGGGCAGACCGGGCATGACGGTGTCAAGGTCGATGACGCAGATACCTTTGCTGGTGGCATCGTCGATAAGGACGTTGTTCAGCTTGGTGTCGTTGTGGGTGGTGCGTTCCACGATCTCGCCTTTGGCTTGAAGATCAAGGAGCAGACCGCAATCTTTTTCCCGTGCCATAATGAAGTCCACCTCAGCGCTCACCTCTTTGAGGCGTCCCACCTTGTCGGCGGCAATGGCTTCTTTGAGGGCTTCAAGGCGGGAAACGGTGTGGTGGAAATTGGGAATGGTCTCAAAGAGACGGCCTTCCATATCGGCAAGGTAGTTCTGGAATCTGCCGAAAGCGGCGGCGGCTTCAAAAGCCTGGGTATCGTTTTCAATGATGTCGTAGGTGCGGGCTTTATCCACAAAGATGTAGCTGCGCCAGAAGTTGCCGTCGGCATCACGGAAGAAGGGTTTGCCTTCAGCATTGCGCAGGGGGGAAAGTGTCTTGTCGGCGGAGTCGGTCCCCTCAAGTTTTTTGCTGATGTGCGAGGTGACACGGACAAAGTTATCCATAAGCTCTTCGGGCTGCTGGAAGATGGAGGTGTTGACCCGCTGGACGATCAGGGTGTTTTTATCAGTTTCCACCTTGTAGGTGTCGTTGATGTGACCTGTTCCGTAGGGGATACCTGAAACAAATTTTCCGGCACCGGTAAAACCGTTGCACACAGCATTGAGATCGTGAGCCATTTTTTGCTCCTTTCCTGATTTTTTTTGAATATCGGAGTTAATTTTACAATCGCTGTTTAATATAGCACACAAAAGTTGCAAAGTAAATGGAAAAATCTCTTCTACAGATGGATTTTTAACACAAACTTTCCTTTTTACATCTTGCAAAGTCACACTGCGGGGAGTATTTTATATCGGGAACAATGTGTTTGAGGTGAATTTTAAGGAAAATGTTTTATGAACTTCGGTGTCCGTAATTTTTATGCCGGTTTTTCCATCACGCCTGTGATCGGCAATGGTCGTCCCTGTGATCTTTATGAATGCGGGGAAGTGGTCCCTGTCACCCTGGAACTCAAGGGGCAAAAAGAAGAGACAGATCAAATAACGCTTTTGATCGACGACAATGAAGGCAAGGTCACTGAACAGAGCTTTTCAGCCACAGAGCCCATCACCTTTGTGGTGGAGCGTCCCTGCCCGGGGTTTGTGAATTTTCAACTCCAATGGCACCACAAAGACGGCAGCGTGACCAAACTGGAACGCTCCGTGGGCTTCTCTGTGGAAGAGATCAAAGCGGAACCTGAGCCTGAGGATTTTTATTCCTTCTGGAAGGAGCTTTTTGATGAAGCTTCAGCCCTGCCGGAGCCTCCTCAAATGTCCCCTCTCAATACAGAGTTTACTGCAGAAAAAAATGATCTTTATGAACTGGCAGTTCCCACTTTGAACGGCAAAACCGTTTACGGTTATCTTTCCATCCCCAAGGCTCCCGGAAAATATCCCATTATGGTGGGTTATCCCGGCACGGGCTCTGCTGCAGGGATACGCCCCTCCTTTATTTATCCGGACGCTATCAGCTTGTTTATGGAAGTCCACACCTACCGTCCCATCCCCCATGAGTCCCGTGAGGAAACCATCGCCCGGGCGGGATGGTACAATCCCTTTTCCTACGCAGTGCAGGGCATTGAGAGCCGGGAGAGCTTTTTCTACCACGACATTCTCCCCGGCATACACCGTGCCCTTGACTTCATTGAGAAACTCCCTCAGTACGACGGCAGAAACATAGGATTTTTCGGTTCCAGTCAGGGGGGATGGCTTTCCACCATGATGGCGGCGTTCCATCCGGAAGTTTCGGCAATGTTCCTCAATGTGCCCGCCTTCACCCAGTGGAACGGATTCAACTCCGTCCGGGTCAATGTGGCGCAGCACAGCGATGATCCCCAATACGAAAAACGCGCCCGTGAAACGCTGCGTTATTACTCCTCAGTCCATGCGGCACGGTACACCAATGCGACCGTCGCCATGACCGTGGGCAGGATCGATCCCATCTGTCCCCCCGCAAGCGTTTACGCGCTCTACAACCGTTTCCCGGGCAAAAAGGTGATCTATCATGAAATGGATATGCGCCACGAATGCCGGGATTCATGGACTGAAGGTGTCAAAGCGCTCCACGATCATCTTACAGGTCAATAAATTCTGTAAGCAAAACAGAAAGAGCGCTCTAAAAAAAGCATCTCACTTTCTGGGATAAAGATAGGCAGCGCCTTTGAGGGACAACTGTCCGGGAGTCCTGCTGCCGCAGTGTCCGTCAACAAAGAGCAGATTGGCGCTTTTACGCCCCAGGTGGCGAAAATCCACAGCACTGGTTCTGTTGCTCAAAAGAGAGAAAGGATAAGCTGTCGCTGCAACGATCCCATATCCCGTGGTTTGGATCACAAAGTCGGCAGACCAATTTGCGGAGTCGATCGCATACATTTTCCCTGCAGGATTCTTGACCTGAGTCGGTTTCTGAGCGTAATCACTCTCCTTCATACAGGAACGGATGTAGTAATTGGGATTGACATTGAGCACGATGGACTCCCCCCCTGTGGCATGATGGAGAAAAGCCTGAGGACAACTCATGACACCGGCAGTTTTCAAAGTGATGTTGGCTGCATCAAGATAGTACATCCCGGAGACACCTCCAAGATTCACCCGCTTTTTGACGATCTGGGGAGCAATGTAATACCCGAGCTGGGCGTACCATTTGCGGGCACTGTTGGGACCTTCGGGGAAGGTGCCTGCGTTGTCATCGACATAGTGCATCATGCCAACTCCGTACTGCTTCTGATTGGCGAGGCACTGAGTGGATTTTGCACGATCCCGTGCCTGCTGCAGGGCGGGCAGCAGCATCGCTGCAAGAATGGCGATGATGGCAATGACGACCAAAAGTTCGATCAGCGTGAACGCTGATCGAATGAAGCACGGCTCCGCCGTATGAAGCATTTTCCTGCGGAAAATATGAAGCGCCCCGTTGGGGCATGAAGCGCTTGCTTCGCAAACATAATAAGGCATTTTTTTGTTCTCTTTTTTCAGGTAATACAACGGCAAAACACCTGTTTGACAAGTTTTACTCACCAAAAATTCGATCAGCGTAAATCTCCTGTTTTTATGACGCATTTTTGAAACCTCCCGTTGACAATCACCAGAGATTGTGTCTTTGATCCGGACCGTGGGATTTCCAGAATGTAGAATAATAAGCGCCTGTGGTGGTGCTGTCACCCACACGCTCTTTGATGGGCACTTTGTAGCGGTCCAGGAGCTTTGCGTGGGCATCAAAGAAGAGGAATGTTCCTTTGCCGGGACCTGCAAAGTTTTGAGGATCGGCAAGTTTTAATTCGTCATTGCCGGGATTGGGATTATCGTGGGGAAATACCGGCAGGGGCTGTGAACGGTTAGTTGTACTGCGGTCAACGTATGCAGATCCGAATGGTCCCTCGGCGCCGTTCATGCTTCTGGAGGGAAAACGCATTATGGAAGCCTTCACAGCTCTGTTCCAGCAGTTTGAGACGATCCCGGCGCCGCCGTAGTTGGTACTGGGACCTTGTTTATTGATACACTCACGCATAACACCTGCCCGGCTGGGGCAGAAGAGAGGATTGACATTGAGGTGATTGTTCCAGAGACGATAAAAGCCCCCCAAGCCGCCGCCATTGTCACTGGAGGAACCGACTTTGAATCCCAGATATTCCGCAAACATCCCCTTCACTCCCGTCGCAGCATTCCCCGCTCCGTACCACACTCTGGTGTATCCGGGGTTGGGACCATTGTACAATCCGGGGGAAACGCCTCTGTTGTCATCGACATACATTGCCCATGCCTTGCCCAGCTGCCCGAAATTGTTGAGACAGGTGGATTGCCGTCCCCGCTCCCGTGCCTGCTGCAAAGCGGGCAGCAGCATGGCGGCAAGAATGGCGATGATGGCAATTACGACAAGAAGTTCTATTAAGGTGAAGCTGTACAGCTTCACCTGCCCATGGGCAGGTGAATACCTCTCTGCGTTGCCATCAGCACGATTGCCGCTTTTTACCGGCAATTCAATAATGGAAAAAAAATGGACAATGATTTTTTTCATGATACCGCTCCTTCTCAGTTTTTTGTGGGGCTGACATTCTGATTATAAAATACACTCAATGCATGTGTATTGCAAATGATATGTTGCTGATTCATAAAAAATAATGGCTTTTTTTCATCTTTTGCACCGGGCTGCTTGAAAAAAATATAGATACGGTTTATATTAAGTAAACAACAAGCTAAACAAACCCAAAGGATTCAAGGAGAACTCTTATGCCGGGCTCTATCGACTTTGCCGGGTTGCGTCAGGTCTTTCTGGATATGGACGGAACCATCTACGAAGGCGACCATCTCTACGAGTGCACACTGCCTTTTCTGAACTTTCTCAAAAGCCGCAATGTGAACTACGCCTTCATCACCAACAACTCCTCATTCAGCACCCCTGAATATGTGGAAAAACTCACCCGGATGCAGGTCCCTGCTGCGGCAGAGAATTTCTACACCTCCACCGACTTTGCCATCGACTACCTTAAAACCAACCATCCTGAGATCAAGCGGATCTACTGGTTCGGGATGCCCAAACCGGGACTCCATTTTCAGGAGGCAGGCTTTGAACTGGTGGATGAAAACACCATCCCCGATGCTGTGATCCTGGGCTTCGACCGGGATGTGACCTATCCCAAACTCTGCCGCAGCTCCTATCTGATCCAGCAGGGGATCCCCGGATTTGCCACCCATCCCGACCCGGTCTGTCCCAGCGACAAGCCCACCTGTCTCATCGACTGCGGCGCCATCACCCACTGCATCGAATATGCCACGGGAAAGAAACTCACCGTTCTGGGCAAACCCAATGCGGAAATGCTCCGCCTTGCCGCCGCCCGGCGCAATGTGACCATCGACCAGTGTCTCATGGTGGGCGACCGTCTCAAAACCGACATCGCTGTGGGCAGGAACTCCGGAGCTTACACCGCCTGGATCTCCCCTGTGCCCTGCGGTGACGAAGTCCCCGAAGCGGGCAAGCCCCATGTGAATGTCAAAGATCTGGGCGTGCTCCAGGAAATGTGGGAGAATGCCGTCAAATGAAACAGTACGATGTCGTTGTGATCGGCGCCGGTGCCACCGGTGCTTCCATTGCCTGGCAACTTTCCCACTACGATCTGCAAGTGGCTCTTGTCGATCGCTGCGCCGACGCTTCATTCGGCGTCAGCAAAGCCAATTCCGGTATCGTCCACGGCGGATTCCATCACAGTGCCGATTCCACGCTCAAGGCGAAATTGGAGCTGGAAGGCAATGAGATGTTCGATGCGCTCCGGGAAGAGCTGGACTTTGAATTCACCCGCTGCGGGATCCTCGTTGTGGCTTACAGCGACGAAGAGCTCCCCCAGCTGCAGAAACTTTACGAAAGGGGCGTTGCCAACAAGGTCCCCGGTATTGAAATGTGCGACCGTCAGCGGCTCCTTGAACTGGAACCCAAACTGACCGATGCCGCCGTTGCCGGATTTTTCGTTCCCCGGGGCGGCGTCATTGAGCCTTACGGATATGTCTTTTCTCTGGTTGAGTCCGCTGAACTCAATGGCGTGGAGTTCTGGCGCAATTTCCAGGTGGTTTCCGCTGAGAAAGAAGGGGAGTTCCGCACCCTCACTGCCGCAGACGGCAGAAAAATACAAGCCCGTTTCGTGGTCAATGCCGCCGGGCTCTACGCCGATGAAGTTTCCCGTATCTGCGGCGGCGAAGAGTTTGAGATCTGTCCCCGCAAAGGCGAAGAGTACCTTTTGGACCGCACCTCTCCCGGACGGCCTTCTAAAGTGATCTTCCCGGTGCCCACCCCCTGTTCCAAAGGTATGCTGGTGATCCCCACCGCCGGAGGAACCACCATGATCGGGCCTTCCGCCACCATGGTGGGTGACAAGGAAGAAAACTCAACCACCCAGCCGGAGCGGGAGATCATCTTTGAACACTCAAAAAAGATGGTCAACGGCATCTCAGAAAGAGACCTTGTGGCGGCTTTTTCCGGCTTGCGCCCTGTGCTGCCCGGAAACGAAGACTTTTTCATCGCCCGCTCAGAGAAGGCTTCTGACCTTATTCAGGCGGCAGGGATCCAATCCCCCGGATTGACAGCGTCACCTGCCATCGGCGTTTATGTGAAAAACATTCTTGCCGGCTGCGGCGTCGAACTTAAAGAAAAGAGCGCTCCCCGCAAGATCCTGCCCCCGAAAAACCGGGCACGGGAACTGACTCCTGAGGAGCTCGACAAACTCCACGCCGATGAAAAACTTGCGTCAAGGATCATCTGCCGCTGCGAATTCATCTCTGAAGCGGAAATCGTCGCCGCCGTCCGCAGAGGGCATGTCACCCTTGACGGCGTCAAGTTCCGCACCCGCGCCGGTATGGGACGGTGTCAGGGAGGTTTCTGCGCTCCCAAGATCATGCAGATCATTTCCCGCGAAAGCGGTATTCCCATGGAAGAATTGACCAAACGGGGTCCCGGCAGCGAACTGCTCATCGGGAAACTCGGTTCTCTGGAGGTGAAATAATGAAACAAATCAACTGCGATGTCGCCGTCATCGGCGCCGGTGGTGCCGGACTTTCTGCCGCCGCCGCTGCCGCCGCTCAAGGTAAAAAGGTCGCCGTCATCGACCGGGAGGAAAGCTGCGGCGGTGTCCTGTGCCAGTGCATCCACAACGGTTTCGGACTGCGCTATTTCAACGAAGAACTCACCGGTCCTGAATACGCTCTGCGCATGGAACGCTGCGCCCGGGAATCCGGGGCAGAGATCCTGCTGGGAGAAACAGTAGGCGCCGTCAAGCGCCACAGCGACAGCACCTTTGAGGCAACACTCTACTCCGCTGCCAACGGCGTAAGCAAACTCAACACCAAAGCTGTGGTCTTTGCCACCGGATGCCGTGAACGCACCCGTGCCAATATCGCCGTTCCCGGGGACCGCTGCGCCGGTGTCTACACCGCCGGGTCCGCCCAGAAGCTCATGAACCTGACCGGTATGCTCCCCGGCAGACGGGCTGTGATCGTGGGGTCAGGAGATATCGGTCTCATCATGGCACGCCGCTGCCGCTGGAGCGGGATCGAAGTCGCCGCCGTGGTGGAGATCCTCCCTGAGCCCTCCGGACTCCCCCGGAACATCGCCCAGTGTTTGCGGGACTTTGATATCCCGCTGCTTCTTTCCCACCGCTGCGCCCGCATTATGGGACGCAACCGGGTGGAAGCGGTGGAGATCGAAAATCTCATCACCAAAGAACGCTTCACATTCCAATGCGATACAGTGCTCTTTTCTGTGGGCTTGATCCCTGAAAACGAACTGCTGAAATCCATGGGGGTCGCCATGAACCCCGCCACAGGGGGTCCCTGTGTGGACGGCAGCTGTCAGTGTGCGCTTCCCGGTGTCTTTGCCGCCGGAAACTCTCTCCATGTTCACGATCTGGTGGACTTTGCCTCCATCGAAGCCCGCCGTGCCGGTATGGCAGCGGCGGAATACGCTTCCAGCGGCAGACTCCCTGAAGCTGCAACAGCAGTTACCTGCAGTAAGACATTGAAATATGCCATTCCCAACAAATGTGTGCCGGGGAGTGCTTGCGAATTTTTCTTCCGCCCCACAGTAAGCTGTGCAAAGGCAAAACTTACCGCCTTTGCCGACGGCGTGGAAATCGCCAAAAAAATGTGTATGTCTGTGCGTCCGGCGGAAATGCTCGCCATGAAAGCGGAGATCCCCGCCAATGCCGCCAAAGTTGAATTCCAGCTGGAGGAGTGCAAATGAAAAAAATGATCTGCATCACCTGTCCCACAGGTTGCGAAATGGATGTTCTCTGCGACGGAAACAAGATCACCGTTTCCGGCAACCGCTGCCCCCGGGGAGCGGCTTACGCTGAGTCTGAGATCAAAGACCCCAGACGGACCGTTACTGCGGTGATCCACTCGGCAAACGGCAAGTTCCAGAGTGTCCGCACCAATAAACCGCTGCCCCGTCCTCTGATTCCGGGCTTGCTCAATACCATTTTGAAAGAGGTCTATCCCGAAGCGGAACCGGGAGCGGTCATCATCGCCGATATCGAAGGTACCGGCGTCGATCTCATTGCCACCGGTCCCGCCCGGTGAAAATCACTCCCGCAGGAAGGAACAGCGGTAACACCGGACCTTCCCGCGGAGATCGGTACAACTGCGGACTCGGGCGATATTCCGCCTGAGTCCTTTTATTTCCACCTCATCCCCCGGCGCCGGAGCCGCCTGAGCTCCCAGAAGCAGTTCAGACAGATCCTCTGAACTCCCGTTGGCGCATGTTCTGTAATGCTCCATAAAAAAACCGTCAAAAAGTTCTCCTCCATCACAGGCGGAAGAGCCGTCAGGCAGTACGGAGCGGCGAAAAAGTGTCACTTGGCAATTAGGTTTGAACATAAGAGCGTTTCTCCTTTCTGTCATCCAACAGAAAATGTCAGGATTTTTTTGCTCTTACCGGTAAAGTCCCCGTCAAAACAGAGCAAACTCAGAAGAAGAAAACAACTGCTGCAGCTGCCGCGGCTGCGATGAAAAGGGCTGCAATAATAAAGATCCAGGGATTGTGCTCCTGGGCGTGCTCTTTTTCCCAGTTTTCCTCTTCCGGTTCTGACTGTAAAAACGCCCCCATTTCAGCCGGAGCGCTGTTGCGGAAAAAAAGGCGTTCCCGGATATCATTCAACCGTTCCCTGATCTCCCCCCAGCTCTGGGGACGCTCTGCGGGGGATTTGGCAAGCATGGAGTCTATGTATGCCGCAAGCTCCGGATCAAGATCCGGATTTGCCTCAAGCAGAGGCTCAGGAGTCTGTTCTATATGCGCCAGCAGCAATGATTCAACGGAACCCGTAAAAGGGGGTTTCCCCGCAGCCAGTTCGTAAAACATCACGCCGAAACTGTAAATATCGCTGACAGCATGGGTGCTTTTGTGGCCTGCCGCCACTTCAGGAGCCATGTAAAGAGGGGTCGCCACGATCTCTCCGGCGCTGACATTGCTGCCGACTCCGGCAAGTCCCAGATCTGCCAGCTTGAGTTTCCTGTCGGCGCGGCAGACCAGAAGATTTCCCGGCTTGATGTCACGGTGAATGATCCCCCGGGTGGTCCAGGCATAGTCGAGAGCATCGGCAAGCTGAATGGAAATTTCAAGAATGAATTTCAAAGAGAGCAGCTCCGGGGAGTTGATCCGGAGCTCTTCGATGGAGGAGCCGTCAACATACTCCATAACAAAGTAACAGAGCCCCTCAGGAGTCCTGCCCGCCTGAAATGCCTGCACCACATTGGGGTGCTCCAGCTTTGCCGCCGTTTTGCTTTCCCGGAAAAATTCATTGACCGACTCCTGATTTTCTGAAAATTCAGCAAAAAGGATCTTGAAAGCAAAAAGGCGGTCCATCATCAGATGGCGGGCAAGATAGACAACACCGTAGCTGCCGCTGCCGAGAAGAGACTCAAGGCGGAAGCCGTCGATTTCTGCTCCGAGAAGTGATTCCGGAGTCAATGAGTTGTCAACTGGATTTTCCATAACTTACATAATATAGCGCAACACTCCTGTTTTGTCAACTCTTCTGAAAAAAAACACTGCAGGTTCCTGCCGGGGGGGGGAGGCAATAACGGGAAAGGAGGGCTCTTTCACTTGCCCTGCAGCATGTTTCCGGAAAGAAATTTCCTTGCACTGCCCCTCAGAGTCCTCCCTCTGACTGCCATATCTGCGGAGGAAAAAGAGAAAAATGGAAAAATGTTTTAAAAAAAGTTTAAAAAAAGAGGATTCATCATTTGAAAAAGAGCAATTCCGGTATTATCTTACATCATGTGTATACATCCCGTGCCCGGAGTGTGCCTCAGAACGAAAAACACATCCGGCGCTTTCACGGGTGAGAGAAAATAATGAGAGAATGGAGTTTGAGCTATGAAGTACGATTTTACTGAGTATGTCACTAAAGATTCGGTGATGACCCTGACCGGGACAACCAAACTTGAAGTGATGGACCAACTTATCCAGCGGGCTGCGGATCTGACCAAGCTCAACCGCGATCTTATTTTCCGTCTGGTGTGGAAACGGGAACAGATGATGACCACCGGTATCGGCGGTATGCTGGCGCTCCCCCATATCCGGACCAATGACATCCTTCACCCCTATGTGATCGTCGGCGTCACTGAATCCCCCATCGAAGACTACCAGTCTCAGGACGATCAGCCTGTCCGCGTCATCGTCTTTACCATCGCCCCTGATGAAGACTCCGATGCCTATTTGCGTCTTCTGGGCAGCATTTCCCGCAAGCTCCGCAACGAAGAGCTGGTGGAGTCTCTGATCCTCGCCATGCCCAATACGGTGAAGATCCTTGAAACGATCCAGTCTGAGTGCAAGGAAGAAGAATAATCATGAAATCTGAAGCTCCAGTTTCCAGTCAGCCCAAGGCTCGGATCGATTTCCGCTGTTTGAGCGAAAGTTGCACCGGCGTCGTTGAATTCGATCTCAGAGAGGTCGCCAACAAAGATTTTCAGGCTCTCTGTCCGGTGTGCGGCAGAGCATACGCTCTTGATGCGGCTCTGCGGGATAAACTGGAGCGCATGATGAAGCTGATCGAGGCTCTCAGAAACTCAGAGGATATACTGGGCGACAGTGCTGTCTCGGTCAATGTGGCAGGAGGCGAAGTGCGGATTCCCTACGCCCTGCTGCTGACCCGGCTCAATACTCTCATAACTTTAGATCTCGGCGGAACCCCCACGGATTTCCATCTCTGGGTGGAACCCTCATCACCGGAAACATTCAGGTGATGCTATTTTGATACGATTTTTAACTATGCCGCGCTGACTGCGCGGCGCTTTTGTAATTTGAACAGGAGGATTTACCATGACAGAAAAAGAAATTATTGAGATCCTTGAAAGCTCCGGTGCTTTGCTCAATGGTCATTTTCAGCTGCGCAGCGGACTGCACAGCAACCGTTTTTTTCAGGCTGCTCTGCTTCTGCAGTACCCCGATAAGGCTGAAACTGTCTGCAAATTCCTTGCAGAGCAGTACAAGGATTGCGGCGCCACTGCCGTGATCTCTCCCGCAGTGGGCGGTCTGATCGTGGGTCAGGAAGTTGCCCGTGCTCTGGGTATCCGTGCCATCTTCGCCGACAAGGAAGACGGCGAACTGGTCCTGAAACGGGGATTTTCCATCGCCCCCGGAGAAAAGATCCTGGTGGCAGAAGATGTGGTCACCAAGGGCGGCAGAGTCCAGCAGACCGTTGATCTCGTCCGTGCCAAAGGCGGTGAAGTGGTCGGTATCGCCGTTATCGTTGACCGTTCCGGCGGTGATGCCTCCTTTGACGTGCCCTTCAAGAGCGCCCTCAAACTCAGTCTGCCCACCTACGATCCGGCAGAGTGTCCCCTGTGCGCCCAGAAGCTCCCCATTGACCGTCCGGGATCCAAATAATCATGATCAATGCCATTCTCAAAGCGCTTTTCGGCACCAAATCCCAGCGGGATCTCAAACGGATGCAGCCCCTGGTCAGAAAGATCAATGCCATAGAAGTCGAATTGCAGAAACTTTCTGATGAGGAGCTTCAGGCAAAGACGCCTGAGTTCAAGAACCGTCTCGCCAACGGCGAAACTCTTGACGACATCATGTGCGAAGCCTTCGCCGTGGTCAAGAACGCCTGCCGCCGTCTGGTAGGAAAAGAGGTGGAAGTCTGCGGACAGACCCTCAAATGGGATATGGTTCCCTTTGATGTGCAGATCATGGGCGGTATTGCGCTCCACCGGGGGAATATCGCCGAAATGGCAACCGGTGAAGGTAAAACCCTGGTCGCCACCATGCCCCTGTACCTCAACGCCCTTTCCGGTAAAAATTGCCAGCTGGTGACGGTCAACGACTACCTCGCCCGCCGCGACTCCACCTGGATGGGCTACATCTACACCTTCCTCGGTCTCACCGTGGGATGTCTGCAGAATATGCAATCCCCCGATGAACGCCGTGCCCAGTACGCCTGTGATATCACCTACGGTACCAACAGTGAATTCGGTTTTGACTATCTCCGTGACATGGGTATGGCGACTGCCGCCGACCAGCTGGTCCAGCGGGATCACTATTTCGCCATCGTTGACGAAATCGACAGTATCCTCATCGACGAAGCCCGTACCCCTCTGATCATTTCCGGTCCCGTGCCCATGGCGACCGATCAGTTTGCCGAACTCCAGCCCAAGGTGGCGTCACTCTACAAAAAGCAGAACGAACTCTGCTCCAGACTTGCCAAAGAGGCAAAAGAGGTCATCACCAACGAAAACGCTTCTGATGAAGAGCTGGAAGCTGCTTTGCGGAAACTGCTCCAGGTGCGTTTCGGTATGCCCACCCATAAACAGCTGCTCCGGCTTCTGGAGGACGGCAGCGTCCTCAAGGAACTGGACCGCTACGAGTCTCAGGTCCGCAGCGACAACAACCGGGGTATGCTGCAGGAGGTCCAGAGCGACCTTTATTTCACCATTGATGAGAAGACCCACGAAGCTGACCTGACCGCCAAAGGCAGAAACGCCATCGAACCCGACGATCCCGACGCCTTTGTGGTGCCGGATCTTCTGGGTGAAATCAGCAAGATCGAAAATGACAGCTCCATGAGCGCCGCCGAAAAAGTGGCGAAAAAAGAGGAGTTTCAGGAGTACTTTGCCGACAAGAGCGAAAAGCTCCACGATCTTTCCCAGCTCCTCAAGGCATTCTGCCTCTTTGAGAAGGATGTGAACTATGTGGTCCAGGACCGCAAGGTGCTGATCGTTGACGAACACACCGGTCGTCTCATGCCCGGACGCCGTTTCTCTGACGGACTCCATCAGGCATTGGAAGCCAAGGAAAATGTTCCTATCGAACAGGAAACACAGACCATGGCGACCATTACGATCCAGAACTACTTCCGCATGTACACAAAACTTGCCGGTATGACCGGTACTGCTGAAACGGAAGCGGCTGAGTTCCACCAGATCTACAAGCTGGATGTTATCACCATTCCCACCAACCGTCCCTGTATCCGCAAGGATGACAACGACTCCATCTTCAAGACCCGGCGTGAAAAGTTCAACGCCATCATCGACGATGTGATCGAGCGTCACGAAAAAGGACAGCCCGTGCTGCTGGGTACCATCTCAGTGGAAGACTCAGAGACTTTGTCAAGGATGCTGACGATCCGCAAGATCGCCCACAACGTCCTCAACGCCAAAAACCACCAGCGTGAAGCTGAGATCGTCGCAAATGCCGGTTGCCCCGGCGCCGTCACCGTCGCCACCAACATGGCTGGACGCGGTACCGATATCAAGCTGGCTCCCGGCGTTGCCGAACTGGGGGGACTCCATGTCATCGGCAGCTCCCGTCACGACTCCCGGCGCATCGACCGCCAGCTGCGGGGACGCTGTTCCCGTCAGGGCGACCCCGGTTCCTCCAAGTTCTATGTCTCTCTTGAAGACAACCTTATGCGTCTTTTCGGTTCCGACCGTATCATCAAGATCTTTGACCGTTTCGGACTGCAGGAAGGAGACGAACTCCAGCACCCCTGGCTCAACAAATCCATTGAGACTGCTCAGCGCCGGGTGGAACAGCAGCACTTCGGGATCCGTAAACGGACTCTTGACTTTGACGATGTGATGAATAAACAGCGCGAGATCATCTACGCACTGCGCAAAGATGCCCTGCTTTCTGAAACGCCCCACGATGTGCTTTTCGGCATTATCGAACAGGTCGTTGAGGCTGAAGTCATGAATGTGGCTTCACTCCGCCTTGAAGGGGACAAGGAAGGCAAATTCGACACCGCCAAACTGGCTGCCGCTCTGAGTATGATCTTCCCGCTGGACATCAAGGCAGAAGAGCTGACCGGGGGTATCGTTGACGGAAAACTTGCCGATCCTGCGGCACTGACCATGCAGATCGTCAACCGTCTGGAAAGCGCATGGCTTGACAGCCACGCCTCTGACGATCCCGAGAGTCTGGACTATCTGCGCCGTCAGACCGTTCTTGAAGCCATTGACAAGCTGTGGCAGGAACATCTCTATGCCATGGATAACTTGCGTTCCAGTATGTCGCTCCGGGTCTACGCCCAGAAAGATCCGCTGGTGGAATACAAGAACGAAGCCTTCAACATCTTCAAAGACCTGATGGACCGCATCTACCGGCAGGTTGCAGAAAATCTTTTCCTTGTGACTCTCAACCAGTACGAATCCTTTGAAGAGATGTTCAACGCCATGCCCATCGAAATGCAGCATCAGATCATGGAACAGTTCGCCCAGAACCCTGACGGAGAGTTCGTCATGATGCCCCCGGAGGGGATGGGTATGGAGAACGCCCCCATGATGATGGAACAGGGATATGAAGAGCCCGAACCCGAGATCCAGGTACCTTATTACCGTGAAGAGCCCAAAGTCGGCAGAAATGATCCCTGCCCCTGCGGCAGCGGCAAAAAGTACAAAAAATGCTGCGGAAGAGAATAAAATGAAAATCACCACCAACTTTGCAGAATCAAGATCTGTTGAGTCCTCTGCCATGCGGGATATGCTCCCTGTGGCAACCGGCAACGCAAAACGGGGAACCATCACCTTTTCCTGTTCCATTGCCGATGTTCACTCCTACTGGCACAGCTTCATGCCCTCTGTGGGCGAGCGTATCCCCTGGACCATGGAAAGCACCTTTGCCGCTCAGCGGGGTATGCCCTTTGTGGTCTTTTTCAACACCGCCGGTATCAGCAAGCTGGCAGTGGGACTGGTCAACTGCGACTGCGACAGCAAGTTCTCAGGCAAGATGAATCAGGAAACTGGATGCTACGACATCACTTGGGAGATCTCTGCTCCTGAAGCTATCGCAGATTTCCAATTCTGGTTCGATGTTGCAGAGCGTCCCTGGCAGGAGCAGATCCCCCTGTGGCGCGAAAACCTCAGCGGCATCAGCTGTGAATATCCCCGTTTCGTCTGGGAGCCTGTCTTCTGCACCTGGTACGCCGTTCACGGCGCCATGACTCAGGAGTGGTGCACAAACATCGCCAGAAAAGCGGCGGATCTGGGATTCAAGACCTTTATCCTTGATGACGGATGGTGCTACCCCGACATGAAACGGGTCAGTCCCACCACCATCTCCACATGGTACGAAAAGATCGGCGACTGGCAGGTGGATACCACCAAGTTCCCCGACTTCAAAAAACATGTTGAAGAGGTCAAGAGTTTCGGTTTGAAATACATGCTCTGGGTCGCCCCTTATCTTATCGGCGACCACAGCGCCATGTACGAAAAGCTCAAAAATATCCCCGGCGCTCTTTTCGGAGAGTATCTGGAAGGTTACTACAAACTTGCTCCTGAAAACAGCGAAGCAAGTGCCGAAATGCTGGATCTCATGGAAAGCCTCATGCGCGACTATGATCTTGACGGTCTCAAAGTGGACTTCCTCGACCAGATCCACCCCAACCTTGAGGCCCCCAGAGCGGAGGCGTGCTATGCCTTCACCGCAGAACTTTCAAAGCGTATCCGCAAGTGCAAGGCAGATGCCCTGATCGAATTCCGCCAGAGCTACGCCGTTCCCCGGATGCTGGCTTGCGGAACTCAGTTCCGTGCCGGGGATGCGCCTTTTGACTTTCTGCTCAATCTGCGGCGCATTGCTCAGATCCGTCTGGCGCTGGGTGACGGGATCCCCGTTCACGCGGACCCTGCCTACTGGCCCGCGGATGAGCTGCCGGTGAATATTTCACGCCATTTCATCGCCATGATGGCAGGTGTTCCCATGCTCTCAGTTGAGCTTGCCGACCTGAGTTGCGAAGCTGAAGCGATCTGCCGTTTCTGGATCAGTTTCTATCAGAAGAATTCCTGGTGGCTCAGAGAGGCACACTGGGAGTTCGACTACACCGGCGGTCAGCTGGGATGTGCCACAGGCGAAGCAAAGTCCGACTTTATCGCCATTGTCACCGATCCCCTGCGTCTGCCGGAGCTCCCCCAAAAGTCCGGATATGTCCTCAACATGTCCTACGCACCTGTTACCGTCCCCGGTGCACAGGTCTTTGACTGGAAGGGCGAAGCTCTTGCAGGCGATGTGATCCCCGAAGGCTGCGGCGCTTTTATCAAGCGCTGATTGTTTGAGGATCTCTCATGACGAGCCAATGCCGTACCGTATTCTGCTGCGGTGCGGCATTTTTACTGCTTCTGGGGTGTGCTTTCATCCTCAAGCCCGGCGCAGTCTGGATCACCGACAACGGCAATAAATACATTATGATGCGGAACTTTGCCAGGGGCGAAGGTACTGTTATCAAGCATGTTTTCCCTGAGCTTTTTCCCACAGGGGGATTTCACTTTATCAAAGTCCCCGGTGGAGCCGTCTCCTTTTACCCTGAATATTTAAGTTTTATCACGGTCCCCTTTTACAAACTTTTCGGAGAGCGGGGAACTCTTTTCTTCCCTCTCCTTGCCACCTTGCTGCTGCTTTTCATGGCGTGGCACTTCTGGCACATTCCGCCTCCTTTGCTGCTGCTGAGTACGCCTTTGTTTTTCTATTCACTTCTTTTATGGGAAATGACTCCCAGCGTCTGCTTGTGCCTCGGAGCGCTGCTTCTTGCTGAAAAGAGAAGATTTCTTCTTTCCGGTACTCTGTTGGGAATTTCCCTTATCATGCGTGAAGAAGCCTATTTCCTCGGCGGCGCCATGGGGGCGGCACTTCTCTGCTGCGGCAAATGGCAGGAAGCTCTGAAATTCGGCGCAGGTTTTCTTGGGGCGGCTCTGCCTTTATGGGGCTTTCAATGGAGCGTTCACGGTCATTTTCTGGGCAATCACGGCAAATACTATTACCTCAACAACAACGCCGGCTTTTCACTTTTCACCCAACTGAAAGCCTTCTTTTTCAACTGTTACCACCACCTCTTCCGCTTTGACGGATGGGCAAACAGCCATTTTAATTATCTGGTCTGGAGCGCATTGCTCCCCCTTGCCGCAGGGGCTGCCCCTGCATTTAAAAAGTGGTTGACTTTCAAGTATACCGCACTTATTATTTATCTGGGGGCAATGTGCCTTCTCATTCCGGGAGTCTGGTTCCAAAGCAACACGATTTACGCCGCCTCCTGCCTCACAGGGCTCCTGACGGCAACGCCGCTCACGGCGGGATTTCTGGTCAACTGGAACGGCTTTCTCCATTGCCGCCGTTTCAAACTCCCGGCTCTGGGGGCGATTCTTTATATAGTGGGGGTTCCCCCTCTCATGACAGCCAGCGATGTAGGATTGGTCTGGGGAGCGCGTCACTTTCTCATCATACTGCCCCTGCTCTTCTGGTTGAGTTTCCGGGGATTCCGTCTGATGGGTATTCCCAAATTCAAAGGGTGTTTCAAAGCAAAACAGCTTCTCCCCTATGGAGCAGTGCTCTTGAGTGTCACCATCCAGCTCTACGGCATTTTTGCTCTGTTCCGGGTTTCGGGAGAGTCCCACGCCATAGAGCAGAGATTGCTTGGAGCTTCAGAAAAAATCATTGTCACCGATGTTTTTTATCTCCCTGAGCAAATGCCCCGGCTTTTCTTTGAAAAGGATGTGGTGCAGGTGATTTCCAAAGAGGATATCACCTTGCTGCGGCAGTTTCTCAAAGAGCACAAGGCGGCAAGGTTCACGCTGCTCCTGTCCCCCCGGTTCAGACGGATGGATGATGCCGTTTTGAAAAAACTTCTTACCGCATTCCCCCTCCTTTCCCAGCCGGAGCGGCTCACCGGCAAGGGGGGATTCCCCGATCTTTTCAGGGGAACTTGTGCAGTTCCCACCTCAAAATAAATTTTTTTTAACTTTTTTCAAAAAAGAACTTGCATTTTGTAATTTTGGAGTTATTTTATATTTGTAGTCAATACAAAACAGTAAAAACAAAACCTTAACATGAAAGGAAAAATAAAATGGCTAAATTCGTTTGCAGTGTTTGCGGTTATGTTCACGAAGGTACTGAAGCTCCTGCCAACTGCCCCCAGTGCAAGGCTCCTGCTGCCAAGTTTGTGAAACAGGAATCCACAGAAGCCAAGTGGGCTATCGAACACAAGATCGCCTCCATCGACGGGATCGCTCCTGATGTGGTGGAAGGTCTCCGTGCCAATTTCAACGGCGAGTGCTGCGAAGTGGGTATGTACCTTGCCATGAGCCGTTAGGCAGACCGTCAGGGTTATCCTGAGATCGCCGAAGCCTTCAAGCGCTACGCCTTTGAAGAAGCTGAGCACGCCTCCAAGTTCGCCGAACTGCTGGGCGAAGTGGTGACTCCCTGCACCAAGCGCAATCTGGAACTGCGCTCCGAAGCCGAAGGCGGCGCCTGCAGCGGCAAGCTGGAACTCGCCAAACGCGCCCGTGAACTGGGCTACGACGCGATTGCCGATACCGTCTTTGAGATGGCAAAAGATGAAGCCCGCCACGGCGCCGGTTTCACCGGTCTCCTGAAACGCTTCTTCGGCAAATAAAAAAAGCGGTCTGAGTACCGCTTGCAAATTGGGAGCTCTGCAAATTTTTGCAACAGCTCCTTTTTTGTTCCATTATTTTTTGCTGATGACGGCGAGCATTTCCACATTCATGCTGCCGGGAAAAAAGTCAAAGGGAATGAGCTTTTCAATGGTGCATCCGTTAGCCTGATAGAGCTGCAGCGCAGGCACGATTTCGTCGGCACCGCAGAAAAGGTGCAGCATCTTCCCCGGACGGCGGGCAATAAGGGTTTCCAGCACGCCGGGGGCGCAGCCTTTACGGGGCGGATCAAGGAGTATGCACTCCTTTTTTCCTTTGCAAGGGGGCAGCTTGCCCTTCAATCCGTCGGCGGTGATGGATAATGTTTCGTAATGAAAGGCTTTATCCGGATAATGAAAGAGAGCATTTGATCTGGCAGCTTTGATGGCATCGCCTGAAAGCTCCGCCCCCCAGACGGAATTCAATTTATCCCCCAGCGCCAGAGACCACAAACCGTAACCGCAATACAAGTCGATGAGAGAGGTTTCATTACCGGGGAGCAGATATTTTTCCAGCTCCTGTAAAAAAACTGGGATGATGGATTCGTTGATCTGAGAGAATACCGTTGCCGGATAAAGAATTTTTTTGTCTTTCAGTTTCAATGCCAGAAATTCCGGACCGCAAAGTTTTTTGAAAGCCACGCCCTTTTCGGGACGCTCCGCCTCAAGATAGTAGTCTGAGGAACTTTCATCCACATAGATGAAGGCGCTTCTCAATGGCGCAATGTCTGATACCGCTTCGTCGGCAATGGCACGGAGTGTACGGACAATATCCCCGTTGAGCCGCTTTACATTGAAAATAAGCGCAAACTCCGTGTAACTTCCCCTGAGTATCAGATAATTGAGGGCTGCGGCAGCCTGCCTGTTGCGGGGATGGGAAAGTTTTTTGTGGCAGAACTCATAAACAGCCTGATGCCCCGGAGCTTCCAGCACGGAGCTGGTGACAGGACTCCTGTCGTGGCTTTTGCCCATGTGAAAAAAGAGTTTCCCATCAACAAATGAGACCCGCCTTTTTCCCGTTGTCCGGTAGTTGCGGGGACGGGGAGATGGAACCACACTCCCCATAGGAGCCTTGATTTTCCCATCTTTCAACAGAGCTTTCAAAGCTTTGTTTTTCAGTTCCAATTCCTCTTCGTAAGGCAAACACGCCAGAGACTCCGGAGAATGGATATTGATTTTTATATCTCCTGATCTCTCAGGAAAAAATTCAGCAAAACGCATGATCTCTCCAAATAAATAACAGTCGGGGGGGGAATTGATAACGCTCCCCCTGTCATACAAAGAAACACCCTGTGACACAGCGGAAATACTGATGGGGCACAGGACCTGAGGGGGTGTGTTTGACCTCCAGTTCAGGGATGGAATCTATTTCGCCGTTCCGGAACTCTTCGATCAGCCGTGAAAGTTCGTAGTAACGCTCATTCAAGCCTCCCAGCCGGATCTGCATCAGTTCCAGTCCATAGGATTTGAAGCTCCGTTTCCACTGGGTGCGGAAGGCATCGCTGAAATTCTCGATCGCCTCAAGGACGCCGGGTATCTCAAATTCGGCGATACGGTCAAGGGCTTTCATATTTTTTTCGGCGTAGGCTTTGAGCAGATTCTTCCGGAGTTCGATCTTGCGGCAGAGCAGATCGGCAAGAGACCAGGCGTAATTGAGATCTCCGGCGGCGTGATCCTCCCGGTGATCGGCGGTATTGTCCCTGACAGACTGATAGTTGGCAAGCATATTCTCAACAGGATCTTTGAGTTTGGTCGCCGGGAGTTCGTTCCAGACGATACCCATAATAGGGTCATCCCAGAGCATAGAAGCGGAGGAGACTTTGTCAATAACTTTCCCTTCCTCATCAAAGCCTGTGTAAGTCAACTTTTCGCAGAGAAGCTGGCGCTTGTAAGAGGTTCCGCAGACCGCTTCAAAAATCTCTGCGGTGCGCTCTTCATCTTCGCCATTTGTGTAAGCCAGATCCGCTGCCCAGGCAAGTCCAGCCAGTGCAGAGTTGAATTCGCAGTAGCCGCCGTCATCGCCCCAGAGGGTGAGGATCAGCTCTTTTGTATTGCTCCGGCGGCATCCCTCCACGCAGGGACGCACGGTATTGAAGCTGTACTCATAGTCGGTCCAGTTGCGGTACCATGTCCAGATACCGGACGCCATCATAGGGGCGGTACCGTTGAGTTCGCCGCAGCGTTTGAGGTTGACCTCATAGGTGTCGATGTCACGCGTGTAGTAGTTCCAGTAGGAAAACTGCACATTACCAGGAGTCTCTTTGCGGATCTCCTCCGGCACCGGCTGCCGGATGTCTTTGTACCCCATCTCTTTCTGCGCGTAGTGGATATACATATCTGACCAGATGGTGGGCTTCAACTGGAACTTGTCACAAATGGCACACACCTTTTCCAGGTGGCGCTTGTAGGTGAAATAGGGATTTTCGTAGCCGTTTTTGTCCAGAAATTTGCCCCGCCCAAGAGTCTGAGTTTCGTCCATGCCCAGATGGATACGCCGTGAAGAAAGGGCGTCGCTCCAGAATTGGAGCATCTTTTCAATAAGCTCGTAGGTTTTTGGCTCATCCACCAGCATGACATCTGCAGTATCTTTGACATGGTTGTAGGCATTCCAGCGCAGTACGGGCTCCACATGGCCCAGCGCCTGAATGGAGGCGATCATCTCAATACCCAGCTTTTGCGCGTAAGCGTCGATCTCCCGGATCTCCTCCATGGAGTAGGCGCCCCGCATGTAGCCGAAATAGGGTTCGCCGGGGAGCTGGTAGGCATCTTTGACATAGATCATTGCCATGTTGTACCCCATCATGGCAAGGCGGCGGAGCCACACTTTGAAACGGGCGACCGTCACCACATTGCCCCGGGTGCAATCCAGGAGGATGCCGAAAGTGGTGAAGAAAGCCTCTTCATCGCAGCACTGTCCGGCAAGGAGATGTGCCACGCCCCGGGCGGCAAGAGTTTTTCTGCCGTATTGGATGAGCCACTCTTTTCCGCTGCAGCTGACTTTCAGTGCATCAGGGTCATCCGGCAGAAAGCGGAACTTCACATTAGCATTTTGAGTGGAACTTTCAACAGGATATTCTTCTGCGATACTTTCCAATATGGAATGGAGCTCCTGAGGAGTCTCAGAGGGGTTCCAGAGCACTTTCATGATAAATCTTCCTTTTTAACATTTTCCCCAAAGTTTTGCGGGCGGAACTTGCTGTAAATGATCCCTGAAATGACCGCCGTCAGAGGAGCGGTCAGCACAAGGGCGAAACTGCCGATAAGAGTTTTGACCGCTTCAGAGGCGACCAGAGGGTTGTCCAGCAGGCTCAAAGGGGAGTGCCCCTCCACCCGGAACATCATAAGCAGAGTAAGAAACCCTGCGGAGTAGGCAAGAAGCAGTGTGGTGGTCATAGTTCCCACCACGCTGCGCCCCATACGCATCCCGGAGCGTATAAGTTCCCTGCGGGGAAGAGTCGGGTTGTGGCGCACCACTTCTTCAATGCCTGAAGCAATATCCATGGCAAGATCCATGACTGCTCCAGAGGCGCCCAGTATCAAAGTCCCGGCAAAGAGCCGCTGGAGATTGAGAAAATCGTATCCGGAGTAATAAAGGGTCTGGCAATAGGGCATGACGGCGCCGTTGATCTTGATGAGCTGGGTGAAGAGGGAACTCAGCACCAACCCGGTGAGGACTCCCGCCATGGCGCCCAGAAACGCCACCGTTCCTTTGCGGGTGAATCCCGCCACAAGAAAGATGATGGCAAAGGTGAGGATCGCCGTAGTCAAGGCGATGACCGCCTCAGGAGCCCATCCGGCAAGGCTTGCCGGGATGAGGGCTTTCCAGATAACGATAAAGCTGAAAATAAAACTCAAGATGGCTTTGATGCCCACCCAGGAGCCGAAGATGATGAGAAAGACGCAAAAGACTGCCCCGAGACACCAGATCCAGAAAGAGCGGTGGTGATCCCTCGCCTGCAGCACAGTGTCAGGCTCCGGATCGGTTCCGGGCATATTTACGGTGATGATATCGTTGACTTTGAACTCCTTATCCAGTTCCATCTGGGCGCGCAGTTCGTTGTTGGCACGGAATTTTCTGCCTGTATGTTTGCCGGAAAGGATCTCAACCTCAAGCCTCTGAGAGCCGAATTTCAACAGTCCGTGCAGTTCCACAGCGCTGTCATCAACGCTTATGACCCGGGCACGGCAGACAGAAAAATCCCCCTTGTTCATGGCAGGGGGATCAGGCAAAAAAAGCAGTGCCGCCGAAAAAAGGCAGGTCACTGCTATTGCAATAAGGTAGTGGGAAAACTCTTTCTTCATTTCAAAAGAGATTTGAGAGTCCTGGCAATGTCGGTATTGTCAATGAATCCGGAAAAACGCTTTGCCTGAACGCCCGTGGCTGTGGTCAGCACCGGGAGCGCGGTGTGGGCGCCGGTGGTCCAGCCGATACCGGCTTTCTGGTTCATGACGGTCTTGAGAGCGCCGGGAAGACGGTTCTTCTTATAGGCTGCCTCAAGAGCTTTCTTTTGCTCAGCAGAAAGTGCCATAGGATCTTTTTTAGGATTCCCTGTAAACTGAAGTCCGAAATATTTTGTTATCATCTTCTGAGCGTCAGCGTATGAGAAATCCTTTTTTGCCTGACGGGCATCTTTGAGCAAACTTGCAAACTTGCCGATGGAAACTTTCTGAAGGGCGAGACGCTCCATGTGCATGGCGTAGCCGGAACCGGCAAAGCCCATGGACATGCCCCCTGTTTCATGGTCGCCTGTAACCACGATCAAAGTATCCTGAGGGTGCTTTTTCATGAACTTGACAGCCTCTTTCACAGCATCATCAAGAGCCAGCACTTCCCTCAGATTGGAGGCAGCTTCATTGGCGTGACCGAAACCATCGATAGTGCCTCCCTCAACCATGAGGAAAAAGCCCTTGTCGTTTTTCAGCAGTTCCAGCCCTTTAGCGGTAAGTTCAGCCAGAGTGATATCCTCTTTGCCGGCATCTATGGCGGCGGGGATCCTGCCGGGAGCACCGGAGTAGAGGATCTTGCCGCTGCCGGGTTTCAGTGCCATAAAGGCTTTTTTGTCTTTCAGGACCTTGTACCCTTTTTTGGCGGCAAGGTCGTAGATGTTGGGCAAATTGGGGAGGGGAGCACCTTTTTTGGCAGGTCTACCGGTGGGGAAGGCAACGCCGCCCCCGGCAAAGTAGTCGAAATTGGAGTTCACCAGATCAAGTCCCAGTTCGTAGTACTGGCTGCGTGAAATACGGTGTCCGTAGAAACTGGCAGGGGTGGCGTGATTGATGGTCACAGTGGTCACGATCCCCACCTTGTAGTTTTTCTTTTTGGCAAGTTCTGCCACAGATTCAAAGCGGGTCCTGCCGTCGGGAGTGACGCCGATCCTGCCGTTGGCAGTCTTGGTACCGCAGGCGATTGCCGTCCCCGCCGCTGCCGAATCGGTCACAAGGGAACTGGTTGACACAGTCCGGGTGGAGGCGTGGAAGGGGAAGTGGTTGATAATAAGTTCCCCTTTGCCGGTTTTCCGTGAAAACTCCTCAGCCATCATCCGCTGGGGAGTTGACATGCCGTCACCGATAAAAAGAATGATGTACTTGGGGAGCTTTTCCCCGGCACTCAAAACAACTGCGCAGACCAGTACAAAAAACAGGAACAGCTTTTTCATGGTGAAATTCCTTTACTTTCCGGGTTTCCAGGAGTCTTTCAAAGTAACAGTTCTGTTGAAGACCTGTTTTTCTGCTGTGGAGTCCTGATCGCAGCAGAAATAACCGATACGCTCAAACTGCACCGATTCACCGGGTTTGATCTCACCCAGAGCCGGTTCAAGGTAGCCCTTGATGACTTTGAGAGAGTCAGGGTTGAGCTGGGTCAGGAAATCCGCACCGTCGGCACCGGGCGCCTGAACGGTGAAGAGTTTGTCGTAAAGGCGGATCTCTGCTTCAAGGGCGGAATCTGCGGAAACCCAGTGGATCGTGCCTTTGACCTTGCGTCCGTCGGGAGCGTTGCCGCCCCGGGTCTCAGGATCAAAGGTGCATTTAAGTTCAACGACCTCGCCGTTGGCATCGGTGATGTACTCCTCGCACTTGATGAAGTAGCCGTAGCGCAGACGCACCTCTTTGCCGGGGGCAAGACGGAAATATCCCTTGGGGGGCTCCACCATAAAGTCGCTCTTCTCAATGTACAAAGTCTTGCCGAAGGGGATCTTGCGGGAACCTGCCGCGGGATCTTCAGGGTTGTTCACAGCGTCAAGATCCGCCACGCCCTCTTCAGGGTAGTTGGTGATGGTCACTTTCAGAGGATCAAGGACCCCCAGATAGCGGCGGCATTTGGCGTTGAGCACCTCTCTGGTACAGTAGTCCAGCACGGCGGAGTCGGTGATGCCGTCCACCTTGGTGATACCCACCATGGCGCAGAAATTGCGGATCGCCTCAGCGGGCACACCCCGGCGGCGGAGTCCGCAGATGGTGGGCATACGGGGATCGTCCCAGTTGGAAACATGTTTCTCTGTGACCAGCTGGAGCAGTTTGCGCTTGCTCATGACCGTGTCAGTGATGTTCAAGCGTGAAAACTCGATCTGACGGGGCCGGTTGTTCACCTCGTAGCCCAGAGAGTCAAGGACCCAGTCATAAAGGGGACGGTGCACCTCAAACTCCAGAGTGCACAAAGAGTGGGTCACACCTTCAAAGGCGTCCTCAAGGGGGTGGGCGTAGTCATACATGGGGTAGATGCACCACTTGTCCCCGTGGCGGAAGTGATGGGCACGGCGGATACGGTAGATGGCAGGGTCACGCATGTGGATGTTGGGGGAACTCAGGTCGATGCGGGCACGCAAGACCATAGCGCCGTCCTCAAACTCTCCGTTGCGCATACGGGTGAAAAGGTCAAGGTTTTCCTCGATGGAGCGCTTTCTGCCGGGGGGCTCGATGCCGGGACGGGTGGAGTCACCACGGTATTTTTCCCACTCATCGGCGCTGAGGTCGCAGACGTATGCAAGACCTTTCCTGATAAGTTCGACGGCGCACTCATACATCTTTTCAAAGTAGTCGCTGGCGTAGTAGATACGATCTCCGGGATCGAAGCCCAGCCACTTGATGTCGTTGATGATGGACTCCATGTACTCGGTGCTTTCCTTGGTGGGGTTGGTGTCATCAAAGCGCAAGTTGCAGATGCCGTTGTACTCTTTGGCAACACCGAAATCCAGGCAGATCGCCTTGGAGTGACCGATGTGGATGTAACCGTTGGGCTCAGGAGGGAAGCGGGTGATGACCTTGCCTCCGTGTTTGCCGTTTTTAACGTCGGTATCGACGATTTCTCTGATAAAGTCCAGATTTTCGCTCATGGTAAAATAACTCCCTTTTGGAAAAATTGTATTTTGTATAAATATAGCACAGGAAGAGGGATTTTTCCACAGATTTTCTCTCCCGGAAATGATTTTTTATTGAAATTTACTTTCACGCTCATATTTGGATATCCCCCAATGTTTCTTTCGGCAGAAGTTGTACACTGAGGCGTAAAAAATATGTACAAATAAGCACTTTTAATGGATTAAGTAGAAAAATATAGATATTTTTTTACTTTTCTCCTTGAAATACTTTTTTCCCGTGGTATATTTTGTTCGTTTCCCATATAGTTGATTGAAAAAAGGAGTTGAAGCAGCTGTGTTTATGGAAAGCACTTTCCGCTGGTACGGACCTGAAGATCCGGTCGCACTTGAGTTCATCCCCCAGACAGGAGCGACGGGTGTCGTCACCTCTCTGCATTATATCCCCTACGGCGTTCTCTGGTCAAAAGAGGCGATCATGGAACGCAAAAAGATGATCGAAAAAGCGGGAATGAGTTGGAGCGTGGTGGAAAGTCTGCCCGTTCATGAAGACATCAAAAATGCCACCGGTTCCTTCAGGCGCTACATCGACACCTACAAACAGTCACTGCGCAATCTGGGCGAGTGCGGCATCAAAACTGTGACCTACAATTTCATGCCGGTCCTTGACTGGGTCAGGACAGATTTGCGCCACACCCTGCCTGACGGCTCCAAGGTGCTTTACTTCAACCAGTTGGAATTTGCCGTTTTTGAACTTTTCATTTTGCAGCGCAAGGGGGCTGAGGCAGATTACACACCTGAAACAGTTGCCCGGGCTGAAGAACTTTACAACTCCATGGACGATCATCAGCGTTTTGTGCTGAGACGGTCGGTCATCGACAATTTCCCCGGATTCAAAGGGGTGACACTGGAAGATGTCCGCAGTATGCTTGCCAAGTACGAAAACTTTTCTTCAGAAAGACTGCGTGAAAATCTGGCGGCATTTTTGACCGAGGTCATTCCCGCCGCTGAAGAGTGGGGCTGCCGTCTGGTGATCCACCCTGATGATCCTCCCCGTTCCATTCTGGGACTGCCCCGGATCTTCAGCACCATTGAGGATATCAAATCTCTTCTTGCCATCTCTTCCAGTCCTGCCAACGGTATCTGTTTCTGCGCCGGGAGTTTCAGCGCAAGGATCGACAACGACGTGGTTGAAATGTTCAAATACTGTGCTGACAAAGTGGGATTTCTCCATCTCCGCAGTACCGAAGTACTCCCCAACGGCGACTTTTATGAAGCGCCCCACCTGGAGGGACGGGTGGATATGTACGAACTTGTCAAAGCCGTATGCGCTGAACAGATCCGCCGCAAAAATCAGGGCAGAGAGGATTGGCGCATCCCCTTCCGCCCCGACCACGGCGCGGATATTATGGATGACCTTCTCAAACAGCCCAACCCCAATCCGGGATACGGCGGGCTGGGCCGCATGAGGGGACTTGCCGCCTTGCGGGGGCTGGAAATGGGGATCATGCGCTCCCTTTATCCGGAAGTTTCCTATTAAAATCATCCACAAACAAAAACCGCTGACACCGATCATGGCTGTCAGCGGCTTTTGTATTTGAGGTAATTTATCAGCGTTCCGGCTGGTTCGCCGCCAGAACACGCAGGAAATTCTTTCCCTGGATCCTGGCGATCTGATCGTCGGTATAGCCTCTTGTGACCAGTCCCACTGTGTAGAGCGGCCAGTTGATCCATGCAAGGCTGCCGTAGATATCTTCACCCTTTTTCGGGGCGGTATGGGGCGCCTGCTGCCAGTTGCCCCACCAGCGGCTGGAGTATTCAGGGTTGTCGTAGGTCTTCATCTGATAGACCTCATCCGCCCATTTCCGCTGATACTGCAGATCGGTTCCGATGCCAACATGGTCCACGCCCACGGTTTTGACGATGTGGTCGATGTGGTTCAGCAGCATGGCAAGGTCTCCGGAGCCTCCCAGCATACTGGAGTAGGCGTAGACTCCCACCATACCGTCGGTGTCGGCAATGGCACGCAGGGTTTCATCATCCTTGCAGCGGGCAAAGTCAAAGAGTGAGCGGGCGGCGGTGTGTGAAGCCATCATGGGTTTTTCGGAGTATCTGGCAGCGTCAAGGGAGCTCTGTCTGCCCGTATGGGGCACATCGACGATGATGCCCAGCTTGTTCATTCTTTTGATGAGTTCGATGCCCAGTGCGCTGATGCCGCCGTCGGCTTCTTCGGTACAGCCGTCGGCAATGTGGTTGCGGCGGTTGTAGGAAAGGTGCATGAGCCTGACACCCACCCGGTACCAGTCAAGGACTGTTTCCAGCTCCTGTTCCGGGTCCTGAAGTTCTCCCGCAAGGGGAGGACCGTTGACGCTCCAGACCACAGCGATCTTGCCTTCGGCGTTGACCCGGGCGATCTCATCGGGGGAGCCCGCCTGAGCGATCACATCAGAGAAGGTCCGCAGCACCTCGATATTGCAGGACATGCGTCTGAAATCCTCTTCCCGTGATTTGCCTTCGGCGACGGTCTGCACCATACATTTCAAGCCTGAGGCGCGCATGGCTTTGCGGAACTGGTCGGCGTGTTCAGGATCCTGACAGCATTCGTCATACATCATGTATTCGATACGCTTTGAAAGCGCCCGCTGACCGATGTTCCGGGCTTTGAATTCATCCCATTTGGTGACGATATTGTGGTTCCAGCATGAGGTGGGCAGGAATCCGAAATGATCCATACAAAAAAGATCTCTGTGGAGTTCCAAGCCGTGCTCCAGCTGTGCCTGTGTGGGGGAAAGCACCTTGAGAGCGCTGTTCCATGCCATTTCATGGTATTCGCTGATGAAGTCCATTTTACAAATTTGCTCCTTTTCCTTTAGCAGGCGACCCGGGCTTCAGCCGGAAATCGCCCTTTTGATAATCAACAAACATGGGGTCGGCGTGGATACTGTTTTTATCGTGACCGGTAAGTTTCTGCCATTGGGCAAGAGTTTTGGTCTGAACAAGTATCCGTCTTTTGCCGTCTCTGATCCTGCCCCCTACTGGATGATCCTTGACGGGAGACCAGAAAACATTGCCGTCGCAGATCATATTTTTTCCCGCAGCGGTGAAAAGTATGGCAGGATTCTTTTTCTCAGGGATACAGGGACGGTAGAAGATATTGTTGCGTATTTCAAGTTCATCAACGCCCCAGACGTGGATGGAGACCATGACCGCATCCACCACGGTGTTGTTGAGGACCTTGACCTTTTTTCCGAAAACACGGATGGGGTAAGATCCCCCCTGAATGATATTGTTCCGCACGACGGAGTATGGCGTGTTGCGTACATTGATAAAATCCCCCGCCTGCCAGTGCATGTTGTAAACACGGCAATTTTGGACGGTGAGATGGCTGCCGTTGTAGGTCGAAATGATACCTGCCCCTGTGGTGGGATCAGGATTGGCAAAGGTGACACCATCTATGACGATGTGATGTCTGTTTTTGAGGAGCACAGCAGGGGAGTAGAACTTTCTTGCGTCAAGGACAGCCCCTTTCCCCATAAGGGTGATGGGCTTGCCGGGAGCGCCGTTGCGCAGAGGGATGAACTGCCCTGAGTGAGTTCCGGGGAGCAGTTTAATGGTGTCCCCGGGGACGGCGGCAAGACTTGCCTCTTCAAGAGTCATCTTGCCTTTGCCCACCTCAAGGACTCCGGGGGCACGGTCGGCGGCGGCAGTTTTGAATGTTCTTTTTTCTGAGCGCACAGCTTTTCCGCCCCGGCGGTTCTTGAAAACGGCGTAGATCTCATACTCCGTATCAGGGAGCAGATCTGTAAGCCCCACAGCGTGGCGTGAGCCCTGAAGTCCTGAGGAGTAGTATTTCTGTTTCCGGTCGCCTTTCTTTTTAAGCACCACCTCGCCCCATCCGTCGCAGTCGGGGGTCATCCAGGTGACGGCGGCGCCCTCTTTGCCGATAAAGGAGACTTTCAGATCCTTGAAGGTGACGGCGGGGAATTTGGGTTGAGGAAGGGTGATCTTCAAAGATTTCGCCTTGACAAGTTCCGGATTGGTGTATTTGAAACCTTTCTCTTTTCTGAAATTGCCGTACATCTTGATGGGAGTATTTTTGAAGTCCTCTTCCCACCCTCTGTCTCCGCAGATGCCGGGCCAGCTGACACGGCTCAGGAACAGATTTCCTGTAATGGTGGCAGGGACGGGGGAGCTTTCGGTATGCCATGCGCCGCGGAACACATTGTCTTTGATGATGCCGTCGGGATTGGCACTTTTCCATCTGAAAGAAAGATCGCTTTCAAGATAGTTGGCGATGGAGTGGTTCCGGGGCGGTTTACCGCCGTAGCTGTTGAGACCGTAGTTCACATGGTTGGGCTTTTTCTGGCGCATGGTATTGGCGGTGGTCCCGCCCCAGTTGCCGTAGTAAAGGTTGTCGGTCGCCTTTGCCATGTTGAGAAAATGTCCCCGCCCGGTGTTGTGTGAAGCCTGATTGTTTCTGAGGATACTCCATGAAGTACCATCAAGTACGACGCCGTTTTCGTAGTTGAAGAAGAAACGGCAGTTCTGAATGGTGATGTGGGTTGCCTTGTTTTTATCGTAGGGCTTGTTCATACGGGCGTAGACCGCTTCATAGTAGTGGCGGAACTCCAGATTTTCAAGGTGGATGTAGCTGCCGTGGATACGGATGCCTATTCTCTGGGTGGCAGCACTGATACCGGTCTGTTCCAGAGCGGCAAAGTGGACAAGGATCCGTTTTGCCTTCCGGTCATAATAAAATGTGCCGGGAAGCTCTCTTGCAAGGGTTTCATCGTCCACGTGTTGCAGTTCGATCCCTGAGGGGAGTTCATGGATCACATTGTTGAGCAGATTGCGTCCGTGGCGGAATTCGGCGATTTGCCCTGAGCGTTTGACGGGCTTCAAATGGATGCCCCCTGTAAGGATCACCTTTTTGCCCTTCATGCCCATGATGCGGATGGGGGAGCCGGGGCGCCCGCACTGCTCCTGAAAATCCACAGAGTTGTCTTTGACATTGATCTTGATCTCGCTTTGATAGTAGAGTCCTTCATCAATGAGCAGCGTATCCCCTGCACGGAGCTGCGCCACCCCTTTGGGGATGGTGCGGAACGCCTTTTCAAGAGAGCGTCCGTCATTCTTGTCATTGCCTTTTTGAGAGACGAAAAAGGTCCGGTTGGGCTTCAGCATGGGACCAGCCCCGTACTTGGCGATGTCAACGCCGCTCAGACTCAAAACGCTTAACAGCGCCCCCAGAAGAATCGTTTTTTTCACAATATTGCTCCTTTACCTCTGGCGGGAGAACCGGCTTTCAGGCGAAAATCCCCTTTCTGATAATCAACAAACAAGGGATCGGCACAGATACTCTTTTTATCCATACCCGTCTTTTTCTGCCACTCCTCAAGAGTCTGAGAGCGGAAGAGGACTTTTGCTCTCTTATCCCGGATCACGCCCCCTGCGGGATGTTCTTTCACAGAAGACCAGTAAACATTGCCGTCAGAGAGGATTTTCCCCTGAATGTTCTGCAGCAGCAGAGCCGGGTTCCGTTTGCTCATGACGCAGGGGCGGTAGAAGATGTTGTTACGAATTTCAACCTCAATGGGACTCCAGAGGAGCACCGTCAGCATGGTGGCATCGACGATAGTGTTGTTGATGATTTTTACTTTATCCGCATGATTCAGATTGATGGGGTAGTCACAGCCGTGGATCACATTGTTTCTGATTTCCAGCCGGGGTGTATTGTTGCTGCAGACAAATCCCCCGGCTGTCCACGGAATAAGGCGGGTGCGGCAGTTTCTGACTGTGATATCACTGCCTCCCCGCAGGCGGATCACATGTTTCCCCGCTGCAGGATCGGGATTGGCAAAGGTGATGCCATCAATGATGATGTGTGACTTGAAATTGGCTGCCATAAGGGGAGCGTAAAAGTCTGCTCCGTCAATGGTTGCCTTGTTGTTGCCGGTAACGGTGATGGGTTTTTCGCGGGTGCCGCTGAAAAGGAAGAAAAGCTGTCCTGTATGGGTCCCGGGGAGCAGTTTTATGGTGTCTCCGGCACGGGCGGCGCACCCGGCTTCAAAGAGGGAAAGTTTCCCCTTCCCCACCTCAAGGATGCGGGGGGCGGGATTCTTTGCAGCAGTCCTGAAGGTTTGGATCTCAGAGCCGCGCCAGCTGGGATCCCGGCGTCCTCTGAAAAAGGCTTTGAAACAATATTCCGTATCAGGTTTGAGGTTTGAAATGCCCACAGCGTGTTCCACTGACTGAATACCTGTGCCGCCCCGCCAGTGTCTCTTTTTTGAGCCCTTCTGCCAGTACTGCAGATCGCCCCAGCCGTCATTTTCGGGAGTCTTCCATGTGACCGTCGCACTGTCGGCAGTAATGGTGGAAAGTTTCAAGTTTTTGAATTCGACTTTGGGGAATTTGGGAGCCGGAAAGGAAATTTTCAGCTTTTGGGCTTCGTGGATCTCTTTACCCAAAGCCTTGAAGTCGGCAACTTTTCTGACATTGCCGTAAAATTTGATGGGGGAAGAGGCAAACTCCTTTTCCCAGATGCCCCAGCCGAGAGAAAAGTAGCTGATGGATTTGGCAAAAACATTGTTGTTGATGACAGCGGGAATCTGCTTGCTTTCGGCGTGGAATCTCCCCAGAAAGATGTTGTCTCTGACGATGGAACCGGGACCGCCCCCTTTCCAGCGCAAAGAGTTTTCTGATTCCACAAAGTTGCCTATGACATGGTTCCGGGGGGGATTGCCCCCGTAGCTGTTGATCCCGAAATTGTAACCGTTGCGCTCAAGGTGGCGCAAAGTCTGCGTAGTGGGACCGCTCCAGTTGCCTAAGTAAATATTATCATGGGCATCTTTCAAGTTCATGAAGTTGCCCCGTTTGGTGTTGAAGGCGCCCCGGTTGTTTTTGAGGAGACTCCAGGAACATCCATCCATGACCACGCCGCAATGGTAGTTCCAGAAAAAGTTGCACTTTTCAATGGTGATGTGTGCGGCGGCGTTTTTGTCGTAAGGACGGTTTGCCCTTGTGTAAATGCCCTCGTAATAGTGGCGGAACTCCAGATTTTCAAGGTGGATATAGCTGCCGTGGATACGGATACCGATACGGTGCTGCGCCACACTGACGCCGGTCTGATCCAGAGCGGCAAAGTGAACAAGGAGCCTTTTTTTCGCCTTGTCATAAAGAAATGTGCCGGGAAATTTGCGGACCAGTTCTTCACTGGCGACCCGCTGCAGTTCGATGCCTGAGGGGAGCTCCTGCACCATGTTGTAGTTGGGTTCTTTTTCCCAGCGGAACTCTGCCAGCTGCCCGGAGCCTTTGACAGCTTTCAGAAACGCGCCCCCTGAGAGGATCACCTTTTTCCCCTTCATGCCCATGATACGGATGGGGGAGCCGGGCTTGCCGCATTGAAGAGCGTACTTGAGAGAGTTGTCTTTCACATTGATCTCGATGGCGCCTTCAAAGTAGATCCCTTCGTCAATGAGCAAAGTATCCCCTGTTCTGAGCGCCCGGACGCCCCTTTTGATGGAGCGGAAGGCTCTGGCTTCGGAAAGACCGTCATTTTTGTCGTTCCCCTTTTGGGAGACATAAAAGGTCCGGTTGGGCTTCAACATAGGACCTGCGCCGTAATCGGCATAATTCAATGCAGAAAGCACCATTGCCGCAGTCAGGAGCAAGGCTGAAAGTATCTGTTTCATAAAGAGGCTCCTTTACCTTTTGCCGGGGAACCGGGTTTCAGGCGGAAGTCCCCTTTTTCGTAATTTACGAACATGGGATCAGCGTGGATGCTTGTTTTATCCATGCCGCTGATCTTCTGCCACTCCTGCAAGGTTTTTGACTCCTTGAGGATCATATTTTTGTGATCTCTGATCCTGCCGCCCATGGGGTGTTCTTTGACAGGGGACCAGAAAACGTTCCCTTCGGAAATGATCTTGCCTTTGATGGCATTGAAGGTCATTGCCTGATTGCGCTTTGCGGGAATACAGGGGCGGTAGAAAATATTGTTCCGGATCTCCATGTTTGCCGGATCCCAGATGGAAAGGGTCAGCATAGTGGCATCCACGATGGTGTTGTTCAGGATCCTGATATGGGGGCCCACGGTGGCAATGGGGTAATCGCCACCGTGGATGATGTTGTTCTGAATGACCGTTCCCGGCGTATTGCGGATAATTGCAAATTGCCCTGCATACCAGCTGAAACGGGGCGCATGGCAGTTGCGGATCGTCACATTTCTGCCCCCTTCGACTCTGATGATCCCCAGACGGGCGGTGGATTCAGGTTCAATGAAGGTCACACCGTCAATGATGATGTGACTGCGGTTCTTGAGGTCGATCATGGGCGCATGGAATTTCTCTCCTGAGAGTTTCGCTCCCTTGCCGAGAAGTGTGATGGGCTTGCCGGGAACGCCGCTGCGGATGGGGGAAAATACGCCCGAATGGGTCCCGGGGAGCAGTTTGATGGTGTCTCCGGGGAGTGCGGCAATGTTTGCTTCTTCAAGAGAGTATTTGCCATGTCCCACCTCAAGGATCTTTGGAGCACGGTTTTTCAGAGCTGTGGTAAATGTAAAGAATCCTGAGTAAGATCTCTTCCCGGTGCGGCGGCAGGTGAAAGAGGCACGGTATTTGTAGGTGGTTCCCGGCTTGAGCTGATCGACTCCCACAAAGTGTTTCACGCCCTGAGTCTGAGAGACACAGGTGCGGAAACGCTTGCCGGAAGCAGTGTAAAGCTCCACAGAGCCCCAGCCGTCACGCTCAGGAGTCATCCAGCAGACGGCGGCACTGTCAGTTGCGATGAAATCAGCTTTGAGGTTTGTAAATTTCACCTCAGGAAACCGGGGACGGGGAAGATCCATGGCAAGAGCCTTTGCCTTTGCCAGTTCCGGGGAGACGGGGACGAATTTTGCAGGGTTTTTCACATTGCCGTAAAATTTGATGAGGGTGGGCGCAAACTCTTTATCCCAGATGTCGCCCCCCAGTGCCACCCAGCCCACTTTGCCGGTCATCAGATTATTGGTGAAGAGCGAAGGCACCACAGGGCTTTCAGCCCAGACTCTGCCCCGGAAAATATTGTCCCGCACCAGACTGCCGGGGCATCCGGCTTTCCAGCGGAAGGCGAGAGCGTTATCCACAACGTTGCCTATGACATGGTTCCGTGGGGGCATACCGCCGTAGTTGTTGATGCCGTAAGCCACCACATTGATACGATCCTGCCGCAGGGTTTGCGGAGAAGGCCCGCACCAGTTCCCGGTGATCAGATTGTCATGGCTGTTTTTCTGGGTCATAATGCTGCCGTGACCTGTATTGCCGTAAAGACGGTTGTTTTTGATGAGACTCCAGCTGGCGCCGTCCAGAACGATACCGTTTTTATAGTTGTTGAAAAAGGTACAGTTGAGGATCGTGATATGGGAGGCGGCATTTTTGTCGTAGGGGCGGTTCATCCGGATATAGATGGGTTCGTAGAAGTTGGAGAAGTGAAGATTTTCCAGATGGATGTAACTGCCGTGGATACGGATCCCGATACGGCGGAATCCCGGCACCGCATGGGTCTGGTCAAGAGCGGCAAAGTGAACGGAAAGCCGTTTTTTTGCCTCATCGTAAAAAAAGGTCCCGGGATATTCACGGGCAATTTTTTTGCTGTAGACCCGCTGCAATTCAATGCCGGAAGGGTACTCCTGGACCATATTGTAGATCAAACGCCCCTGCCACTTGAACTCCCGGAGTACCCCATCTTTTTTCATTTCCGAAAGGAGAGGACCGCCTCTGAGAAGCACCTTGTGGCCTTTCATGCCCATGATGCGGATGGGGGCTCCGGGGCGACCGCACTGTTCCTTGAAGCCCACAGCGCCATCTTTGACATTGATTTCAAGAGTGCGTTCAAAGTATTCGCCTCCTTCAACGAGCAGAGTATCCCCGGCGCGGAGACGAGTTGCCCCGTAAGAGATGCTGCGAAAGGCGGTTTTGAGGGTCTTACCGTCGTTTTTATTATTGCCCCTGGTGGAAACATAAAAAGTCCGGGCAGGTTTCAGCATGGGACCTGCACCGTAATCTGCAATGTTGATCGCTGCAAGTATGAAGCTGCACCAGAGCGCTGTGACGATCAATATGCTTTTCATAAGACAGCACCTTTACCTTTTGCCGGGGAACCGGGTTTCAGGCGGTAGTCTCCTTTTTTGTAATCGACAAACATGGGATCGGCGTGGATGCTGTTTTTATCCATTCCTGAAAGTTTCTGCCACTCTTTGAGGGTCTTGGAGTTGATAAGGGTCTTGGCTTTGCCGTCTCTGATCCATCCCCCCGTCGGATGGGCTTTGATGGGGGACCAGAAAACATTTCCGTCGGAAACGATCTTGCCCTTCACATCGTGGAAAAGCAAGGCGGGGTTCCGCTTGTTGTCGATACAGGGACGGTAGAAGATGTTGTTTCTGACTTCCACATCGGCAGGGGACCAGAAGAGCAGAGAGACCATGACGGCGTTGACAATGGTGTTGTTGATGACCTTTGTGCTGCCGTTGGCGATGTTCAAAGGGTAATCACCGTCAACGATGATGTTGTTTTCCACCAGCAGATTTTGGGACATGCCCGCCGTGATGAATCCTCCGGCGCGCCAGTCGGATTCAGAGTAACAGTTCCTCACGGTGACATTGGGGGCGTAAGAGAGAGTGATGATGTTTTTGCGGGCAGTTTTGTTACCGTTGATAAACTTGATCCCGTCGATGATGAAGTTGCCTTTGCGGAAGATGGAAATGGAAGGCGAATAGAATCCCCCCGCATCAATGACCGCTTTTCTGTTGCCCGTAATGGTGATGGGCTTGCCGGGGAGTCCGCCCCGCAAGGGGATGAACTGACCGGTGTGCTTGCCGGGGAGGAGTTTCACCGTGTCTCCGGGGAGCACGGCACAGGCGGCATCTTCAAGGGTCAGGTGTCCTTTGCCCACCAGGTGGACTTTGGGAGCCCGCTCCGATGCTGCGGTTTTGAAAGTTCCCTCGGAAGAACTGACAGTGCCGGGAGTCCGGCGGCTGCGGAAACTTGCTGTGAAAAGATATTCGGTCCCCGGCTTGAGACCGGCAATACCCACCCGGTGAACAGATCCCTGCACATTAGATGCGGCAGTGCGTTTCTTTTTGGAGCCTTTTTCCCTGAGTGTGATGCTCCCCCAGCCGTCGCAGTCGGGAGTTTTCCAGGTGATGACAGCGCCGTCATGAGAGATGTACTGCGCCTTGAGCTCCTTGAAGGTCACGGCGGGGAAACGGGGTTCAGGCAGTTTCACCTTGAGGGCTTTGGCTTTGACCAGCTCCGGGTGGAGCACTTTTAATTCAGCTTCTTTGCGGAAGTTGCCGGAAAACTTGATCTGTGTCCCTTTGAAAGTGTGATCCCAGGAATCGGATCCGCCCAGACCATGCCAGGCGACACTGCCTTTGAAAAGATTGCGGGTGATGGTGCAGGGAACAGGCTTGGAGTCTCCTCTGAAACTGCCGCAGAAAATATTGTCTTTCACAATGGCTTCAGGAGAACCGGATTTCCAGCGGAATGAGGGCAGAGACTCTATAAAGTTGGCGATCACATGGTTGCGGGGACTTTGCTTGCCGTAATGGTTGATGCCGAAATTCAATTCCTGAGGCTGGCGCTGGCGCAGAGAGTTGAAAGTGGGACCGCTCCAGTTGCCGATGATAAGGTTGTCATGGGCATGGCTGAGGGTCAGGAAGTTGCCCCGGTAGATGTTGTGGGCAGCACGGTTGTTTTTGATGAGACTCCAGGAGGCACCGTCAAAAATAATGCCGCAGGAGGTGTTGTGATAAAAGGAGCACTCTGTCACGGTGATATGACTTGCTTTATTTTTGTCGTAGGGACGGTTCATCCGGACATAGACAGGCTCGCCGCCGTACATGAAGGTGAGATTTTCAATGTGGATGAAACTGCCGTGGATGCGGAGGCTGACCCGGTTTCTGAGAAGTGAGATGCCTTTCTGGTCTGCGGCGGCAAAGTGAACAAAAAGCCGTTTTTTTGCCGTATCGTGATAAAATGTCCCCGGCAGTTCCCTTGCAGCAGATTCGTTGGGGACACGCTGCAGTTCGATACCTGAGGGCAGCTCATGGATCGCATTGTTAAGAGGCGCTTTCTTACAGGGGAAAATGTAAATACTGCCATTCTTTTTGCCGTTGAAAACCTTTTCTCCGCCCACGATCACCGCTTTTTCACCTTTGACACCCATAATGCGTATGGGGGAGCCGGGGCGTCCGCACTGCTCAGAAAATCCGACACTGTTTTCTTTAACATTGATCTTGATTTCAGGCTCAAAGTACTCTCCGCCCCCAATAAGGAGCGTATCTCCGGCACGGAGCTGCGCCGCACCTTTAGTAATGGTCCGGAAGGCTTTGGCAGGGCTTTTACCGTCGTTTTTGTCACTGCCTTTGACGGAAACATAAAAAGTTCTGCCCGGTTTGAGCATGGGACCTGCGCCGTAGTCAGAAACTTTCACGGCGCCCAAAGTGCTGAGGCAGAGTGCCAGCAGCAGAAAAGCAAACTTTTTCATCATGAATAAACTCCTTTTACCTTATTGGCACGAAAACTTTTTGACTGAAGAAAAGCCCTTCATGGCTTTGATGTACTCTTCCTTGTTCATGGGGGTGGGAAGTACCGCGATTCGTTTGCCCGTTGCGGCATCGTCCCAGAGCAGATCTATAGCGTTGAGGACAAGGTACTTGACAGAGTCCACATAAGCTGCCTTTTTGTCTGAAGCAAGGAATGTGTCGGTGTGGGCGCTCCCCTGAAATCCCCTGAAATAGGCGTGAAGCGACGGACGGATCATGCTCACATCGCCCATGTCCGTGGAGGAGGGACGGTAGATACCTTTGGTAAAGGGTGTGTCAGGTGAAACGATCTTCACATTTTCTCTGTGGAGTTCATCAAAGGCATCGTAAGGCACAAGGGGCATGAATCCGAAAATGTTCTCAATTTGCGTTTCTCCGCCGAAAGCAATGGCGGCAGCGTGAACACAGCGGTCCACCTTTTCTGAGGCGTCGAGGATCGCTTCGGGGGAACCGGCACGGACCTGCAGCGTAAATACGGTGTTGTCGGGAACCACATTGACAGCTTCGCCCCCTTCGGGGATATATCCGTGGATACGGACATGGTCTTCGTCACGGAAGGTATCCCGCTGGGCGTCGATCATGTTCATGGCGCAGCGCATCATTGAAATGGCGTTGATCCCCTTTTCGGGGGCGGCACCTGCGTGGGCGGATCTGCCCTTGAAGATCAGCCGTTTCATAACAAAGCCGTTGAATCCGGAAGGTGTGAAGTTTTCTGCCCCTGCGTGAAGCATCATGGCGATGTCGATGTCGTCAAAGACTCCTTCGGCGATCATCTGGGATTTGCCGCCGAAAAACTGCAACTGTCCTTTTTTGATGAGTGAAGCGATATAGGGCTGATCCTGACACTCTTCCGAGGGAGTCCCTACAAAGGCGAGACTGCCTGAGAGATGGGAAAGGACACTTTCCTGAGTAAGAAATGAAGCCGCGTGAAGCATGGCATTGAGTGCGGCATGGTGTCCGCAGGCATGGGCAGCGTGGGTCACAGGATCGGCAAAAAGGTGGTTGGTGACGATGAGACCATCCAGTTCCCCCAGGATCCCCACTCTGGGACCGGGGCGCCCGGTGGAAATATCCGCGCGAACTCCTGTAATGGCAAGATTTTTTCTGACTTGAAGCCCCAGCTTTTCAAGATGGGCAGAAACGAAAGCGGAAGTCTTGTTTTCCTTGTACGCAAGTTCCGGCATACGCAGCAGTTCTTCCCCAGTGCGGCAGATCTCCTCCTGCTTGCTGTCGATGGCGGAACAGACAAAACTTTTCAGTTCATTTTTATTCACGGTCAATTCTCCTGCAAAAAATTACTCAGCGGAATAAAATAGCACCTGTTTTCTTTATTTTCAAATAAAAACGCCACGCAACAGGAGGTTTTGAAAGATTTTTTCAAGTTGGCGCTTGAGTTTTTCAGTGAATTGGTGTATTTTATCCGGGTGACAACCTTTTAACCTATTTTAAGGAGAGTAGACTATGTATCTCGGACGTATCGTTGCCATCGGCATGACCAAATCCGGACGCGCCGGAGCCTTTTACCGGGTTTCTTCCCGTTCCTTCCCCAACCGCATGGCGGTGCTTCAGGGGGACAAAGTGGCGATCCTGCCCCGCCCCGGTTTTGAGGGCGACCTTGCAAAGAACCCCTATATCAGCTACAACTGCGTCCGCATCGCCGGAGAATGGGCTGTTGTTTCCAACGGTTCCCAGACCGACCCCATCGCCGAAAAGATCGCCGCCGGAATGCCTGTCCGGGACGCTTTCACTCTGGGGCTGCTGGCTCTGGACTACGAAAAAGACTCCCTTGACACCCCCCGTATCGTTGCCGCTGTGAGCCGTCTGCGCCCTGTGGGCTATCTGGGTATCATCCGCAAGGATGCGGTACTGGTCCGTGAGTTTGAACTCAAACCCGGGGAGCTCCGTTACATTTCCACCTACGAATGCAACAAACCTGCTGACGATCAGATGACCACTGACTTTGACGCCGCCTGTGAAGAGTGCTGTGTCAACTATGTCATCGACGGCGGCATCTTCGCTGAATTTTCCAACCCCGTCACCTCAGCGGCAGCACTTGCCACCGCCGACGGCTCCGAGTTCGCTCTGGGGGTCAAAGTGGTGGAATAAGATTTTCCCCTCCCCCCAAAAAAAAGAGGCGCAAGGATTTTTCCTTAGCGCCTTTTTTGTGTCCCAATAAGTTACTTTACTTTTCCCAGGCTTCGTTGCCCCAGATACCTCTGGAAAACCATGCGGGGGTGAAGCCGTTTTCGTAAGCCAGACGGCAGGCAGTTTCCACGCGGTCCAGGTGATCGGGGATGTAGTTGAAGTAGTCGGGGAAACTGTACTGTTCGTGGCTCATCAGACTGACGATATCCCGGTCAGAAGTGATTGCGGCAAACTTTTTGTTGAGGGTTTCGATATTGTCGTAGTTGCAGCAGACCATGCCGGTGCCGAGAACGATATCGTATTTGCGGTCATACCAGACGGGACCTGAGTCTTTCAGATAGTGGGCAACATCCTGCTCATAGAAGTAGCCGATATCGGTGACGGAAACAGAGTGGGCTTTTTCGGTGACACTGACAACGCAGTTGATGAATCCGCCTGAAAGGCACTTGGTTCCCCGTTCCTGAAGAACGTGGAAGTTTTCAGGATTGGTGATCGCCCAGTGGAGCACCATGGGCGGGGTGAAACATTCAGGACCGGCGAAACGGCAGACTTCGTTGTAAACCTGATCAAAATCCGCAGCCAGAGTTTCGCCGTCGGCGTGCTGATAGGGACGATCGGGGAACTCACTTTTGGCATGGAAGGAAAGCTGGAGCCACTCTTTGTTTGCCTGAAATTCATCTTTGTAGTCCGCAGGCATATCCGCAAGGGTGAAGTCCTTGTGGTGATCGTCGGTGTAAAAGAGGTTCAACAGGAACTTGGAGTTGTATTTGTCATGGATCTTTTTGAGACGCCCAAGAAACATGGTGTCAAAGATGGAGTCAGGTCTCTGCTGTGTGATGTCACGCAGAAAGAAACAGCAGTCGTCAAAGAAAAAGTGGCAACGCTTGAAAGATTTTTTATCCCACAGTACAGTGATGGTAAGGGTACGCTCCCCGAAATAGTCTGAGGCGGCGGCGGTGATTTTATTTACACGCTCCGTCAGGCGCACAACGGCGGAAAACTGCCGGTCGCACCGTTTTGCGGGGGCGCCGTTGACGTTGACTTCGGCCTGGGGATCGGCAAGACCTTCGACCTTGATTTCAAGATAATCTTCCGTTTCAACACCGTTATGGCGGTTGAGGACGGCTCCGTCACGCAGATTGGTGATCTCAAGCATTTTTCTTCTCCTTGATTTAAGATTTTATTTGCATTTAAGGCTCTCTGCTTTTATATTATATCATGGTAAATGGTAAAATGAAATATGCCAAAAAGGACATCTTGCGGCTTAAAAGGACAAGACAGGGCATTTTATGGGATACTTTGACGATTTTCAACTGCTCAATGTGACGCAGGTGCGGAATTACGGTCCGGCGGCGGCAGAAATGATCCTGACTCCCCACTACTATCTGGGGGTGATAACCGGGAAAGTTTACATTGCTGGCAGTGTCGTGGAGCGCCCATTTGTCTATCTGACCCCAAAGGGGCTCATGACCTCCAACGGATGGGATGCTCCCGACAACGCTCAGCGTGACAATTTTTATATGGAGTGTACAGGCGAAAGAGTCCGCCGTTTCTTTGAAGCATTCGGAGCAAATGAAAAGTTCCGCCACTTTTTTGTCTCTGATCCTGCCCCCTTTCTGGCGCTTTTGCGTGAAATGAGGCAGCTTTTTGTGGCACCTTCCCCTCTTGCACAGGCAGAAGAGGTTTTATGCCTTGAACAGTTTGCCGCACTGCTGGAGCGTTCAAGGAGCTCGCCCGGTTCGGAAAAGCTCCCCCGCATTGCTCAGGTGATGGAATCCATCAGTGCCGATCCGGGCAGAAAATGGGACTTTAAAAACGAAGCCGGAAAATGCGGCATCACCTTGCGCCACTGGAACCGCCTTTTTTCCGCAGCAGCCTCAATGCCCCCCCACCGTTTTGTGGCAAACTGCCGCTTGCGCCTCGCCAAAGAACTCCTTTCGGCAGGGAAAAAAACGGTAAAGGAGATCGCAGAACACATTGGCTTTGAAGGAGCTTCTGAATTTTCAAGGTTTTTCAAAAAGATGTGCGGCATGACCCCGGGAGAGTTCCGCAAAAGCCGGATGCGTTGATAAGGCGTGTCCCGGATTTTTTACGGGCAAAAAAAAGATTCCCCGAGGTAATTTCAAAAGTCATTCAAAAAATGGCAAAGATGTCATTCGCAAAGAGCTGTAAAGGGTAGTTTGAGGCTGCTACCTGCAAGGTAACAGCCGAAAACGCTCCCTTTATCAGATCGAAGCGAGGGCGCTTTGACAAT
>JAZODE010000154.1:0-4001 GCA_045596885.1 Victivallaceae bacterium
TAATTTATCCGGAACATTCCTGCGAAAATATTCTGACAAAGTTTACTGTCTATCTATAATAGAGGAGATTTTCTGTAATATCTGACAAAAAACTTAAAATTGCGGCAGATTTTTTCCTGAAGTTGTATGGCTTGCAAATAATTCTTTCATAAACGACCGCCGACCTTACCAAACTTGGTAAAATCAAGATAAAAAAATCCAGTCATAAAGGACTGGATTGTAGGTCATAGTATAGTGCGGATAGCGTTGTATTGCAAGCGGAAACTTTCATTTTTCATTTTCTCATCACATGAGTGAAGCGAATGCTTCATAGCTGAATGAAATGAAGCTGTTTCATATTGTGGAGCTTTGGCGGAACAATGCTTCATCTGGCAAGGCGGATTATGAAGCACGCCTGATGGCGTATGAAGCAATCCTTCGGATTATGAAGCACCGCTGACGCGGTATGAAGCGAAGCCTTGACAGGCTTCATGTTTTTTTGCCTTGGAATCAAGGCAAAAAAAATGGTCGGGGCGGCGGGGATCGAACCCGCGACTTTCTGCTCCCAAAGCAGACGCGCTAAGCCACTGCGCTACGCCCCGAAAATACGAACGGTTCTTTAATATATACTGGAATGACGCTTTTTTCAAATCTTCCTCAAAAGATTTTTCATTTTTTGTTCCCCCACTCTTGACTTTTAGGTTCACTAACTGTATATTACCTTCACTGATAAAAACAGGCGGTCCGTTGCGTCCTCAGCTTTTTTTATTTTGCAGGATCAAACCGTTATGGGAGACAGGTCTGAAAAAATTTGCAGAAAGGAAAATTATGCGTTCTTTGCGTTTTATATCAATCGAACTCTGGGCGAGTGCTGCTTGCAAAATCAGGGTTTTGCCGTTGTATTCCCTCAACAAAAATAATAAAAACAACACATCCTTACGCCCAACAGGGCGCACTTCACGCTTGCCGGAGGCAAGCTCTTCACACCTTCACATCTTCACTCGATCAGCGTTCACGCTGATCGAACTGCTGGTCGTTATTGCGATCATCGCTATTCTTGCTGCCATGCTGCTGCCCGCACTGCAGCAGGCGCGTGCCCGGGCGCACTCCATTGCCTGTGTCAACAATATGGGGACTCTCGCTAAAGCGTGGACCTTTTATGTGAATGACTACAACGGCTTTTATCCCGGGCTCTGGAACGGAGGGTACAGCAGTCAATCTTCCCGCAAGTGGAATCTTTCCATATTCAGACCGGATAATACTCCTTCCAACAATGGCGGCTATTTTCCTCCTTATCTCGGGACCTCCATCACCACTTCAAATGAATCAGGCGGCGGTATCGGCGGCTTTGCAAGATCTTCCAAAGGAGATGTTTTCAAACATCTTTTATTCTGTCCGGCACGGGAAAGTGCCATGCGTGAAAAAATCGCCAAGGCAGGAGGCGCCGCTGTGGGCGGGAACGGAATCACCCTCAACGGCAAAGATCAGGGCAATAAAGTTGCCAGAGTACGTTATGCTTCAAGAAGCATGGCTGCCGGCGAAAGCCCCTTCGGAGCAACTTACCTTGACCATAATACGGGGAAAAGTACTGAACAATCCTATTTTCTGCCGGTGTTCCCCCATTTCAACCCCTATCCCGGGGACAATGAAATGGGCAATCAGCAGCTTATCGCAGGTCCCGGAGCCGCTTCATTTTTCTTCTTCGACGCTCATGTGCAGCAGCTGACCAGAGAACAGGTCCCCATGGCTGACCGTTCCCCTGCCGAATTTCCTGCTCATTCATCCTCTTTCTGGCGCCCCATCGGAGTGGGACATAATCAATGGTAAACATTTGACTGCTGACAACTTCCAGTTATCGTAATAAAAGTTTTGCTTTTCACATAAATCAACATTTAAGGAAATACCCCAAATGACTCCGATCAGAGTTGGCATCATCGGTACCGGTACCATGGGCACTATCCATCTGAAAAACCTCAAAGGGCAGCCGGAAAATTTTCAGGTGACGGCATTGTGCGACATAGATCCAGAAAACCTCAAAGGGGAGGAAAAGGCGGGTATCCCCCACTTTTCCAATTACCGTGAACTTCTGGACTCCGGACTCTGCGACCTTGTGGCGGTTGCCACGCCTCACCCCTGTCACGGAGAGATCTCCATGGCGGCGTTCCGCAAGGGGCTCCATGTCATGTGTGAAAAGCCCCTGACCGACACCATAAGCAAAACCGATGCTCTGCTGGCTGTTGCCAAAGAGGCGGGAACCGTTTTTTCCACCAACTTTTCCATGCGGACAACCTCTGTCAACATCGTCATCAAGCAAATGCTCTCTGAAAATGCTCTGGGCAAGATCATCCGTGTGGACTTTGTCTGCACCGACTGGCTCCGCAGCCAGAACTACTACGACAAGCAGGACTGGCGGGGCAAATGGAAAGGTGAAGGGGGCGGCGTGCTCATGAATCAGGCGCCTCATAATCTGGACCTTCTCCACTGGTGGTTCGGAGAAATGACAAGCGTCCGGGGCACTATCGGCACCCGGCTCCACGATATTGAGACTGAAGATGAAGTTGAAGCCACCTTCATCAACAAGGCGGGATTCCCCATCCGCTTCTACGCCAACACCGGTGAAGCGCCCGGGATCGACCGTATCGAGATCGTGGGCGACAAGGGGACTCTGGTCCGGGAAGGAACGAAACTGACCCTTACCAAATTGGCAGAGCCCGTTTCAGAACTCATTGCAGGTGAAGCTGGATTCCCCAAAGTCCAAAGCGAAACGACAGAGGTTCCCATCCCCGAAAAACTCAGAGGCGCCGGAGAGATCTGGAAGAACATCGCCGCCGCCATCCGCAACGGCGAAGAACTTATCGCTCCCGGAGCCGACGCCTGGGCTGCCGTGGAGTATGCCAATGCCATCACCATTTCACACTTTACCAACTCTGAGGTAAAATTCCCCATTGACCGTAAAGTTTATGACAAACTCTTGAGCGAACTCATCAACAAAACCAAAACCTTGAGATGATCCTATGGAACAGAAACGCTTTCTCTTTTTCGGCGCACATCCGGATGATCCGGATATCCTTTTCGGCGGCACAGCTTACCAACTGGCGCAAGCCGGACATGTCATTAAATTTGTTTCCATGACCAACGGCGACAGCGGTCACTACAGCATGAAACCTGAAGAGCTTGCCGCTGCCCGTGCCATTGAAGCGCAGAATTCAGCCAGAGTTCTTGGGGTTTCAGAGTATGAAATATTCCCGCTCCATGATGGTGAACTGGAACCCACCGTCGAAAACAGGAAACGGGTCATCCGCTGTATCAGAAAGTTTCAGCCCGATGTGGTCATTACCCACCGCACCTGTGACTACCACCCCGATCACCGTGCCGCCTCACAGCTGGTACTGGATTCGGCTTACATGATCTCGGTCCCCCTCTGCTGTCCGGAAACACCTGTCTTTGACAAGATCCCCGTCTTTGCCTACAGCTTTGACCGTTTTGTCAATCCCCGTCCCCAGAGGGCGGATGCAGCCATTGAGATCGACTCCGTCATGGAGGTGAAAGTCGCCGCCATGAGTCACCACAGGACCCAGTTCTACGAATGGCTCCCCTGGGGAGACGGTGACAAGGATTTCGATGCAAGTAAACTCAATGAGGAAGAACGCTTTAACCATGTGTTGAAATGGAACCGGCGCTTCTGTATTGCTGCCGACAATGGAAGAGAGACTTTGAAACAGGTCTACGGCGCCGAAAAGGGCTCCCAAGTGGTCTACGCCGAAACCTTTGAACAGTCCGACTACTCCCGGCAGCTCCCCCTTGATGAATTTGCACGTCTGTTTTTACCATAGGCGCTGTTCCCGATAAAGGTCGGTAAAAAAGGTTGATGGAGTTGGGGCGGGGGAAAAGCCCTTTTCAGGAAAGGTCTTTTTCCCCCGCCCCAAACCCCACCCCCTTCTTGTCCTCCGTAGCCTTGGCGAAGGACGATTCCCAAACCTTTTTCAGCACAACACTATTGCAATTTTTGCAATAGTATTGTG
>JAZODE010000155.1:0-29814 GCA_045596885.1 Victivallaceae bacterium
AAGGCGGAAACTTATCCCCGCTGTTGAGTAACATTTACCTGACGGTCTTTGACCGCGAACTTGAACGCCGTGGACACAAATTCGTGCGATATGCAGATGATGTCAATATTTATGTCAAGAGTCAGCGAGCCGCAGAGCGGATATTGAGCAGCAGCCGGAAATTTCTTGAAACGAAATTAAAACTCAAAGTAAACGAAACCAAAAGCAAAGCTGGCAGTCCACTGAAACTGAAGTTTCTCGGTTTTGCCTTGCATACGACCGGAAAAGGTCGTGCAGGAATTCGTATACATGAGAAGTCTATAGACCGCTTCAAGAATAAAATCCGCGAACTGACCCGCAGAAATCAGGGACGCAGTCTGGAATATGTGTTGCAGAAATTGCGGCAGTATACAATGGGCTGGCTGAACTACTATGCCATTGCCGATATGAAGGATTTTATGCAGCAAGCCAATGGATGGATAAAGCGTAAAATCCGCTGTTACATTTGGAAACAGTGGAAGCGTATCAAGACCCGTTTTGAAAACCTGCAAGCTTTGGGCGTTCCCCGTGGTAAGGCATGGGAATGGGCAAACACCCGCAAGGGGTACTGGCATATATCCAACAGTTGGATATTGAGCAAAAACCTGACAGACAAACGCATTATTCAGATGGGATATGACGATATCTTCATCCGGTATAATGAACTGCACTCAAGTTGCTGAACCGCCGTATGCCGAACGGCACGTACGGTGGTGTGAGAGGACGGCTGTCCAAATAATGGACAGCCTCCTACTCGATTTTCAGGGGGAGGGCAAAACCCTTGCGGGGAGTTTAACCTGTGGAAAGTTGCAGATAATGTCTGGTCCACAGACTACAACACTCCTGCCTTGTGCCGCAGCCATGGGGACCTGGCAGAGCTGTCGGACATTATTGGCGCGCCGCAAGAGAGGATCTCCCCCGACTCCTCAGAGCTTTATTTTCAGCAGTTGCCGCGGCGGTGGCGGAGCTGGCGGCAGTGGGGGCACATGAATTCATCAATGCCCGTGATATAAGCTTTTTCCTCAGAAAGAAAGAGCTGCAAAGTTTCCCCTTCGGGGATCTCTATGACAGGGGAGTTATCGGCAATAAGCTGTCCCGGTCCCCGGAGCACTTTCAGCTCCACGGTGCTTGTTTCAGGAAGGACCAGGTGGCTTATTTCCACTGTGGCGTTGCTGAAAGCAAGTCCGATGCCCGTGCGGAACAGACTGCGGGTGATGCTTCTGTAATAAGCTGTGCTGCCGTGAACAGTGGAAACGCCCACGCCGTCCCCCAGTATTTCAGAGGCGTAAAGCTCCCCGTCGATGGAAACTTTGAAGCGCAAGGCGCCGCAGCAGACCTTGTTGTGAAGAAAGATATCGTTGATACCCGAAACCTTTTTATCCTTCCAGATCCCTGCCAGTTTGGGGAGCACCCTCTGTGTCATAGCTCCTGAAACGAACTTTTCCAACCTTGTTTCGATCCCGTGGCAGGGACAGGTGGGGGCAGTCGCTGCGTCTCTGATGGGAAACTTGGGGACTCCGGGGAACTCTCTTTCAGCTCCCAGCAGAGCACCGTCTCCGCCGTGGCAGATGATGGTTTCAAAACCCTCCTCGCACTCTTCCAGTCCGAACCGGGGGAGCAGGGCGCGGATATCTTCCAGATTTTTTCCAGTCAGTTTAATTTTCATTTTCTTTTTTTCTCCGCAGTGAAGACTCCACAGCATACATGATCGCCGCCGCCGCATTGCTCACGTTGATGGAAGCCTTGCTCCCCTTCATGGGGAGGGACACCAGACCGTCCGCCATTTTCAAAGCCTCCGGATGGACCCCCAGTGCTTCGTTGCCGAAAATCACAGCCACCGGGGGTGTAAACTCCCTGCGCCACGCTTCGGAGTCCGTGCCGCCTCCCGGTTCAGCGGCAAGGATGGTTTTGACACCCTCCTGCCGCAGCAGCCGGATGGCATCCGCCGTTTCAGGGACCACCCGGAAGGGGACTGTTTTGTCGGTCCCCATGGCGGTGCGCTCCAATTTGGGGTGGGGCGGCATGGGGGTGGCGCCGCAGCCGATGACTTCAGCCCCCAGGGCTTCGGCAAGGCGGAAGATATTGCCTACATTGTGGGCGCTGCGCAAACGGTCAAGGACGATTACCAGAGGAGATTTCATTTCAACATCTTCAGGTCAGCGGTTGGTCACTTTAAAGTCATAAAACCTGTTTCTGCCTTCGCATCCCACCAGTCCGATGCGGTATTCGCCCGCAGGCATCTGAGGCGCATAGGAACCGATGAGTCTGCCGCCGCAGGAAATGTCGATGAAAGGACCCTTCCCGGTGTAGCGGACAGTGACTTTGAGTTCATATTTGGTTTTGGCTTTGTAGTACTTTTTCTCGGTCAGGTGGCACTGTTTGCGCCACTTCTGCTCCACGCCGGAGCGCTTCACTCTGGGGTCTTTGGAGTTGGGGGCGCCCTTTTCAAAGTAGTGGTGCCACAAGTTGAGTCCGTCGTCGTAGAGGATCACTTCAAAGTGTTCTCTGAGTTCCAGTTTGCCGTTGGCAAGTTTTTTGGGTTCATGAGCGATGATGATCCCGGGAGCCATGCGGTAGTCGAACTCCATATTGCAGGTGATGACGGCGTTGCCTTTGAATTTCTCTTTGAGCAGCATGATGGCGTATCCGGAGCTCCCCTTTCTGCCCTGGAGCTCAATATCAGAAACACCTTCGGGGACACGGTTCTGGATGCAGTTCGCCTTCTGGAGAAACTCTGCATCGTGGTCAAAGCGCCAGCTGCGGACCATTTCCCAATCTTCGGGGTTCCACTTGCCCTTGACGAACTGCGCCTCATAGTAGGTCTTGACCGCATTGCGTTTGACCCGCTTTTTGGCGGCAGCCTTTTTGACGGGAGCTTTGGCTTTGGTCTGGGCGGGAGCGGCATAGGTGCTGCAGAGGAGCAAAAATGCGGCAAAGAAAGCAAAAAAGATCTTCAACATGAATTTATTCCTTTCAAAAAAGAGTTGACAGATAGAGAAATCCTGTAATGGTCGCAGGTGAAATAAAGGTTGACAAAAGGAGCTGCTGCCCCGAATAATCCACATCCCCGCCGTATTTCCCCACGATGATGACCGATGCACAAGAGGTGGGCATGAGGGCGATGATCAGCGCCACATTGAATACCATGGGGGGCATGGGGAGCATTTTCAGCACCGCCACGGTCAATGCGGGGATAATGACCAGACGGCAGAGGACGCCCCAGGCGGCATCTCTGCCTTCCCGGAAGAGCGCCGCCCCCGAAAGGGTCAATGAAGCGCCGGTCAGCACCAGCATGAGGGGAGTTCCGATCATGCCGATACCGTTGGCAAGTCTGATGACTTCGTCGTGGACCGGCACTTTGAAGCAGACCAGCGCCACAGCCAGCAAAACGGCGATGAGGTTGGAGGTGATGAGATTTTTGAAGGTCTCTTTATTGAGTCCGAATTGGGACATGACCCAGATCCCCACGCTCCAGAATCCCACGGCGGAGCCCACTGAAAAGAGCATGAGACAGGCGCTTCCGGCGCTTCCGTAGAGACTTTCGACGATGATGAGGGGCAGAAAGAGGTAGTTGTTGATAGCCGCCATCTGCCTGAAGGCTTTCATACGGCTTCCGGAGCGGTTCTTCAAGCCGTACTGCAGCCCCAGTCCGATGATGGCGTTGAGCGCCATGATGCCGAATCCCAGCACCGGCGGCATCCAGACCGCCATGGGCTCGGCGCCCTGCATACCGTGAAAGACACTGGCGAAACAGCAGAAGGGGAAAATCACATCCATGGTAAAGTTGCCCAATCTGGAAACATCTCTGGAGTCCAGATATTTGCACTTTACCGCCGCTGCACCCACCGCAAAGAATACAAAGGTCTGTCCGATGGCAAGCAGGACCTTGACGATCATTTCCCCGTTCATGGCAAATCAGCTTCAGTCTCTGAAAAGTTCCTCGATGAAAACGGTGCGTTCTTCACGCCGTGAAAGCTCCGCCGCCTGTCCCACGGCAGTTGACATCATGCCGTGCTCGGTGGTGGAGGTGTTGGGAAGGACGCCGGTGATGACCTTGATGAAGGTATCCAGCAAGTTGGGATCGGCACCGCCGTGACCGCCCTCTTCGTTGGGGATCTGGTAGGTGGCGATCTCTTTGCTCCACCGGGGACGCACAGTGACGGTGCGGTCGGTCAGGCTGGCTTCGATCTGTCCCAGTTCGCCCACGATGGTGTAGCGGCGGTCGGAAATGGGGGTGACGAAACACTCCATGTGGCTGGCGCGGGCGCCGTTGTCGTACTCGACCATGGCGATGCCGTTATCGTGGACGCTTTTGTCAGAGGTGTAGATGCACAGATCCTTTTTGTAGCCGTCAAGTTTGGCAGCTTCATCGCCCCAGCGGTCAAGTTCGCCGGAAATATCGTAGATATCGGGGCAGATCTTCTTGTAGGGACACTCGTGGCAGGTGGGACCCACGGGGGTGCCGGGAGTCACTTCAAAAGGAATGTGCTCCTTGTTGAGGACATTGATCCCGGCAAAGGAGCTGACCTTCACGGGTTTGGGGAAATCCAGCAGCCACTGGAAGACGTCAAAGTCATGGCTGCCCTTGTGGATCCACAATCCGCCGCAGAATTCGTAGCTTCTGTTCCAGCGTGACATGTAGGTGCGTCCGCCGTCGTAGAATTCACGGTTCTCAATGAGAAAGACCTTGCCCACGGTGCCTTCGGAAATCAGTTTCTTCACCTTTTTGAGCACCGCATTGTGACGCAGATTGAAGCCCAGCATAACAGTTTTGCCCGCCTTTTCAGCGGCGGCGATGATGTTGCGGCACCCTTTGACGCTGGTGGCAAGGGGCTTGTCGATGAGCACATTGACGCCGTTTTCCAGAGCTTCCACGGCGCACTGTTCGTGGTAAAAGTCGGGGGTGGTGATGACCACGGCGTCAAGGGATTCATTTTTCACCATATCGGTGATGGTGGCGTAAAAATTGGGGGTGATCTTCAGCTTTTCCGCCGCTGTTTTCATGCGGATCTCATTGGTGTCGCAGAAGGCTGCGACCTCTGCGTCGGTGCGCTGGCAGATCATGGTGCTGAAAGCGCTGAGTCCACGGGAACCTACGCCTGCAACGCCGAATTTGACTTTCTTTTCCATAATGTATATTCTCCTTGTGTTGAATTGCTTTTACCAGCCGTTACTGAGTTTCTGCCCTTCCAGATGGCTTGTGTCGTTCCAGAAGACCATCTGCCAACTCTCAGAGCTGTGCAGATATTTCAGACAGCAGAAACAGGTGTTGTCTGTTCTGATGGAAATGGGCAGTGTGCCTTTGGCGGCAACATTGAGCATGGCACGGAGCATACCTCCGTGTGAAACGCACAATATCTCTTTGCCGGGGAAGGCGGCAATGAGCTCTTTGAGCACCCTTTCCGCCCGGGCGTAAAACGCTTTGCGTGACTCGCCGCCGGGGACGGAGGAGTCCATGGAGCCCTTTTTGAAAGCTGCCGCTTCTGCGGGGTACTTTTCAGAGATCTCACTCCATTTGAGTCCCACCCACTCGCCCAGATCCCACTCCCGTAAGAACGGATCAAAGGTGATCTGCCGCTCACCGGCGATGGCCTCTGCCGTTATGCGGGCACGGGAAAGGTCACTGGAACGGATCACATCAAAGTGTTTTTTCCTCAGACGCTCACCCACCAGACGCGCCTGCATCAAACCATTTCCGTTCAGAGGCACATCGCTCTGCCCCTGGAGCGTTTCGGTCACATTGGCTTCGGTCTCTCCGTGCCGGACCAGATAAATGATCGTTTCCATAGATTCGCTGCAGCTCCTTTTTACAAACACTTTGTTAATATATCTTACAAAGCGTGTAAAATCAAATGAAATTTTCCAAAAAGTTCAAATCATTTCCTTCTCGATCCCCGAAAGGGCATCGTTGGCGTGGGCGAATCTGAACCATTTGCGGTAAACGCACTCCTGGAGCCCCCCTTCACATCTGCCGTCGTGTCTGACACCGCCGCAGGGCCCCAGGGTGTTGTGTTTGGGACATCCGGCAACAGTGGGTATCCCCTGCCGGTACTTTGAGAACTTGTCCTTCTTTGAGAATCTGACCGCCGCTTTTTCCCAGAAGGTCACTTCGGGATCGGGCAGCTCCGCAGGTGACGGGGGATCGTCAAAGGGGTAGGGACGCTTGAGCACCCGGTCATAAAGCTGGAACTTCAAATGGAAAGAGTTGACCTCGGACTCTGCCATACTGCTGTGGTAGCACTCAAGAAAATCCTCAAAGGTGGGACATGAGGCGATGCCTTTGCAGACAGCGTTGACCGCTTCGGCAACGATTTTCGGATGATCCGCACCGCAAAGCTGGATGCCGCTGAATCCCAGAGCACGGCACGCCGCCGCCTGTCTTTCAAGGCGTGTGAACTGTGCCACATCAAAGAGGACACGATCCAGTTTCAGCTCTCTTTCCATGGTGCGGCGCAGCTCTTTGCCGATGATGACGCCGGGTTGTCCGTGTTCCAGCAGATGCTTCATGCGCTCGGGGGTCAGGAATAAAAGACGGACGAATCCCGGGGCGTAAAAGTCGTGGGAAAGGAGATACCAGGAAAGGGACTGGAGTTTCAAAGTATCCCATCCGCTCTGGGTGACGAAAAAACCGGCATCAGAGATGATCCTTGCCCCCAGCTTGCTGTACTGAGCCGTCAGCGCCCAGGGGTCATACTGGTAGGGATTGACGGTGACGCCGCCGAAAAAGTTCTTTTTTGCCATGAGCTTTTTGAAGATCACTCCGGAATCGGTCCGGGGGGCGGCGCCTTCTCCCAGATCTCCTGAGACACAGCAGATGTTGAAGTTCCCTGAATTTTCGGCAATGGCAAGTTCCCGGTCGATCTCTTTGGGATCCCGGTTGTATCCTGAAAGGTAGACCAGATGGCGGTCCCGGAGCTCTTCGGACATCTGGGCGGCAAATTCTATGCCGCTCCACCCTTCGGGGTTGCCGCTCCGGTCAACGATCGCCACCCCGCAGGGAATGGCTGAAACTGCCGCCACCTCTTCTTCAAGAGCTCTCAGCTGTTTGACCGCATCCTTTGCCGGGAGCTGGGGACCGGGAACGAAACTTTCGATCAACAGAGAAAAAGTTCCTGATTCAACAGTTTTGCGAAAGCGATTTTGCTTTTTTTCTGAAAAATTCATTTCCAGCTGCAGATCATTGCTGCTCATTTTCCACCTCCTGTTTGCGTCTGCCGGGATCAAAGATAAAGAAAAGTCCGCCTGAAAGGTTGATGACCAGCAGCAGCGCCGTGGCAAGAAGCATGGCGGCTTTGGCATCTCCGGCGGCGATGGAGCTTGCGCTGAGTATGGTCACTGTGACGAGATCCCGAATACCGATCCCCCCCGGGAAAAGGGGGATCAAACCGGCGATATTGCCTATATTCACCGCCAGTATGACGGCAAAGAAAGAAAACCCGACCTCCAGCCCCCGGAGCAGGAAGAAAAAGGGGATCACCGCCGTCAGATGAACAAAGAAGGTGGTGATGATAACAAGAAAAAGGAGCTTTTTCCAGTGGGCAGCGTAAAGATCTGCGGCACCGGTCATCCGCGAAACAGCGCCGTGGGAAAGGTTTTCCGCCTTCTCAGCAAGGGTTTTGATGCCGGGAAGTTTGAAAAGGACTTTGTGAAAGAAGATCACACAACTTGCCCCCAGTCCCGCCAGACAGAGCAGAGCGGTACCGGCGATGAAGAGCACATTGATCCAGGGGGTGCGGGGGAGCTGCCCGAATTGAACGAGCATCAGCAGTTTGGTGCCGGGGAAGAGAAGCAGCAGGGTCAGAGAGAAAAGAGAGATCATGCCCACCACTCTGTCCATAAAGACGGTGAAGACCCCTTCCAGTCTGTTCCCTGAGCGGGAACGCTTGCTGATGACCGCCATCTTGACCACATCGCCCCCAATGGCGCCTCCGGGGATCACCAGAGAGAAAAAGTTTCCCTGCATGGTGAGGGAAAGGGCTTCAAAAAAGGTAAGTTTCACCCCCAGGATCTTTGCAAGACTCTGCCAGCGCCAGCCTGTGACTGCCACCTGAAAGAACTGAAAGAAGAATGCCGGGAGCAGAAAACGGCAATCAAAGTTCTTCAATCCCTTGAGGATCTCCTGCTGACCTCTGCTGAAAAGGATCCACACCACAGTTGCGGCAAGAGCGATCTTCAGGAAGAAAAAGAGCAGTGACTTTATTTTTCCGGCTTTTTCCATCTGGGTTCTTTCCTTGAAAGGGGAATACGATATAGTTAACTCAACGGGGCAATCTCAAAGAATTGAGAAATTGCAGATACGGTTCAGAATTTACTGTAAAAGACGCACGCCATGATGATGAGCAGCACACCGTTGTAGATAAAGCTGTCAAGGATATCCAGAGCCCCCCCCATGCCGGGGATGTAGTTCCCTGAGTCCTTGATGCCGCAGCGGCGCTTCAGAGCGGATTCTGTCAGGTCGCCGAAGAAACTGCCCACTGCCAGCACCACGCCGGTGACGATACACCAGTTGAGCTTCAATCCGCCCCACCAGTGGAAGCAGCACGCCGCAAGTACCGCCAGCAGCATACCGCCAGCGAATCCCTCCCAGGACTTCTTGGGACTGATGGCGGGTGCGATCTTGTGGTTGCCTCCGGGGAGATATTTTCCTGTAAGCATACCGAAAATATAGCCGCCGGTGTCCATGGATTTGGAAACGGCAATGAGAAAGAGCATACCGGAAATTTGTGTGCCTTTGAAGATCGAAACAAGTTCAAAGGGCAGAGTCAGCATCCAGCAGCATACCGCCGCAAGGAGAGGGAGTCCGAATCCCAGAAGCACCCCGGCTGAGCCCAGGAGTTTCTCAAGGGATCCCTCTTTGCGCCACGCCAGCGCCAGAGCGGGCAGCACCAGCAGTGCCGCCGGAGCACAAAAGAGCATGTCGATCTTTTGAGTCAGTGACAGCTGGTCCAGCAGCACCTGGTGATTCAACACCCCCAGAGCCGCCAGCGCAGCGATCACACCAGTGACCTTGGGGAAGGTGAGCACATTGATGTTTTTCAGCATGGCGGCAGTTTCATAGACCGCCAGCCCCAGTGCCAGGGGGGCAATGATGTTGTAGATGCAGACTCCCCCCTCTTTCCAGCAGAAAATAAGGGCGCCGAGGGCGATGAGAAGCGGAAAACTGATGAGACGGTACTTTAACATGTCAACTCCCAGAAGTTCGACTCCACCGCCGCGCAGAATGCGTGGTAAAGAGGCAGATGGAGTTCCTGTATTTTATAGGTTTCTTTTTCAGGTACGCAAATGGAAATATCGGCGTACTTTTCACATATTCCGTGACGGTTCCCGGTCAAAAGGAAGGTTTTGATCCCTTTGACCTTTGCCGCCATGAGAGCCCGGCGCAGATTTTCGGAACCGCCCCCCGTTGAAATGGCGAGGAACACATCTCCTTTGCGCCCCTGTGCCCAGAGCTGCTGGGCGAAATGATCCAGAGGTTCGGCGTCATTGAGCCACGCGGTGTTCAATCCGGGGTGGGAAAGCAGAGAGACAGCGGGCAGTCCCCCCTGGAGTTCATTGGCGATCTTTTCCCCTTCGGCGCCGAAAAGGGTGGTGAAAGCGGCTTTTTCGTCAGCGGTCAACTCTCTGCGGGAGCGGAATCCCTTCAGGAGTTCGCCGCAGATATGGTCGGCATCGGCGCCGCTGCCGCCGTTTCCGGCAACGAAAAAGGTTCCGCCCTGACGGTAAGAGCTGCAGACGGTGGCGATGAGTTCTTCAAGGGCGGGGAGGCACACTTCAAGAAGAGGATACCGTCTTTTCAAATCTTCAAGAATGGTTCGTTGATCTTCCATAAAATTTCAACTCCTTGAGTGGGGGGGAATCTCAGTAGACAAAAAGGATCTCCCTGTATTTGGGTATGGGCCATGCCTTGTCGTCGAGGACCGCTTCAAGGGCATCGGCACTGCGGCGGGTGGCTTCGAGGGCGGCGATGATGGCAGCGCAGTCATCTTTGGCGATGGCATCTTCAAGGTCAACGCAGTTGTCAGAAAGTTCATCCAGTCCGGTGCCCAGAGCTTTGACGGTTCTTGCCATAGCCCGTTTCCCGGGGCGTTCCCCCAGAGCGTTGAGAGTTTCCACGGCGTTGCCAAGTTCTATGGAAACGGCGGGGAGTATGGTGCTGCGTGCCATTTCCAGACCCACTTCGCCTTCGATGCGGATCTTCCGGCGGTACTCCTCAAGGAACACCTCATAGCGGGAGTCCATCTCCTCTTCCGAGAGGACGCCGTAGTGTGCCATGAGTTTTTTGTTTTCTTCGTATTTGAGGGGTTTCAGAGCGTCGAGGGTGTTGTTGAGATTGATAAGCCCCCGTTTTTCCGCCTCTTTCGCCCAGGCTTCGGAGTAGTTGTCGCCGTTGAAGATCACCCGTTTGTGGGCGGAGTAGACCTCTTTCAGAAGTTTCTGCAGTTTTTCGTTGAAACTCTTCTGGGGGAACTGTTCAAGTTTTTCTGAAAAGTAATCCAGAGACTCCGCCACGATGGTGTTGAGCATCATATTCACCCCGGAACAGGATTGGCTGGAGCCGGGGGCACGGAACTCAAACTTGTTCCCCGTAAAAGCAAAGGGACTGGTACGGTTCCTGTCGGTGGCATCTCTGGGGAGCACCGGGAGCGTATCAACGCCGATCTTCATGCGGCCCGGCTTGCCGCTTTTCCCTGCGGGAGCGCCGGATTCAAGACTGTCCAGGATCCCGGTAAGCTGTTCACCGAGGAAGATAGAGGTTATGGCGGGAGGCGCTTCATTGGCGCCCAGACGGTGATCGTTTCCGGCGGCGCCGGTGGTGGTGCGCAGCAGGTCGCTGTGGAGATCCACTGCCCGGATGATAGCGCAGAGCGCCGTCAGGAAGAGGGCGTTTTCCTCAGGATTTGAACCGGGATCCAAAAGCTGTCTGCCGTCGCATGAAATGGACCAGTTGTTGTGTTTTCCTGAACCGTTGACCCCGGCAAAGGGTTTTTCGTGGAGCAGACAGACAAGTCCGTTGCGTTCAGCCACCTGACGGAGTATTTCCATGACCAGCATATTGTGATCCACCGCCAGATTCTGTTCTTCGTACATGGGCGCCAGCTCAAACTGTGCCGGAGCCACCTCATTGTGGCGGGTGCGGGCGGGGATGCCCAGTTTCCAGAGCTCCTGCTCCACCTCGGTCATGAAATTGAGGACCCGGGGACGGATGGCGCCGAAATAGTGATCTTCAAGCTGCTGGTGTTTCGGCGGGGGGGCGCCGAAAAGGGTGCGCCCCGTCTGGAGCAGATCCGGACGCTGGAAATAGAAGTTCCGGTCGATGAGGAAATACTCCTGCTCTGCCCCAAGTGACAGCTGCACATTGCAATCCTCCTTGCCGAAACAGCGCATAAAGCGCTTCACGGCGCTCCTGAGAGCTTGAATGGAGCGCAGAAGGGGCGTCTTGCGGTCAAGTGCCGCACCCGTGTAAGAGCAGAACGCCGTGGGGATACACAAAGTGGCTCCCTGAGCGTGGCGCTTGATGAACGCCGGACTGGTGGGGTCCCAGGCGGTGTAGCCCCGGGCTTCAAAGGTGCAGCGCAGTCCGCCGGAAGGGAAACTGGAGGCATCAGGTTCGCTCATGATGAGATTTTTCCCTGAAAAGGTCATGATCGCCTGTGCCATGCCGGTGCCTTCGAGGAAGGCGTCGTGTTTTTCGGCGGTACCCCCTGTCAGGGGCTGGAACCAGTGGGTAAAGTGGGTGACGCCCCGTGCCATTGCCCACTCTTTCATGGCGTGAGCCACATCCCCTGCGATGGCAGGGTCAAGAGGGGCGCCTTCGGTAATGGTCAGGAGCAGCTTTTCAGCCGTATCTTTGGGGAGATATTGTCGGATCGCATCGCCGTTGAAAACATCTTCGCCGTAAAAAGAGATATCCACATTTTTGGCGGGTGCCGGTCCGGGAACGGGCCGGGAAGCGATCGTGTTGATCGCATGGATCCGGTTATTGCTGCTCATAAAAATTCAACTCCTCTGGGAATGTCTTGAAATCTTTCCTGCCCTTCTCCGCGCCGGAGCGCAAAAAAACAGATTCAGGAAGAACATTTTCTATAATATAACCATAAATCTCTCTTTTTACAAGCTCATCCCCTCATGCCGCAAAGGAGTTTCAGAGAAAAAAACGGAAAATTTTTCTTTCCCCGTACCTCTCTCCCCTTGCCTTTACGCTCTTTTAATGATATATTTTCTTTATGTCATCCCCCGGCTCATAACGACAGGATTTTTTTGTGAAAGTATTGTTTGAAAAATCTTTTTTTCTTTTTCTGCTGATTCTGCTGACAGCAGCGCTCCTTTTGCCCTGCAGCGGGGCGGAATCGGTGATCACCTACCGTTCCCAACCGGGGATCCCTCTTTCAGCGGGGGATTCACTGCGCCGTCTGGAGCAGTTCCTGAAAGAGATCTTCCCTGAAACACCCTACAGAAAAAGAGCCCTGACTATTGATATCACCGGCAGGACGGGCTCTCTGGAGTCTGGCACAGAAAATGTGCTTGCAGTGGATTTTTTCCGCCTCAAAAGGGAAAGTCTTGAACTTTACGCCGAAGCCGGGGGCGCCATGCTTCACGCCTGGGGGAAGGCCCCTGCGGGATTCCGTCTGCCCCTCTTTCTCTGCGGCACCTTCCGTTACCGGGAAAGGAGCGCCCGGAAAGAGTGCCGTTTTCTGGGGAACAACCGCCGTCTCAGATCCATTGAAGCGCTGCTGCGGCAGGGAGTCGTTCCCGATCTGAAAAGGGTGCTTACATACAAACCCGATGAACGCAACAGGATCGATAATGAATGGTTCGACGACCATGCCCGGCTGCTTTTTGAGCTGCTCCGGCGCAACGGCGCCAAACTCCGTGCCGGGGAACTCCGGAGCGCTGCGGAAAAACTCCTTGCCAAAGAGCTGAAAGTGGAGGAGCTGATCCCCATGATCTGGGGGAACTTCAACCTTCTGCCCCCCGAACTTGCCGCAAAGGAGCTTCTTCAAATGCTCAAGGTGGAGCTCCCCAGACTGGACCACATGAATGAACCCAACGGTCTGACCGAAACCGTTGAGGCATCGGCACTGCCCGGTCATCTGCTCAAACACCCTCAGCGCAAAGAGATCTGCAGTCAGTTCGGGAAATCCCTGCTCCTGAATGGGGTGAAACTGCCTGCCGGATTCAGAGGACTGCTCCGGCAGCTTCGTGACGCCGCACAGCTGCTGGGGCAGGGACCGGAGTTTGCACCGTTGTACCGCCGGGCTCTTGCCCGGCTTGAAAAGTACCGTGAGCTCTACGCCGCCCGCGCCGCTTTTCTTGACAAACTTGAAAGCGAAACGCCCCTGCCGGTGAAGATGTGGAAAAGGTCTCTCCACACCAATGGGCAGCACAGCGCTCTTGTGACACCTGAATGCAGCCGTTTTCTGGACCGCATGGAGGAGTACTATTCGGGTGATTGAGGATTTTTAACAATTTTTGGAATAAGGTATCTATGGCTGAAAATAAAAGAGTTTTCTGGCGAGTTTTCTTCCCGGGGATCTGCATTGTGCTCCTCGTGGGAGCTGCCGCCTTGAGCTATCGTTGGTGGGCTCCCCGCATCAGCCGGGGCGCCGGAGGATTTTTCCGTCCCTATCTGCAGCTGGCGCACGCCGGAAACGCCGCTCTCTCTGACCAGACGCTGCTGCTCCACGACCGGATCACTCTGGCAAAGGAGATCGAAACACTGCGCCGCCACAATGCGGATCTTGAAAGCCGCAGCGGTCTGGCTCTGGCGCTCCTTGAGGAAAACCGCCGTCTGAGGAGTTACCTCAACCTTTCCCCGCCCCGGAACTGGAACTATGTCCACACCGAGGTCCTGCTCCGTGATCCTTACGCCTGGCAGAGCTCATTTACCATCGCCCACGGCTCCCGCCACGGCATTTCTTCAGGGGATGCGGTCATAGAGATCCGCACCCCCGGCGTCCGCAATCTGGTGGGGGTCATCGGCAAAGTGGAGCCCAACCGGGCTCAGGTGCTGGTGCTGGGCAACCGGGCTCTGCGGCTTTCGGTGCGGATCGGCAGCACCAATGTGGTGGGGTTCCTCAATGTCAGTGAACGCTCTGCCACGGTCAGAGAGGTCCCTGTGGGGCTGCTCCCCAGAGATTATGCGTTCCAGCGGGGGCAGGTGGTGACGACCACCGGTTTTGAACGCGCCATTCCCGCCGGGCTCAAGGTGGGGGAAATGTCTTCTCTGGATTCAAGCGGGGAATTTTTCGGCGGCGACACCCAGAAATCCGGATTCCTCAAACTGACCACCGATTACAACGCTCTGCGCTTTCTGGTGGTCATCACCGGCAGCAGAACTGCCGTACCGCCGCCTGCTGCTGAAAGGTCGGTCAGAAGACGATGATCAATATACTTCACGGTATTGCGGCTCTGCTTTTTGCCATATTGCTTGAGCTTTTTGCGGGGAACTGGTATGTGGTGATTCCTTTCAGCATCTGTGTGCTCAACCGGATCACTGAAAAGTTTTCCCTGCCCTACGTTTTTCTCTGCGGATTTTTTACCGGACTGGTCATGGATCTTATCTACTGGCGGGCTTATCCCGGTTCTGCTCTGGCAACGGGTTTCACTGTGCTCATCGTGCATCTGGCGGCGGCGCGTTCCAAGATCCGTTTCCCTCTTTTCAGGGGGGCGCTTCAGGGAGTCATCACAGGTGTGCTGGCGGTGTTTCTCATGGCGCTTTTCAACGGCTACGCCGACGGCAGACGGGTCCCCCGCAAATATCATCTTGTCACCTCTTTTTGCGGTGCTGTGGTCATACAGGTGCTGATTTCCAGCCGCAGCGGGGAAAAAGAGGCTCCTGAACGCAAAGCTGCCGCCGGGAAAAAGGAGTCCGGGTCCCCCCGCTCCGGGAAAAAGAAGGCCCCTGCCGGTGCCAATTCCGCTCCGGGGCGTACCAGAAAAAAGAAACAGGGGTGAAAAAGATGGCTCAGAAAAGTAAAAACAGTCCGAAAGAGACCAATTCCTCCATCCCTTCCCCCGCCGCAGAAAAGCTCAGGATCCACACCCGGATCTTCTTTCTGGCAGGGATCATGGGGGTGCTTTTTACCGCCATTATCGTGCGGCTCTATCAGGAGCAGTTCCTCTCATCTGAGGAGCGGCAGGAGCGCATCACCACCCAGTCCATCAAACGGGTCCGTCTCCCCGGCAGACGGGGGAATATCCACACTTCAGACGGCGTCCTCATCGCCGGCAACACCGGGACCCGGCAGCTCCTCTTTTTCCCTGAGGAAATGCGTAAACGCAAGTACAAAGAGACCATTGAACACATGTTCAATACCGCACGGTACATTTCTCATACTCTGGGCAGACCCAATCCCCTGACCCGGCGCAGGATCTCCCGGCACCTCTACACCCAGCCCGCCATGCCCCTGACTGTCTTTGAGGATCTGACCCCCCTTGAGGCGGCAAGAGCTATGGAGTGCGCCAATACCATCGACGGCGTGGAGCTGGTGGGGGCGGATGTCCGCAGTTATCCTCAGGGGGACTTTGCCGCCCAGCTGATCGGGTACACGGGGAACGCTTCAGCTGAGGCTTCCCCGGACAGAAAAGAGTACAACCTTTATGTTCCCGATGTGGTGGGCAAGCAGGGCGCCGAGCGGGCATTTGATTATCTGGGGGAAAATGAATCCACCATCAGAGGCTTGCTGGGGGCGCCCGGATACGCTCTCATCCGGGTCAACAATGTGGGGCACGCCATCAACCGTCACATCGGCAGAGATGAACCCCGCCACGGCAACCACCTTTTCCTGACCCTTGACTACCGAGCCCAGAGATTGGCACAGGAACTTCTGGGCAGCCGCCGGGGAGCCTTTGTGGTGCTGGATGCCTCCAACGGAGCGGTCATTGCCGCAGCTTCATCCCCCCGTTACGATCTGCGGCGTTTTTCCCCCTTCATCCCCGAAGAGTACTACCGGGAACTGCTGAACGATCCCGGCAGACCCCTGCTCCACCGGGTGACACAGGGTGTCTACACCCCCGGCTCCATCATGAAGGTGCTGGTGGCGCTCGCCATGCTCAACAAGGGACACGACCCCAATCAACTCATCAACTGTCCCGGATATGCCAATGTGGGCAATGCAAAGATCCGCTGTGCCAGCCGTTACGGACACGGAGACCTTGATCTGAGCGATGCCATCAAACACTCCTGCAACACCTACATGATCCAGGGCACCCGCAATTTGAGGATGGAGGAGATCGCAAATGTCATGCAAAGTGCCGGTATCGGACGCCCCACCGGTATCGAGATCGAAGAACGCGGCGGTCTGCTCCCTTCAAGAGCTGCCAAGGCACGGCGTTACCGGGGCTGGGAAAGACAGTGGACCGCCTTTGATACGGCGCTTATTTCCATCGGTCAGGGCATGGTCATGGTGACGCCCCTTCAGGCGGCAAACATCGCCGCCGCCTTTGCCAACGGCGGTGTCTGGTACAAGCCCCATCTCCTTGACCGTGTCACCGACCAGCTGGGCAGGCAGCTGATGAAACACACGCCTGTGGTGGGGGGCAGACTCCCCGGGAGTCCTGCCCACATCGAATTGATCCGCCGTGCCATGTTCAAGGTGGTCAACTCTCCCGACGGCTCCGGCAGGCGTGCCCGCCGTGCCGGGCTTGAGATCTGCGGCAAGACCGGTTCTGCTGAATCCGGTCCGAGGGATAACCGTATCGTTACCACCTGGTTCATCGCCTGTGTGAAATACAAAAACAGAACCTACGCCTCAGCGCTGGTTTATGAAGAAGGACGCTCCGGCGGCTCCGACTGTGCGCCGCTGACAGGAGCTTTCTTTGAGCGTTTTCTGCTGAAAAAAGAGTGAAATGATGGAAGAAAAAAGAAAGAATGTGGTGATACTGGGCGCTTCCGGTTCCGTAGGGAGTTCCGGTATCAATGTGATCCGTGAAGCCCCTGAAAAGTTCCGCATCACCGCCATGAGCGGCTATTCGAGAATGCCCGAACTTGCGGCGCTCTGCCGGGAGTTCGACTGCCCCTGTGCCGTTGCGGCAGATCCTGCACACTACGGTGAACTCAAAGAACTGCTCCCCCTGTGCCGCTGTCTGGCAGGCATCGAAGGCATGGCTGAAGCTGCCTGTGCCCCCGAAACCGATATCGTTCTCTGCGCCGTGGCAGGTGCCGACGGACTTCTGCCCGTCATCGCCGCCCTCAAAGCAGGCAAGCAGGTCGCCATCGCCAGCAAAGAGGTGCTGGTGCTGGCGGGGGAACTGGTCATGGAACTTGCCCGCCCCGGACAGCTGCTGCCCGTTGACAGTGAACACGCAGGAGTCTGGCAGTGTCTGGAAGGACGCCGTCCCGACGAGGTCAGAAAAATCATTCTGACCGCCTCCGGTGGTCCCTTCAGGCTTTGGGAAAAGGAAAAGATCCTCAGCGCCACGGTGGAACAAGCTCTGCGCCACCCCACATGGAACATGGGCAGAAAGATCACTGTGGATTCCGCCTCCATGATGAACAAGGCTCTGGAACTTGTGGAAGCAAGCCGCCTTTACAAAGCGGGCTCTGAAAAGCTGGGTGTCATCATCCACCCCCAGTCAAAGATACACGCCATGGTGGAGCTTACCGACGGCTCTCTCATCGCTCAGGTGGCGGTGCCGGACATGCGTCTGCCCACCGCATGGGCGCTGACCTGGCCTGAGCGCGGGAATTTCAACTTCCCTGCCTACGACTGGCGCACAGGGGGAGTCATGGAGTTCTTTGAGCCTGACAGAGAAAAGTTCCCCTCCTTTGACTTTGCGGAAACCGCTTTGCGCGCCGGGGGGACGCTCCCCGGGGTCATGAGCGCCGCAAATGATGTTGCGGTGGAGCGGTTCCTCAACCGTCAGATCCCCTTCGGCGGCATCTGGCGGATCATTGAAAAAGTTATGGAACAACACAACTGCCTCCACGATCTTTCCCTTGAAGAGATACTGGCAGTTGACCGGGAGACCCGGATCAGAGCCCGCGAGGTGAAATTGTGAGAAAATTTTTGAAACTCTACTGGAAAAAACTTCTTTTGCTGCTCTTCCTCTTTGCCGCAGTTTCCCGGATCACCCATCTCTTTGCTGCTTTGGACTACGATGAGATATGGACTTTGACCTACTTTTCCACCAAAGAGTTCAAAGCCATTTTCACCGAACTTGCCCTCCCCAACAACCAGCCTTTGAACTCGGTCTTTGTCAAGTTCGCAGTTCTTGGCGGATTGCCCTTGTGGGGGATCAGGCTCCACAGCCTTATTGCCGGGATCATGGCGGTCATGCTCATGGTGCCCATCGGCATCAAGCTGGGCAGAAGCCGGGGCGCAGGGCTTTGGAGCGCTCTTTTTCTTCTGTGTTCAGCTCCGGCGGCGGCATATTCCCAGCTGGCACGGGGGTATGAACTGCAGCTTCTGGGGCTGCTCCTCTACGCCTGGGGACTCCTTTACCACAGGGAAAAGAAATTTTTCATCCCCGCTCTCTGTGCTGTGGCGGCAGGGGGTGTCATGAGCATACTGACACTGCCCACATCGGTGATCTATCTGGGAGTCACCACGCTGGGGTATTTTGCCCTTTACCCCAAAGTGCCGGGGAAGGCGCTTTGCGGCGTGCTTCTTGGAGGGATCATTTTCTGCGCTCTCTGGTACGGCATCAACTTTTCCCAGTTCCGCACCGGGCAGCAATGGGGAACGGTCATCGACTCCCACAGAGCCTTTTTCTTCTTCGGATTCAAGACCCTTGATGCTCTGATACCTCTGCTCTGGTGTCCCTTTCTTTTGCTCGGTCTCCTCCGGCTCTCCCGGCGCACAGGAGCGGTTCTGGGAGGAGGTATACTCCTTGTGCTGCTGAGTGCCCTCATCACCCGGGGGGGCGGGGAAAGGGTCTATATCCCCCTTGTGGTACCTGCGGCGCTGATCTGCGGCATGGGGGTGGACTCTGCCTGCCGCAGAGTGAAAAGGTATCAGCTTCTTTTGTGCGGGGCGGCGGTGCTCTGTGCGGCGGGGGGACTTTACGCCAACATGCCCCGGTGGAGTGCTCCTGACTGGTATGGGCTTTATGCAAAGGGCAAAGCTCAAGCTCCGGGGACACTGGTGGTCTACTCAGGGACCAACGGATTCCCTGTCATGTGGAACAATCAGCCCGACTCCCTTGAAGAAAACAGAAACCGTCTTCAAACGCCACTCCTTGAAAAAATGCTCTGTTTTTCAGGGAACAGTGCTTTCAACGGGGTGGATGATTCTTTCAGCGAAAGTCAGATCCCTTTGAAAGCCAAAGGCGTTCCCTGTGACGGGGGATTCCTTTACGCCCTTGAAGCGATCACCTCTCCCCGGGACGGGGATGAGATACTTCTGCTCTGCTGCGATGAAGAGTCAAATGTGGAAAAATCTCTGTACAAAGAAATTGAAAAGTGCGGCAAATTCCTGCGGCTCAATATCTTTTTTGAAGAAAAGAGCGACTCCGGCAAAGTAAATGTACTCCGGGGCGGCGTGGTCAGACAGGCGGCTCTTTTTGATTGGAAAAAACTTCCGGAGACCATGAAGATCTACCGGGTCAAACAACTTGAAAGGCAAAAAAAATGAATTACTACGGCGAAGAAAGAATTCCCCTCAAAGCGAATCTTCACACCCACACCACCAAATCCGACGGCGCCATCGAACCTCAGGAGGTGATCAGGCGCTATGCCGAAAAGGGCTACGGCGTTCTGGCGCTCACCGACCACCGGCAGGTCCACAAGATCGCCCCTTACGACCCCATGGGGATGATCCTGATCCAGGGGGCTGAACTCCATCCCCTCAACCCCGGCAGAGCCAGCTGGCACCTGGTGGCGTTGGATCTCCCTGACGACTTCCAGCCCACCGACGCCGCCGAGACCGGCGAAACGGCACAGCAGATCATCGATCTGGTCGCCGCCGCAGGAGGCATCACCGCTGTGGCACACCCCTACTGGTGCGGATACGGCTCCGAGGTGGTCAAGCCCCTCAAAGGATACTTTGCCATGGAGATCTACAACACCGAATGCCGGGGCATCAACCGGGAATACAGCTTGCAGACCTGGGATGAGCTGCTCTTTGACGGGTACCGTGTCCCCGGCATCGCCGTGGATGATGTCCACGGTGAACACAACCTTTTCGGCGGCTGGACTGTGATCTGCGCCAGAGAAAAGAGCAAAGAGGCGGTCATGGATGCTCTGAGAAAAGGGGAGTTCTACGCCTCTCAGGGACCTGAGTTCCACTCCATCACCCTTGAGGGGGATATACTGAAAGCTGAGTTCACCCCCTGTGATTTTGCCTGTTTCGTCCGCAAAAGCATCGGCGCCCGCTACTGGGGCAAGCCCGGCGAAGAGGGCAAAACGCCCCTGACTTACATGGAGCTTGATATCAGCAAGTTCCGCGGTCAGAACTACTATGTCCGCTGCTGCATCCGTGACGCTCAGGGACGCTATGCCTGGAGCAACCCCATTTATCTTTGAGGCAATTTCAAAACTCCTCAAAATTGTCAAAGCGCCCTCGCTTCGATCTGACAAAGGGAGCGTTTGAGGCTGTTACCTTACAGGTAGCAGCCTCAAACTACCCTTTACAGCTCTTTGCGAATGACATCTTTGCCATTTTTTGAATGACTTTTGAAATTACCTCCTTTGCAGAGGGCAGCTGTCAAACAAGCTCAGGAAACTCTAAATATTAAGGAATATTGAAAAAAATTGCATTTTTTCAAATAAACTCCTTGACTTTTGACTGATATTGTGTTATTGTAAACTCTGTCTAACAAAGGAGGTTTCCTATGTATAAAAGTAAGTATGTCCTGCCGGTCCTGCTCCTTCTGGGAGCGGGAACTGCCCTCAGCGCCAGACACCATCACAATGAAGGAGTTCATCTGGCAGCTGAAATCGTCGGGTTGGTCCGCACAGCGGTGGCACCGCCCCCCGTTGTGGCGGCACCGCCCCCTGTTGTGGCGGCACCGACCCCTGTTGTGGCGGCACCGACCCCTGTTGTGGTGGCACCGCCCCCTGTTGTGGTGGCACCGCCCCCTGTTGTGATCCCCAATTACGGCTACGGATGGTGGCAGGGCGTGTGGGTCCCCTGCTACAACAACTGGTACTGGTACCGTAACAGCTGGGTGTGGGGCGGCAGAGGTCCCCGTCCTGTTCCGCCCCGCTGGGTCCCGGATTTCCGGCGCCGTCCCATGCCTCCGCCGCCCCGGGTCCATCACCGTCCGGCACCGCCCCGGGTCCATCACCGTCCGGCGCCTCCCCCGGTACACTACCGTCCGGCGCCGCCTCCGCCGCGGCATCACCATCCGGCTCCCGGACCACAGCGTCGCGGACGCTGGTAAGGGGATCTGAGTAAATTTCTCAACTGTATTTTCTTCTGCGGAAAATACAGTTTTTTTTTGCCCCTTTCTTGAAAAATCTCCTTATGCAGAGTATATTTTCCAGCAACATGTTTTTTCCATCAACAATTTTAAGGAAAGGAATCCAATCATGTCTCTTAAAAAACTGGGAGTTCTTCTTCTGGCGGCGGTGTTTGCAGCGGCAATGCCCCTTCAGGGGAAGGTGCGGTATGACCGTTCAGGCAAAAAGCAAGTCAGTGAATTGAATGGCTCCAATGTGACCATCGTCCTGCAGAGTTCCTCCCCTGTGACCCGTTATGCCGCAGAGGAGCTGCAGCAGCATCTTTCGCAGATACTGGGCAAGAAGATCCCCCTTGCCGCCGTTCCGGGAAAAGATGTCAATATCTATGTGGGCTTCGGCGCTTTTGCAAAGTCAAAGAAAGTTGATCCCGCAGCTCTGGCACGGGATGGTTTCTATATCAAAAGTTTCGGCAAAAATATCCTCATCGCCGGAAGAGACGATGAGAAAGTCAATATCCGTCAGGCGATCCGGCGGGGGGGCGCCTGGAGCTTTTTCTTTGAACGCGCCTCCATCTACGGCGTTTACGAATTTCTGGAGCGCTTCTGCGGCGCCAGATTCTACTTTGCCGGGGAACTGGGGACCGTCCTCCCCAAAAAGAAAAGCATCAAGCTCCCTGCCATCGACCTTTATGACCGTCCGGACATGCCCTACAGACGCTACTCGACCTACTGGGACGGTCTGTGGTTTGAAGGAACCAACCGGGGCGCCACCATCAATCCTGCCAAAAATGTGAACCTCTTGCGTCTGCGGGGGGAAACACAGTACCTTCCCTGCTGCCACGGCATGAACGGCAACAAACTTCTTGACCGCTTCGGCAAGAGCAATCCCGAATATTTCGCCATGACCGCCGCCGGACACAGGCGTAATGAATCAGGGATCCACTTTGCCGGACACATCTGCTTTTCAAGCCCCGTCATCGAGGTCATCTATCAGGATCTCAAAGCCTACCTCACCGGCAAAAGCGCCGCCACCAGAAACATCATCCAGAGAAACGGCAAGCCCGGATGGACCATTTCCACATTCCACAAGCCTTATGTGGATGTCATGCCTCAGGACAGCTTCTTCCCCTGCCAGTGCCCCAAGTGCAAAGCCCGCTATGAAATGGAAAAAGGCAAGGAAGGCATGGCTTCAAAGATGGTCTGGGGCACCGTCAACGCCTGGGCGAAAAGGATGAAAGCTGAGGGCGTTCCCGGCAAACTCAGCATGATGGCTTACTGGCCCTACCGTTCCATTCCTGAGGAGCCCCTTGAGGACAACATCGTGGTCATGCTCGCCCAGCGGGGCCCCTGGCAGATCCAGCAGAAAGCCATCGACGCTGATATGGAGCTCCTGAAAAAGTGGACCAAAAAGCTCAACGCAAAAGTCCATGTGTGGAACTACGCCAACAAAGTCTCCACCTCAAATCTTCCCGGCATTCCCGCCTGGACTCCCTACGCTGTGGGCAGATACTACCAGAGCTGCGCCCCTTACATTTTCGGCGGATTCATGGAGTCCGAATGTGACCGTTTCCTCTACTTTGCCATGAACCACTACATTTTCAGCCGGGTCACATGGAACAGCAGTCTCGACTACAAGGGAGCTATGGAGGAGTTCTACAAGCTTATGTTCGGCGCTGCGGCTGCTGATATGAAGAAGATCCTGAACCGCTTTGAAGAGATCTGGCTCAACCGGATCACCGGCAGAGTGGTCAACACCGATGCCGGTCCCGTGGCAAGTATCCCCTCTGACAACGAGATCTGGAACAGCATCTACTCCCCCACTTTTCTGGATCAGCTTGACAGAGAGTTCAAAGCCGCTCTGAAAAAGGTCAAAGCCAAATCCATCGAAGCCCGGCGCATCGAACTTTTCCACAGAGAGTTTGTCACTCCTCTGCGTGAAGCCTCCAAAGCCTACCTTGCCCACAGTTCTGCTGCCAACGGATTTTCTCTTCTCACCGGCAAAAAGGCGGAACTGGTGCCTTTCCAGTACACCAAAGGCAACAAACTTGTCCGCACTCTTGTTTCTGCCAACTACACCAAAGATGCCCTTGAAGTGACCTTTGAGTGTGACGAACCCGAAATGAAAAACATTTCCGTGGTGAAGCGTCCCTTTGACGACGGCAATCTGTGGCGCGACAGCTCTGTGGAGCTTTTCCTCAATCCCTCAAATGACCGCAAGGTCTACTATCAGATCCTTGTGAACCGTCTGGGGAGCATTGCGGATATCAGCTATACCGCCGTGGGGAAAAGCAGTATCCGGGATCCCAAGTGGAACTCTAACGCCAAAGCTGTTGTCACCGATACCCCCAAGGGGTTCACTGTAAAAATTTCCATTCCTCTGAAAAACCTTCCCGGTCTGAAAAAAGCCGGATTCCCCATCAACTTCTGCCGCAACCGGGTGCTCATCAAACAGAACGGCGCTCAATCCCTCTACGCCTGGAGCCCCTATATCAAGGGTTTCCACGATCTTGAAAACTTTGGAAAACTCATTGACAGCTCCAGAGAAAAGATCCTTGACGGCAGCTTTGACACTCTGAAACCCCACGGCAACAGAGGCACGCACTGGGGGGACTACAAACAGGGCGTCTACCACGGCTGGATCGCTTCAGGATTCAGCAAAACAGGGGATCAGAGCATCTACGACAAAAAGGTCTTTTACTCCAAACCCAGCGCTTTGAAGATCGTTTCCAACTCCGGCAAAGGCTTTACACTGACCCAGTATTTCCGCTTCAAATTCAAGCCCGACACCCGCTACCGCATCAGCTGCATGGTGAAACTTGAGAATGTCACCCCCACAAAGGCAGGCGGCGGATTCCACATCAACATCTGGGACGACCGCAACCGCTGGTTCCCCCCGAAGAACTTTATCAACGGCACTTCCAACTGGACCAGAGTCAGCTACGAATTCAAGACCTCTGCCACAGTCCACCAGAGCAAGATCTCATACATGCGCGTGGGCTTGACCAGAAGCAAAGGAACCGTGTGGGTGGACGATCTTTCACTCATAGAGTTGTAACATTGGTCAGCAGGGCGTAATGCCCGGTACAGGTCTTTGAATAAGGCTTGTCGGGGTGGGGGAAAAGTTCCCCACCCTTTTTTTTGGGGTATGCGCCCCTTTGCCGGAGATGTCAGACAGGTCGGACATATTGGTGCGCAGTCTTGAGATCGGCAAGGCGCACCGCAAAAAAAAGACCGCTGCTTTTGCGCAGCGGTCCTTCTGAGTATGGACTTTTTTTGTATATCAGTAGAAGGACTTCTTCAAAGCCCACAGCCCCAGAGCGGGGTTGCTGATGTAAAAGATCTCTTCGCCATCGACGACATTGATGCCGTCTTTGAGTTTTTCGGGATCGTATTTGGCGGACATCTCAGCCAGATCGCCGTATTCAAAGCCCACACTGCGGATCTCTTCCTCGGTGACACCGGGGCCGGGGCAGTAGGTGATCTTGAATCTGCCTTCGCTGGAGCCGTGGATCAGGTGGGCAGCAGCACCCAGGTTGTCCCGGAGCTCCTGATTTTCTTCCACAGCCTTCAGCGTGGCGGGAGTGCCTTTGTATCCGTATTTGCGGATCAGACGGTCATTTTCCTTGTCTTCGCCGAACTCTTTGAGTCCGGGGGCAAGAACGATGAGATCGCCGTCATCGGCAATAGCCATACGGGTACGGTAGACAGCCTTGTTGCCCAGCCAGGTGCTCTTGAACTCTTCGGGGTCCAGGAAGACCACCACCTTTTTCAAGGGCGCATCCAGAAGCTGCAAGTTGGCTGCAACGCTGAGTTCGCAGGCGGCAAGGAAAGCATCGCTGCCGGTGCCTGAGAAAAATCCCCGCATAGCCATCTTCTGAGTTGCCTCATCTTTAGCCATGACGGTCAGCATGTAGACCAGAGGCAGATCCTTGAGGTAGGTATCGACGCCGTAGTTGAAAAGTTTCCGCACGGGGGAGTCAGCTCTGCCCATGATGTTTTCAAGTCCGGCGGCGGCGCCCAGAAAGTGTGATTTGTTGATCACATCGGAGCCGCCCACACCCACCATCAGATTTTTGGTGTAGTTCGCCATGCCCACCACTTCGTGGGGGACCACCTGTCCGATACTCAGGATCAGGTCGTAGTTGCCTTCAAAGAGCAGCTTGTTGACGCCGATCTTCACCTCGTAGTCCAGCTTGCCGCCGGAGATCTCTTTGATGAAATCAGAAGAGGCAACACCAAGCTCCTTCACATCGTTCCGCCAGTCGTGAACTTTGAAAAGGCTTTTGGGGATCTTGCTGCCGAACATCAATGTCAGCTCTTTTTCACCCATGGGAGCATGGGTTCCCAGAGCGGGCATGATGTCGATGTGGCACTTATCACCGTAAAGCTCCCAGATGATCTCGGTGATCCTGCCCGCCTGAGAGTTCAAGCGGGTGTGATCGGGAGGAAGCAGCAGGAGACGCTTGATCTCCTTGCCGCTTTTCTCAATGGTTGAGATCACCAGCTCTTTGAGTTCACTGTCGGAAATAGCGGTGTCAACGCCGCCTTTCTGTACATAGATACCCATGAGTGATCTTTCCTTTTAGACGGTGTAGGTTCCGGCAACGGTCTTGCCGCTGTTTTCGGTCCACTCGGTGTGGAAGAACTTGCCGCGCTCGGCATCCACGCGCTCGTAGGTGTGGGCGCCGAAATAGTCACGCTGTGCCTGGAGCAGATTGGCGGGAACAACTTCGCTGCGGTAGCCGTCGTAGTAGCTCAGAGCGCTGCTGAAAGCAGGAACGGGGATACCGGCGAGGACAGCCTGAGCGATGACTTCACGCCATGCGGCTTCGCAGTCGGCGATAGCAGCCTTGAAAAAGTCGTCAAGGAGCAAGTTGGCAAGTTTGGGATCCTTGTCAAAGGCGGCTTTGATCTTGTCGAGGAAGCGGGCACGGATGATACATCCGCCGCGCCACAGCAGAGCGATCTCGCCGAAATGGAGATCCCAGTCGTACTCTTTGGCAGCCTGCTTCATGAGCTGGAAGCCCTGAGCGTAGGAGCAGATCTTGGAGGCATAGAGAGCCTTGCGGACCTTTTCGATGAATTCGGCTTTGTTGCCGTTGAAGGTGTTGCGGAGTCCGCCGATGACCTTGGAGGCGGCAACGCGCTCTTCCTTGATGGCGGAAAGGCAGCGGGCGAAAACGGCTTCGGCAACGGTGGGAGCGGCAACGCCCAGATCCAGAGCGCTCTGGCTGGTCCATTTGCCGGTACCCTTCTGACCGGCGGCGTCAAGGATGATATCCACAACGGGTTTGCCGGTTTCGGGATCGGTCTTGGTGAAGATGTTGGTGGTGATCTCGATGAGATAGCTGTCCAGATCGCCTTTGTTCCACTCGGCAAAGACTTCGTGGAGCTCAGCAGCAGAAAGACCCAGAAGCTGCTTCATGATGAAATAGGCTTCGCAGATCATCTGCATGTCGCCGTATTCGATACCGTTGTGGACCATCTTGACATAGTGTCCGGCACCGTCGCTGCCCACCCATTCGCAGCAGGGCAGACCGCCGCAGACCTTGGCGGCGATGGCTTGGAAGATGGGTTTCACATAGGGCCAGGCTTCGGGAGCGCCGCCAGGCATGATGGCGGGACCCAGAAGAGCGCCTTCTTCACCGCCGGAAACACCGGCACCGATAAAGTTGATGCCCTTTTCAGCCAGAGCTTTGGTGCGGCGGATGGTGTCGGGGAAGAAGCTGTTACCGCCGTCGATGAGGATATCGCCTTTGTCCAGATAGGGGACCAGCTGGTCGATGAGAGCGTCCACAGCGGCGCCGGCTTTGACCATCATCATGATGCGGCGGGGAGATTCAAGATTGTCGCACAGCTCCTGGATGGAGTGGCAGCCGATGAATTTTTTACCGGCGCCGCGGCCGTTGACAAAGTTGTCAACCTTTTCCACGGTACGGTTGTAAACGGCACAGGTGAAGCCGTTGCGTTCCATATTGAGAACCAGGTTCTCGCCCATAACTGCGAGACCGATCAGACCGATATCTGCTTTTTTCATTGTTTTTGTCCTTAAAGATTATTGATGATTTCAGTACAGTTTCAAATATCAGACGCCGCTGAAAGCGGAGAAACCGCCGTCCACGGGGAGAACGATACCGTTGACGAATCCGGCAGCCTCTTCGTCAAGGAGGAAGAGCAGAGCGCCGGTCAGGTCATCGGGAGTACCGAATTTGCCCATGGGAGTGTGGGTCAGAATGGTGTTGCCCCGGGCGGTGAGAGAACCGTCGGTGTTGGTCAGAAGAGCGCGGTTCTGGTCAGTGAGGAAGAATCCGGGAGCGATGGCGTTGACACGGATACCCACCTTGGAAAAGTGAACAGCCAGCCACTGAGTGAAGTTGCTGATAGCAGCCTTGGCGCCGGAGTAGGCGGGGATCTTGGTCAGGGGGCAGAAGGCGTTCATGCTGGAAATGTTGATGATGGCACCGCCGTTGCCGGCAGCCATATCTTTGGCGAAAACCTGAGTGGGGAGCAGAGTTCCCAGGAAGTTCAGATTGAAAACGAAACCCACGCCTGCGGGGTCGAGATCAAAGAAGGTGGTGACGCCTTCGATCTTCTGCATCATATCTTCTTTGGTCAGAAATTCTTTGCTGGTGGTACCCTTGGGGTTGTTGCCGCCGGCACCGTTGATAAGGATGTCGCAAACACCCAGCTCAGCCTTGATGATCTCGTTGGCTTTCTGGAGACTTTCCAGTTCCAGAACATTGGCAGAAAGACCGATGGCTTTGCCGCCTTCGGCATTGATTTTTTCTGCGACCTTTTTGGCATTTTCTTCACGAAGGTCAAGAATAGCCACTTTGGCTCCGCTTTTTGCCAGGGCTTCAGCCATGACGCTGCACAAAATTCCGCCGCCGCCGGTGACGACTGCGACTTTGCCTGTCAGATCGACTTTCATTGCAGGACTCCTTTTAATGAGACATTGAAATTTCACCCGCCGCTCCAATGGGGAGCCGGGGGGCTGGTAAAAAAATATACTTGCGGTACTTAATATACCATCTTAACAAAGTATTTTCAAGGGCTCCCCCCATCTAAAAAAAGCATTTTTTCTCTTTTTCTTTCCTCTTGCTTGAAAACCTTCAGAACAACAGAAAAAAATTTTTTCAATATGGTACTTGACTTTTTTCTCAAAAGGGAGTATTTTATTACGATGTTACATAACATAAGGAGCTTTTTATGTCTTCTACGCAGCCTTCCATGTTGAAAATCGCCCGTATCGCTCATGTCTCAGCCATGACGGTGAGCCGGGTCCTGAACAACTCCGGTCCCGTTGCTCCTGAAACCCGGAAAAAGGTCCTTGCCGCCGCTGAGTCACTGGGTTACTCTCATGTGCCCAATCTCATGTCGCGGATCCTGCGGGGGGACCGCTCCCGGAGCATCGGGATATTGACCTGTTTTGCCCGTCCCGGTCTCAACGGAGAGGTGATCCGCCGTATCGGTAACGAACTTTTCCCCACGGATTATGTCAGTTACATCGTTGACACCTACTCCGACCCTCTGGTGATCCTGCGTTCGCTGCAGACTCTTGCGGAACGGCGGACCGACGGCGTGATCTACTTCGGCAACACCGGGAACGAACTGACTCCTGAGATCGCCGCCGCATTGAAACAGATCGGCAAAGCTATCGTCGTCACCCATGAAAAGGGCTTTTCCGCTCTGAGGTCCATTTACTGCGGCTGGGATCCCGGGGTGCGTCAGGTGGCGGAATATTTCGCCGCCCGGGGATGCCGCTGCCCGGTGCTCCTGAAAGAAAGCGCCAACGCGGAGTGCTGCAGGATCTTTGAGGAGTCCTGCCGCACTCTGGGGATCAAAGAGTGGAAGATCATCAACTGCCAACCGGAAAATCTTGCTTCCCACCCGGAGTTCCGCAAGGGACTCCCCGGGGACGGGATCTTCTGCAGCAGTGAAAAATTCAGAGTCGTCATGCAGAGTTTTCTCAAGGGGAAAAAGGATTTTCCCTTTGTGGTGCTGATGGATGACTACCTCATATCCCAAGTCCTTCCGGAGCACCCCGTCCTCCGCCGCAGGGAGCCTGAAGCGGGTGCCCTCGCAGTCAAAATGCTTATGGCACAGATCAACGGAGAAGAAGAAAATGACTCTTCCCCCGTGGAACTCCCCATGGAGTTTATGTTGCCCCAAAATAAAGAGAGCTGAAACCATGAAAAAGAAAAAAACATTTTTGAAAAATGTCGCCTCTGAACAGCCGTTCACCTTGATCGAACTGCTGGTGAGTAAAACTTGTCAAACAGGTGTTTTGCCGTTGTATTACCTGAAAAAAGAGAACAAAAAAATGCCTTACTATGCTTGCGAAGCAAGCGCTTCATGCCCCAACGGGGCGCTTCATATTTTCCGCAGGAAAATGCTTCATACGGCGGAGCCGTGCTTCATTCGATCAGCGTTCACGCTGATCGAGCTATTGGT
>JAZODE010000156.1:0-17494 GCA_045596885.1 Victivallaceae bacterium
AAACTGTAAAAATATCTAATCAGCTTGTTTTCTGCTCAATATGGCAGTGGAGTATAACCAATCATGGATTATTGCCGCTCTAATGGTTCTACCGTCTATACATGGTGCAATCAATCCCCAAAACATTTGGGGAATACTGGCACCATCAGCGTCTACCTTGCTTACGGACACTTCAACGACCGGGAGTTCGACAGCCGCCGGCTGCAGCTGGCTGAAATGATTTCAAAAATCAAACACTTTCCTGCTGTCAGCAAAAAAATTTCTCCTTCGATCATCGTTGATACGACCCGGAAAAACAACCGCAAGACCGTTGCCGAACACCTTGAAGCACTGCAGAAAACTGGCAATATCGAGGTGCAGAAACTCAATCCCCGGCAGTTTATGGCAATGGAAAAAGAGGCTTCACTCAAGATCGAAAAGGATGGTACTTTGCATTTGCATATCGGTATTGACCGAAAACAGGACGGAACCTCTTTCAAGGGCAAATATCTTTGCGGATGGCCCCGTATGGCGGCTAAGATCAATCCTCCTCTGGATTTCCACAAATATGCCTTTTTCCGTGTAACTGCTCAGCTGAGTCATTTCCTCATCAGAAAGCCATGAAACGGCGATCACGCCGTCGTACCAGTCCCTTTTGAGGAGTTCCGGGCGGTATCTGGGGAGTATGGCAAAGGTGTCTCCCCGGGCAAGGATGCACCGGGTCAATTCGTCAAGCATGGAAAGTTCGTAAGATCCCGACTCACCGTCAAATTTGCACAGCAGCGCCCAGTGGCGGGTATGACCTTCGTTGAAGCGGTAGTTTCTGTGCCTTGCTTCATTGAGGATGCGCAAAGCCACCTCTTTATCCACCTTGCCGCTGCCGGAAAGCGCCCGGGAAACGGTCGAGGCGGAAACATTGCACAACTCAGCCAATTTGCGCATGGTCATTTTTTTCACGGGATCGAACTCCTTTGCTTGCAGTTTGCTTTCAACGATTCCTGAACTAATGAGGTAATTTCAAAAGTCATTCAAAAAATGGCTTTCGATGCCATTCGCAAAGAGCTGTAAAGGGTAGTTTGCACTTGCTACCTGTAAGGTAACAGGCGCTTGTCCCGCCGTAGCTTTATGCGAAGGCGGAAAAACGCTCCCTTTAACAGATCGAAGCGAGGGCGCTTTGACAATTTTGAGGAGTTTTGAAATTGCCTCTAATATACCATTTTTTCCCTGTTAAGTCAAATAAAGGAAAGAAAAAAAGCTCTGACCGTTGAAGCCAGAGCATTGTTTGATCCGGGGATCACTTGTAAGCGATCATGGCGGGGCGCCACATGCCGCCGGCACCGGTGGTGTCCTGAACACGGACAAAGACACTCTGCCGTTTGGCTTTCCAGTTGATCTGATCTGTGATCTCTATGGCAAAAGGCGTTTTCCAGTCATCCTCCTTTTGGTAAATGCGCTTACCGGCAAGTTTTCCGTTGACGTAGATCCATGCGGATTCATCCACAGCGCCGCAGATGAGGAAAATCCTTTTCCCCTGCCATGCGCTGTTGAGGCGAAGATCTCTGGCGTAGTAACCGAAACCGTTGTAGTTTTTCATCTGCTCTTTCATGGCATCAGGAATATTTTTTCCCTTCTGATTTTCCCACTGGGTATCGGTACGGAACAACACCCATTTCCGGAACTGTTTCACAGGGAGCTGTTCCCACTTTTCCTTTTCGCCCACCCCTTGGGGATCGGGCTTGAAGTGCCAGGTCAAAGGAGCTTCTGCAAAGTCCGTAAAATCTCCCAATATCTGTGCGGCTTTGATCCCGGAGCAATCCCCGAAGGTCAATTCGATCCCCATGAGTCTTCCCCAGTTGATGTTGAGTTTTTCCTTATTGGCACGGCGGAACTTCAACAATGCTGCCGCCGCCTTATTTTTGGCTTTGCCTTTGGCAGCAAGAGCCTGATAGGTCAGACGGGCATGGGTATTGGCAAGAAGCAGAGTCTCCAGCCGTTTTTTCTGCTGAGGGTCAAGCTTTTTGGAAAGTCCTTTTTTGATGATGGCATCGGTGTTGTCAAAGTCGCTGATCTTGTAGTATTTGTGGATATCCCACATGAGTCCCCGGCGGAAGTTGCCGTAACGCCCTTTTTCGGCAATGGCTTTGCGGTTGGGCAGCAATCTCTTTTCCCAGATATTCACTCTCCAATAGTCGTAATAGCTGCGCACTTCAGGAGCGGCAGCGCCGTAAGCGGAACAGTATTCCTTCATCCAGTATTCGTAATCTTTGGAGGGATCCACATTGCCCCGGGCGATCAGATAGTCACAGATCCCGGAAATATCCCAGAAACCGTGGAGACTGTCGTAACTGGTGGCCCTGATCCCGTATTTCACACCCATCTTGAAAGCTGTGAAAATATGCTTGTCAAAGCCCATGGGCAAAGGTGTATTCACATGAAAATCATTGGGCCGCAAGTAAATCCAGCGGGCACCGGCTTTGAACCATCCTTTGTACAGATCTTCGTTGATATCCAGATCAAGCATCCGGGGGACAAATCCGATGAATACACCGGGATCCACCTTTTCCCGGCGGGGCGGGAAGCGGTACACGCTGTAAGCATAATGGCACACAGCCACATTGGGGTCGATTTTGCGTGCTTCTTTCAACACATTGTTGGCAAAGTAGATGTAGCGGTCAGACAAATCGTCGTCCCACTTTTTCCCCGGGAGGGGAGGCATATCCAGAGCCCGGCAGTTTTTACATTCGCAATAGTTGCCGGAGTCATTTTCGCACACATTGATAAAGGGGCGTCTGTCTTTTCTTTTTGCCCAGTCGGCGACGATCTGTTTCCACACAGCCGGATTGGAAACGCACAGTTTCACCCGGTCTGCTCTGTGTTTGTACCTGGGTTCCCGTTTGCCGTTGACCAGAGCGAAATATTCAGGATGTTTCTTGCCGTACATCGCCCACCAGCGGGTGAAGGCATGTCCGAAAGCATATCTTTCACTGGAGCCCATGCGCTGCGTTTTCAGCCAGAGCAGTGTTTCAAAGGCTTTGGTCAGATATTCAGCACGGCTCTTGATAATGAACTCTTCGGGGATCTCACTTTTTCCGGAGGAAATGTAATTGCCTTTTTTGTCATAGCTTTTTTTAACATACCGCAGCGAACGGTCGGCCCACAGATAGCGGGATTTGAAAACAGGGATCCAGCTGTTTTTGCCCTCTTTCAAATCCAGAACTTTCCTTGGCTCATAAGCCGTGCCATGGGGCCCGGGCGCCAGAAAGAGAAAGCCCAGCTGCTGTTCCAGAAAGGCGTACACGGCATAAAGATCACCGCTGCGCCCATGTGAGTTCAAGATCAACTCTTTTTTGATTTGAGGAGAACCGACCGGGGTGGAGTCCCCGTAAAGGCGGGTACATTCCTTTGAAATCTCCCAGCGGGCTTCTTCAGCGGCGAGTTTCACTCCGGCGGGTTTCCCCATCAGGAACTGATATTTTCCTTTGACTGCTTTGCTGACGATGGGGATCTTTTTCCCCGTCATCATCTGCAGATGTCTTTGGAGTTCAAGTCCGGCAAACTGCACTGTGCCGTCTGCTTTTTTGTCAATAACGATCACCGCTTTGCCGGGATCGACTGTCACAGCAAACAAACTGAAAACAGCTCCCAGAAGCAGAAAAATGCCTGTTGTTTTTTTCATTTTTTAACTTTTCCTCTTATTTTTTCTTTTTATCACGGACAACCAGCATAACGCCGCGCCAGATACCGCCGGCACCGCGTTTGTCTTCCACCCGCACAACAGCCAGCTGTGCTTTTTTCGTCCAATCGATCTGATCGGTGATATCGATGACAAAAGGAGTGTTCCAGTCAGGATCTCTGACGTAGAGCCGTTTTCCGGCATATTTGCCGTTGACCCACACCCAGGCGGATTCATCCACGGCACCGAACAGCAAACCGACTTCTTTGCCCTTCCACGAAAGATCGATCCGCAAATTGTGGGCATAGTAGCCCCATCCGTCATAATTTTCCATGAATTTTCTGAACTTGGGGTCCTCATGGCGTTTCTGATTTTCCCACTGGGTATCCACACGGATCCGTGTCCAGTTTTTCCGGATCTCTTTGAAACTGCGTTTTTCCCATTTGTCCTTTTCACCTTCCTTGCGGGGATCGGGCTTGAAGAACCAGGCAACAGAGGTTTCAGCAAAGTCATCATAGTCGCTCAACAAATAGGCGGCTTTTGTGCCTGTGGCATCGCCGGAGCTCATTTCCACATAGTTCAGCCGTTCCCAGTTGATATTGAGTTTATCTTTGTTGGCTCTGCGGAACTTCAGCAGAGCGACGGCAGCCCGGGCTTTGGCTTTGCCTTGAGCTCCCATAGCTCTGTAAGTCATCCGGGCGTGGGTATTGGCAAGAAGCAGCTGTTCCAGATGGCGGCGCTGGACGGGGTTCAGATTTTTCTTCAATCCTTTTTTGATCAATCCATCTGTGAAATCAAAATCTTTTTCGCTGTAATATTTGAAGACATCCCACATCAGTCCCCGGCGGAAATTGCCGTAACGGCCCCTTTCGCCGATGACTTTCCGGTTGGGCCACAGTCTCTTTTCCCAGATATTCACTCTCCAGAAGTCATGATAGGCGCGCACTTCGGGGGCGGCGGCGCCGTAGATGGAGCAGAACTCTTTCATCCAGTGTTCATAATCTTTGGAAGGATCCACATTGCCCCGGGCGATCAGGTAATCCCCCAGTCCGGCGATATCCCAAAAGCCTTGCAGACTGTCATAACTGGTGCCGATGACACCGTATTTGATCCCTACTTTGAAGGTTTCAAACATCCGTTTTTCAAATCCCATAGGCAAGGTGGTGGTGATGTGGAAATCGTTGGGGCGCAGCCAGATTTTCCGGACACCGGCCTTGTACCAGTTTTCATACATAGCGGGCAGTTCTTCCAGTTCTGTCAAAGAGGGGACAAAACCGATATACACGGCGGGATCCACCTTTTCCCGGCGGGGGGGATAACGGTAGACGCCGTAGGCATAGTGACATACAGCCACATTGGGGTCGATCTTGCGTGCTTCTTTCAACACATTGTTGGCAAAGTAGATGTAGCGGTCAGAAAGATCATCGTCCCACTTTTTCCCCGGGCGGGGAGGCATATCCAGAGCCCGGCAGTTTTTACATTCGCAATAGTTGCCGGAGTCATTTTCGCAGATATTGATAAAGCGGCCCCGCTGGGGATTTTTCGCCCAGTTGGCAACGATCTGTTTCCACAATGCGGGATTGGAAACGCACATTTTCACCCGGCTGCCCATACCCTTGAAACGGGGCTGACGTTTGCCCTGAACAAGAGCGAAATATTCAGGATGGGTTTTACCGTACATAGCCCACCACCGGGTGAAGGAATGGCCGAAAGAGTAGTGTTCACTGCGGCCCATACGCTGTTGTTTCAGCCACAGCAGTGTTTCAAACATTTTCTTTTCATATTCAGCTTTTGTTGCAGGAATAAACTCCGCAGGAAGAATACTGAGTTTTTTATCATTCTTCCATTCTTTTTTATTGTCGTAGCGTCTGGCGCCCCGGTGATTGCGGTCCGGCCACAAATAGCGGAAGGTCATAGCGGGGACCCAATTGTATTTCCCCTCTTTCAGCTTCAGAACCGCCGCAGGCGTGTAAGAAAGCCCCAATGGACCGGGAGCCTTGAAAAGCACCCCCAACTGCTGCTCCAGAAAGGCGTATACAGCTGTCAGATCGCCGGAACGGCTTCTGACAGAGAGGACCCGGGACAAAAGGATCTTATTCGTTTCTGTGGGGGTGCTGTCACCATAAAGGCGGGTCTCTTTTTCGCCCACTTCCCATACAGCTTCTTCGGGTTTCAGCTTAACGTTGGCGGGCGTTCCCATCAGAAAGCCGTATTTACCGGCACTTCTTTTGTTGACGATGGGCATTTTTTTGCCGGTAATGGTTTTTACATACTTCTGCAGTTCCACAGCGGCAAACTGGACGACACCGTCCGCCTTGCTGTCAACGACGATCTCTGCTTTGGCGGGATCGACGGTCACGGCAGACAAGCCCAGAACCGCTGCAAAAAGCAGAACAACAATTCCTGAAAATTTCATTTTTCTCCTTATTTCATTCATTGATTTTCAGTATCAAGGATAAGTCTTTGCTTCAGCCTTCCAGTCAGTGGGTGAATAGAGCCAGTCTCCATGATCGTAAGCGACACCTCTCAACGGATAGTTTTTCCGTGATTTCACACCGCCGTCAAGGGTCCCGTAATTCCATCTGCCGAGGTGCCGTTCCCCGATCTCCCAGTACCGGGGACGAACGCCGGCCTGACAGCGGGTATCAGTTGCCCCCGGAGTTCTGGAAGTCCACTTGTCAGCAACAGACATAGTCACAGAAGGATACTTGGCTTTGGAGAGTTTGCGCCAGATGGGATAAGCGTTCGTCGGTCCCGTTCCGCTGCCTGAAGAAGAATATTTTCTGGAAAGATAACGGTTGAGCCCGTAAGCACACCCTTTATAGGTATTCCACACACCCTCTGTTTTGCCGCCGTTTATTCCCGGTGCATACGTCTCTGAAGGACAATCATAAAGTCCTTTAGGACGGGGCCGTGCAGAAGAAGGCATAGTCGTATCGATCAATTTCAACAGAACGAAACAGGTCTGCCAGAAAGAGCTCTGTGCCAGACCGCTTTCCAGCGGCATGATCCCTTTGAAGGCATCACAATAGCCTTGAACACCCAAATTGATATCCTTCAAATTGGCCATACACTTGGCACTCTTGCCCTTTTCCCGGGCCTGATTCAGTGCAGGCAGCAGCATGGCAGCGAGAATCGCAATAATGGCGATAACAACAAGTAATTCGATCAGCGTAAATTTATGTTTCCTCATATTCAGCAACTCCTTGTTTTTATCATTTTTCCTATTCATCCGCAGGAAGTTCTGCGAACAAACCGGTAAGACACGTTTTCAATCATCTTCGGAGAATCCGGATTTTTCAGCCGTTCCATAACCACATGTTCCAGCGTTTTTTCCATTTGCCCAATGTTCCAGTCCACACTGGCAAGGGGGATGGGGCTGATCCCTTCGACAAGGGTATTGTTGTAGCCGATGACCGCCACATCCTCCGGCACCCGGAGCCCTCTTTTCCGCAGATGATCGATCATTATGACCGCTGTCTCATCGACTTTGGAAAAGACAGTATCAAAAGGGAACTCCCCGGGAAAATTCTCATCGATTATCCTGATTTCTCTGTGGGAATTACTGACCCAGTCGCCGCTGTCAAAGCTCTGACACTCCAATCCCTTTTCCCGGGCAATATCCATCAGCAAAGAGCGGGTATTTGAAGAAAAAACAAGTGCCTTTGAACGCCCTTTTTTCCTCAGATAAGTAACTGCTTCATCAAAAGCAGTTCCCGATTCCCAGATGATCCTGTCGCAGAACTCCAGATCTTTTCTTTCTTCGATACCGGCGCGGCATATCAGAACCACAGCGGGAAAGCGTTTCAGCAATTCCACGATCTTTTCTGATGCCAGCAGTCCCGATGATGCCCGGAAGATGATCAATGCAAAGCGCCGGGAGTAGAACTCCTCAAGAGTGCGGATGATCAATTCAGGATCAGACATGGAGTCAACCAGCTGGCAGCTGTAACCGGAACTCAGAAGTTTCCACGACAAGTTCCGCATGTACTGCAGATCCAGATAAGGGTGGCAGAGAGAGAGCAGTGCCCCCACATTGCGGGTCACGCCCTGTCTGAGATCCCGCCCCAGCTGATTGGGGATAAATCCCAGTTCCCGGGCTGCGGCAAGGACCTTTTGACGGGTGGGAGGTGCCACAGAGTCGCGGTTGTTGAAAGTACGGCTCACGGTCATCAAACTCACCCCTGCCAAACGCGCCACATCCTTGAGACTCACAAATTCTGCCATGACATTTTGCCCTCATGTTATCGTTAACATCGCCACTTTTATTACAATAGCATTAAAAAAAGCATTTTTCAATAGCATTTGGAGCGTTTTGTGTAAATTTTTTTAAAATTTCCGGCAAACACAGTTGACTTCAGGCGAAATCACCAAATGTAACAGCCGGAAAACGCCTTTCTCTTTCCGGTTGCCGGAAGAAGGCTTTGACCGTTTTGAAGGGGATCATGGGTCCCCGTTTCAAAGTTTCTCGTAAGTCCAACTGCCGATTAGTCCTGCTTCCTGATCAAAGTTTACGCCCACAAGAAAAATCTTTTTTCCGGAGTTCATATATCGGCGATAATAATCCCGTTCTTTGATCTGTTGTAAGGCGATCTCATCGCTTTTGTTCAATTTGAACTCGAAAATAAATACAAAATCTTCATTGGCTGCAACGGCATCAATTCTGCCATTGTTTGTTTTTGACTCAGCGGTGATGCTGATACCAAGCAGCATAAAGACAGAGTAAAAGAGCAGCTGAAAATTGTTTTCATTCTTCAAATGGACATCGTAAGGCACTTTGGCAAAAAACACTTTCATTGTCTCAAGAAATCCATCAACATCCCCTGCGCTTACTTTGTCGGCAAGTCTGTAAACAGAATCTTTGACCTGATCTGCATGAAGTCCGCTGCAATCGCCTGTCAGGTACGCTTCAAAAGCCCCCTTGACTTCCAGATTGGGGAATCGGAGCATATATACCGTGTCGCCGTAGCGTTCAACAGCTTTGTCAATGGTAAGATACCCGGTTTGCAGCAACAGAGTCAGGGGATTGAGTCTGTCGATTTCATAAGCATTGAATGCAAAACCTGAAACCGGAGACTCCAAAACTTTTTCAAGATCAAAACGCTGTTTTTTTATGAGTTCCAACAAAAAGGAGGGCGTGCCCGTAGAGAACCAATAGTTATTGAATTCTCCATCGTTCTCAAAAAAGTATGCTAAAGAGACAGGATTGTAAACCGTCAGGGCGTTTTTATGAAAACGGTATCCGTTATACCACTCTTTGATCCTGTTTCTGTAACTTTCGATTTCCCCGTTTTGTGCAAGGATCGCAATACGGTCGCCGAAATTCGCCTCTACTTCCTGCTGAGTATAGCCAAGCATGGTTGCGTATCTGGCATCCATGGAAATGTCGGTAAGGTTATTCAATTTGGAAAACAAAGAGACATGGCAGAACTTTGATACCCCTGTAATAAAAACAAAGCGCTCACAGTCAGCTTCTTTTTTTATGGAAGAATAGAAGTCCGCAAGAGTATCCCTGATCGTTGAGACATGGGGGTTGGAAATATTTTCCAGGATCGGTTTGTCGTATTCATCCAGCAAAATGACGACCTCGCCCTGCCGGGCAATTTCTTCAATCAAATCAGCAAAGGAGGAAGCCAGCAAATTACGCTTGATCTTTACAGTCACATTGTGCTGTTGTGCCAAACGCTCCATCAAATGAACAAGATAGTCCCGCAGATCCTCCTCCGAATGAACATCGCAGTTTGCCATATCCAAATGGATCACAGGATATTTTTTCCAGTCGTAGGGTTTGTCATAGAGGGCAAGGCCTTTGAAAAGCTCTTTATCCCCCTCAAACACAACTTTAAGCGTGGAGACAGTCAACGATTTACCAAAACGGCGCGGGCGTGACAAAAAATACATCCCTCTTGCCGGTCTTATCAGCTGCCAGATATATTCTGTTTTGTCAACATACAGGAACTCCCCCTGTATCAAGTCTTTGAAATTATAAACGCTGCCGGTGATATCTTTCATCTTTTCAACTCCTGCTGTTGTAATATACACTGCACAAAGCAATTTTTCAACTCAAGGCTCCTAAAAAAATCTGAATCGGTGCGGTGCTCCGTAGCTTGGGGCGGAAGTTGGGGCAAAAAAAACCTGCCGCAAAAGGTCATCTCTTGCGGCAGGCGGAAAGTGTTTTTACTGTGTTTACTTCACAGGAGCCTTGATGTCAGAGGTCAATCCGATGGCACCGTTGAATTTGTTGAACAAACTGATGGATGCCGCCACTTCCACAGCTGCGGTGATCTCTTCGTCGGTGCATCCGGCTTGGAGTGCTGCGGCACGGTGGGCGTCAAGGCAGTACTGACATCCGTTGACGGCGCTGCATGCGATGATGATGAGTTCCTTGGTCTTGGGGTCAAGTCCTTTTCCGGCGGCATCAGCCACCTTGAGCACGGCTTCAAGGAACTCCCCGTTCCTGCCCATCGCCTGAAAGACCTGGGGAACAAATCCGAACTGCTTTTCCACAGCATTCTGGATGGCAACTGCTTTTTCGTCGCCTGTCTTGTTGTAAAGTTTGATCGATGACATTTTCTTTTCTCCTTTTCTTCTTATTTATCCGGTAAACCGCTAAAAAAGCATCCGGCTCCTCTTTCCCGAACGCTTGGCGGTAAAAGCATCTCGTATCAATCAGCATCAGGATCAAAAATCCAATCAGCATCCTCTGATTGCGCCACGCGCCGTGCTTCTCTGCTATCAGCATCGGTAACATGGGTATAATAACGCTTCAAATAAAGACCTTCCTTTGTGAAAGATTCTGTGTGTCCATCAAGAAAAAAGAGATTTACCTGCCCACCATGAACTAAAGTAGGACGCCCCCACTCATCAGTAGTTCCGGGAGCAGCAGTGGCATTGAAATTTATTCTCGCCTTTCCAACGACTTGTTCATTTTCAAGCTTTGCAGAACATCCGCCCAAAGCTAATTGGTTGGCAGCAACAATAAAATCGTTGTTAAACCTTAACGCCCTGGTGCTTTTGAAATCTATACCGGGAACAGCTGCTGGAGTTGAGTATATCATCCCATACGCCTCTTGCAAGGCATCCCGGCGAGCATTGCCGGTAACTGTTGATAAATCTGCGGCGTTTTTGGGAATAATTGCCGGACAACGGGCAACCGTCATATCATTTTGCAGTTTATTGCCGCTTTCCAGAGACTGAGTCCAAGTGAAATTGGTATTGCCCGGCAAAAATTGCACATCTCCTTCATTCATATAAGCACGCATGATTTTCATGACCTGTCCCTGATTGCTCAGACAGGCGGTGCGGCGGGCGGAGGTCTGTGCCATGCCCACGGCGGGGATGATGAGTCCTGCCAGCAGGGCGATGATACCCACAACGACCAGCAGCTCAACGAGAGTAAATGTGTGTCTTTTCATATCGTGTTCTCCGTAGTGTTTAGAGTTGTGTCCAATATATAATAACCTTGCAAGGGGGATTTGTCAAGACCTCAAGGGAATTTTTTGGCAAAATTTCATATTTTTCTCTTGACAAAAGGGCTTTTTGCAGATACAGTATGTGTGTGACACACTGTTTTTTCTAAAATCAAAGAAAGGAAAATACCCCGTGAAAAAGAGATATTTTACCCTTGTTGAACTTCTTGTCGTGGTCGGCATCGTTGTGATCCTCGCCGGACTCGTTCTCCCCGCTGTCATCGGCGGCGCCCAGCAGGGACGCATCACTCAGGCAAAGTCCGATATGAAAGCCATCCAGATGGCGCTGGCTCAGATGGATCAGACTTATGGAAGAATTTTGAAAACAACCGGCTCCGGTTCTTCTTTGCAAGTGCCGATTGCAACCGGTAAAAATTCATCTTCTAATTTGTCCCCTGATCCTAAAAGCAAGTCAAGTGACAGTAACATCACCTCCGGCAGTAACTCAACTTATTTTGTCAGGATTGGAGCCGGTAATCCTGATGATTACAACTCTTTGATAGCAGAATTGACTGGAACTGGAAAATGCGGAAATAGCACCGGTGATTTTTTGGGCTATCAGCACAATTCTCGCAAAATCAAATTTCTTGACCCTCACAGCAATTTTGATCCCACGATCAACTACAATGCTGGTCCCAATATCCCTTATCTGTGGCGTGATCCTTGGGGAAATCCCTATAATATTCTGATCAATATTGACGGCAATGAACGTATCGTTAGACCCGATGATCCCAGCAAATATATTTTAGGAAAAACTGCAATTTACTCCTATGGTCCCAATGGAGAAAACAATAATGGCAAAAACGCTGCTGAAGGCGGCGACAAGCTGGATGACGATATTGCCACCTGGCACAAGTGATAAAAACGCATGAGGCGTTTGAAATAATATTGAGGATGAAAAAAGAGAAAATGGCAAAGATCAAGATCATGCCTTGCCTTGACATGCGCGAAGGCAGGGTGGTAAAAGGAGTGCATTTCGTGGACATCGCCGATGCCGGTGATCCGGTGGAGTGCGCCAAGGCGTATTGTGCCGCAGGTGCCGATGAACTGGCGCTGCTGGATATTACCGCCACCGTTGAAAAACGAGCCACCCTTGCCGATGTGGTGAAAAGGGTTGCCGAAGTGTGCACCGTCCCCTTCACCGTGGGGGGCGGTATCAACAGTGTGGAAGCCGCTGGAGTGGTGCTCAAAGCAGGTGCCAATAAGATTTCCACCAGCAGTGCAGCGTTCCGCAATCCCCAGCTGATCCCCGACCTTATCAAAGAGTTCGGCGTGGATGCCGTCACCGTCGCCATCGATGTGGATGTGAACCCCGCCCTGCCCTCCGGTTACGAAGTCTACATCGACGGCGGACGCACCGCAACCGGGTTCGATGCCGTTGAATTCGCCAAAAAGGTGGATGGCTACGGTGTCAAAACCATTCTGCCCACCAGCAAAGCCGGTGACGGCGCCAAGACCGGTTACGATCTGCCTGTCATCAAAGCCATGCACGATGTCTGCAACGCCGAGATCGTCGCCTCCGGCGGCGCCGGAACCATGGAACACTTTGCCGAAGCCGCCGAAGCCGGTGCCACCGTGCTGCTTGCTGCGTCAGTGTTCCACTTCCACATGATCGACATCCCGGAACTGAAAAAGTTCCTCGCAGCGCGCAACTTTGACGTTGCCCTCTGAATTTACGGCTAATTTTCACAAAAAAACCTCTCTTTCCCTTGACAATGAGGAAAAGAGAGGTTATATTATAAATACAAGGTGCCAATGTGGCTCAGCTGGTAGAGCAATTCACTCGTAATGAATAGGTCACCGGTTCGAATCCGGTCATTGGCTCCATTTTTTTTGCCTCTTCGACGGTTTGTGACATAAACTCATATCTCCTTTGAGCTTGAAATTTCCGGCAGTTGATAGATTTTCAATTTGAAGTACTCACGGTCTCTGAAGCCATAAGCCTGTTTTATTAGCCATCTGATCTTGTTGTTGAATCCTTCCATTTTTGCATTGCTGATATGCCTGAAAGTCCAATAGGTCACAATTCCATCCAATTTATCCCGGATCGTTCTTGCCATTGTTTTTAATTCGGGGATTCCGGTTTCTTCTGCCAGTTTGCACCATCGGTGAAAAGCCATTCTTGCGTGGTATGAGTCTTTTGCTTGTCGATAAATGCTGCGTAACGCTTCTTTGAACATATAAGCATCTCCCAAATCTTGAAAATCTCCACGCATATTCTTTAAGATCATCCTGGCATCTTCCGATAAATTCTCATTGTTTTGCAGAAAAATAAACCGTAATCCCTTTAACTGCTTTCGCTGCGTTTCATCCATCTTCGCTGTAATTCTGCGCCGAACCAAGTCCAATTTGTCATTCATCAACTTTATTACATGGAAATGGTCAAAAACGATGTGCGCATTGGGAAAATTGTCTGAAATCCATGAGTAATAAGCGTTTGCCATATCCATTGTTACGATTCGCAATTTGCTTTTCTTCAACTTCTTTAAAGCCCCGGCAAGGGCTGAAATGCCCTTGCCCTCTCCAACATGAATAACTGCTCCTGATTGCAAATCGCGAACAATGGTTAGATATTGTTGATTCTGCATTCCCTTGCCCACATGGATTTCATCAATGCCGATCGCTTTGATGTGAGTGGTTTGAATACGGGCATATTTCTTTTTTAACTGTTTCTTTTCCAATTCCTTAATGGTATGCCAACGCAAATCATAGAAATTGGCAAGAGCTTGAATACTCATGTGAGGACGAAGTTCCAGAATTGTTCTTTCCAGTGCTTTGGTCAATCTGGCTTTGGGATGGGAAAGAAACGGGATGTGTTCCATTTCCCGGTGGTGACAACGGTGACAGTACAGCCGGTGAATAGTAAATTCAAGCACCACTTTTCGGCAACAGCCGAGAGATTCGCCGCGGATCCGACGGGGTCGGACCGGTTCAACAGTTACAGACGTTGAACCGCAGTGCGGACACTGATGTTTGGTGCGTTTTAGACGGATTTCTACACTTTTTGTTGAATATTTTACTTGTTCCTGTTGAAATCCACGGACTTTCTGTGTATAGTATAGGCTGACTGGCATTGCTTACCTCCTACTGTTTTTGTTGGACACTTAACAATAGGTGCAATTCCAGTCTTTTTCAATTCCATCTTTCAGATTTTTATATTTTTCTGCCTATTTCTGTCATAAAACGTCGAAGAACCTTTTTTTTTGCCCCCAAATACCGTGAGAATTGCTCTGATACACACCGATGAGGTTTTCTCAGACATCCTGTTTCCGGGTGTCTGTGAAATAGGTCTTGATGGGGGGGAATCCGTTGAATTCACAAGAGGCGTAGCTTGCGGTGTAGGCGCCGCAGCTGAACCAGTAGATCCTGTCCCCGGGCTTGATGTAAGCAGGCAGCGGGTTGCGGAAGTATTCGTACATGATGTCCTGACTGTCACAGGTGGGACCGGCGATGATGAAGTCTTCACAATCCTCCCCGCGGGCTTCGGAGTAGATGGGGTACTTGATGGATTCATCCCAGGTCTCGGCAAGCCCGTTGAACTTGCCAGCGTCGATATAAAGCCACTTGTCAACGCCCGTTGAGGATTTCTGACTGATGAGCACCACCTCAGAAACAAGGATCCCTGCCTCACCTACCAGAGAACGCCCCGGTTCAAGGATGATCTCAGGCAGATCGTCTCCAAAGTCCTCGTTGAGATAACGGGTGATCTCATTGGCGTAAACTTCCATCTCATTGGTCTTGCTGATGTATTTGGCTGGGAATCCGCCCCCCATGTTGATGAGATCAAGGTCGATACCTTCGCTTTCCATGTAATCGTAAATGTAGCGTACCTTGGCTATGGCAGAGTCCCAGGAACCGATCTCACGCTGCTGGGAACCCACATGAAAAGAGATACCGCTGGGCTTCAGCCCCAGTTCACGGGAAAGGACCAGCAAGTCGATCGCCATATCCGGGTGACATCCGAATTTCCGCGAAAGAGGCCAATCCGCCGTTTCGCTGCCTTCGCACAATATGCGGCAGAAAACCCTTGAACCCGGCGCATATTTGGCAAGGTTCCGCAGATCCGTTTCGCTGTCGGTGGCGTAGAGCCGGACTCCCTTTTCGTAGAAATATTTGATGTCAGAGACCTTTTTGATGGTGTTGCCGTAACTCATTCTGTCGGGGGAGATCCCCATGCTCAAGGCACGGTCAAGCTCATACCGTGAAGCAATGTCAAAGCAGGATCCCAGATCCCTGAGCAACTCAAGGACCTCAGGGGCGGGATTCGCTTTCATGGCGTAATAGACCTTGGCAAAAGGAAAGAACTTGCGCAGCTCCTCGTACTTGCGGCGGATGATATCCAGATTGACGACGACAAAAGGAGTCTCGTGTTTGGCGGACTCGGCTTTGAAAATGCTCCACTCCTCAGGGGAATAGTAATCAGAAACATTTATTTTCACGGCAACGGCCTCCTTGCTGCGTTTGCTAAGCAAATGAATAACTGAGTTTAAATTAATACAACTGCGGATTATTACAAGTGCTCTTTTGATTTTTTTTGGATTTTTTTACCGGTCATCACGCCGGTGACGGAAAAATCTCAAAAAAAATCACAATCAAACTTGAAAAAAATCTTTTCAATGCTATATTATTCCAATGTTGTTATTCAAATGTAATCAATTCTTAAAATAAGGCAGGTAAAACAATGAAAAAAGACATCCATCCGACTTACGGCGATGCCATCGTGACCTGTGCTTGCGGCGAAGTGTGGCACATCAAATCCACCCGTCCTGAGTACAAAGTTGGTATCTGCGCCAAGTGCCACCCCTTCTTCACCGGAAAGCAGAAATTTGTTGACACCGCCGGTCGTATTGACAAGTTCAACCGCCGCTACAAGAAGGCCTGAGCGCCCTGCTCAGTGTGAATACGAAAGAACCGCCCGTCAAAGGCGGTTTTTTTGTAACCGTCAAAGGCGGTTTTTGTGAATAGAGGTAATTTCAAAAGTCATTCAAAAAATGGCAAAGATGTCATTCGCAAAGAGCTGTAAAGGGTAGTTTGAGGCTGCTACCTGCAAGGTAACAGCCAAAAACGCTCCCTTTATCAGATCGAAGCGAGGGCGCTTTGACAATTTTGAGGAGTTTTGAAATTGCCTCAATAAATCAGGGAGTTTTCAAGATGTCCCCCGACGAAATCAAAGCATACATCGAAAATCTGCGCCAGAGAGAAAAGGAACTTGCCGCACTGCTTGCCGATCCGGCTGTCTACGCCAAAGTTGAGGAGTCACGCAAACTCGGCAGCGAACACCGCAAGCTGGAATCCCTTTTTGCCGATTTTTCCGCCTGGGAAAATACCTTGCAGCAGATCACCGGAAACCGTACCGCTCTCGCCAGAGAGAACGATCCGGAAATGCGGGAACTCCTTGAAGCAGAAATTGCCGAACTTGAACGCCGTGCCCCGGCGCTGGAAGAAAAAATACAGCTTGCCCTGATCCCCCCTGATCCCAACGACTCCAAAAACATCATCGTTGAGATCAAACCCGCCGCAGGAGGCGATGAAGCCGCCCTCTTTGCCGCCGATTTATACCGCGCCTATATGCACTTTGCCGAACAGGAGCACTGGAAGGTGGAGATCCTCGACCACTCCGCCACCGATCTGGGGGGCATCAAGGATGTTTCCTTTTCCATTTCAGGAACCGATGTCTACAGCTTGATGAAGTATGAGTCAGGAGTCCACCGGGTCCAGCGCATCCCCGCTACCGAAGCAGGAGGCAGGATCCACACCTCCACCGTCACCGTTTCCGTTATGCCCGAAGCAGAAGCCGTGGAGCTGGATCTTGATCCGGAAGATTTGCGCTTTGATGTGTTCCGTTCCAGCGGTGCGGGGGGGCAGCATGTGAACACCACCGACTCCGCCGTGCGGGTGACACACATTCCTTCCGGGGTTTCCGTGGCAAGCCAGCAGGAAAAATCCCAGCACCGCAACAAGGAGATCGCTTTGCGCATCCTTTACGCCAGACTCCTTGAACACAAACAGCAGCAGGAAGCCGCAAAAGCCGCCGCCGACAAACGCTCTCAAGTCGGCACCGGCGACCGCAGCGAACGCATCAGAACCTACAACTTCCCCCAGAACCGTGTGACCGATCACCGCTTCAATGTTTCCAGTTACGACCTCCCCAAAGTTATGGAAGGAGAATTCCGTCTGGTGCTCAACCCCATTCTCAAGATCGTCTGCGAAGAGCGCCTGGAAGAACTGCGCAAAATCGAGTAGGAGGCTGTCCATTATTTGGACAGCCGTCCTCTCACACCACCGTACGTGCCGTTCGGCATACGGCGGTTCAGTAACTTGAGTGCAGTTCATTATACCGGATGAAGATATCGTCATATCCCATCTGAATAAT